>CAKKRZ010000200.1 GCA_919902925.1 Acidiferrobacterales bacterium | reverse complement strand
TGTGCTGTTCGCACTTGCGCAGCACGTAGAAAAAGCGCGCCGCGTCGTTGCCGACGTCGCGGCGCAGCTCGCGCAGCGTCACGAACTCACCCGAGCGTGTCGACATCTGCGCCTTTTCGCCGCCGCGGTACAGGATCGCGAACTGCACGAGCAGCACGTCGAGCCTGGCCGGGTCGTCACCGATGGCGGCCAGCGCCGCCTTCACGCGCGGCACGTAGCCGTGATGGTCCGCGCCCCAGATGTCAATGACGCGCGCAAAGCCACGCTCCAGTTTGTGGGCGTGGTAGGCGATGTCGTGGGCGAAGTAGGTCTTCTGGCCGTTGTCGCGCACCAGCACGCGGTCCTTTTCGTCGCCGTAGTCGGTGGAGCGGAACCAGAGCGCGCCGTCCTTTTCATAGGCATGGCCGCTGGCTTTCAGGCGCGCGATCGTGCGGTCGGCGGCCCCGGTCTCGACCAGCGCCCGCTCCGAGTACCACTCGTCGTACACCACGCCGAATTCCTCCAGGTCCTGGCGGATGTCATCGAGGATGACTTGCAGGCCCAGGTCGAAGACCGTTCGATAGGCAACCGGGCCGAGCAATTGCTTGGCGCGTTCGATCAGGGCGTCGACGTGTTTTTCCTTGTCGCCGCCCTCGGGTTCGTCGGCCGGCACGTCGTCGAAGACCTTCGCAGCCGGGTGGCGATATTTATCGGCATTCTCGCGATGCAAGGTGGCGCCGATGTCGTAGATGTAATCGCCCTTGTAGCCGTTGGCCGGGAAGTCGAATTTCTCGCCGCACAGCTCCAGGTAGCGAAGCCAGACGCTGGTGGCGAGGATGTCCATCTGCCGGCCGGCGTCGTTGATGTAGTACTCGCGGTGCACGTCGAAGCCGACGGCCGCGAGCAGATTGGCGACCGTGGCGCCGTAGGCGGCGCCGCGCCCGTGGCCGACGTGCAGGGGGCCGGTGGGATTGGCCGAGACGAATTCGACCTGCACGCGCTTGCCGCCGCCGACGGTACTGCGCCCGAAGTCCTGCCGTTGCTCCAGGATTTCGCGCACCACGGCCAGGGCGGCCTCGGGGGCGAGAAAGAAATTGATAAAGCCCGGCCCGGCAATCTCGACCCGCACCACCAACGACGAGCTGGGCAGGGCCTTGACGATGCGTTCGGCCAGCTCGCGCGGTTTGGCGCGCGCCGGTTTGGCCAACACCAGTGCCAGATTGGTGGCAAAGTCGCCGTGTTCGCGGGCGCGGGTGCGTTCCACCTCGATGCGATACTCGCCGGCCGGCAGCGCGCCGGTGGCCTGCAGGCCGGCCAGCGTTTGGGCGAGGAGCTGTTCGATTTCGTGTTTCACGTCAGTGTCAGGCGAAGGGCGCGCCGATTCTACCGGTGCGTTACCCCGGCGGAAAGCAAGGCCGGTTCAGTCGCCCAGCTGTTGACGGTGGTAGCGGCTGACCGGGTCGTTCCGCTCTTCGGCCAGACGCTGGAAACCCTGGCGCGCGGCCTTGGTCTCCCCCGCCCGCAGTGCGCGATAGGCGCGCTCGTAGTCCGCCAGCCACCCGAGGTCGGGATAACGGCCGTCGTGAATCAGCTCGTAGAGGCGCACCGGCTCCTGCCGGCCGCGCACGCGCGTGGTGTCCACTTCGCGCACACGCCCGGCGAACTCGGCGGCGACCTGGGCGTGGGTGAACTCCGACAGCAGGATGGTGGTGCCGTAGGTCTTGTTGAGCGCCTCGATGCGGCTGCCCAGGTTCACGGCATCGCCGATGACGGTGTAGTTAAACCGCGTATTCGAACCCATGTTGCCGAACACCATGGGGCCGGTATTGATGCCGATGCCGATCTGGAACGTGGGTTTCTGCTGGCGTTGCCACTCGCGGTTCAGTTCAGCGAGCGCGTCGGCCATGCCGAGCGCGGTGCGGCAGGCGGCCAGGGCGTGATCGGCCCGGGCGATGGGCGCGCCGTAGTAGGCCATGATGGCGTCGCCGATGTATTTGTCGAGCGTACCGTCGTGGTGAAAGATCTCTTCGGTCATGCGCGTGAAGTAGACGTTGAGCAGATGGACCAGCTCTTCCGGGGCCAGGGTTTCGGAGAAGGTGGTGAAACCGCGGATGTCGGAGAACAGCACGGTCAATTCGCGTTTTTCTCCGCCCAGTCTGAGTTGTTCGATGTTTTCGGTGACCAGGTCGACCACCTTGGGCGCGAGGTAGTATTTGAAGGCGGTCTTGATCTGGTGTTTTTCATGCTCGGCCGTGAAATATTTCATGAGCGCGGTCGACACGAACATCAGCACCAGCAGGCTGCTCGGGTAGACGACGTTTAGCCACACCCCCTGGCCGCGGAACAGCACCACCACGATCGCCAGATAGCCGGCAAAGACCACGCCGCTGATGGCCGCCGCCAGCGGCAGCCGCGTGCGCGGCAGCCACCAGGCCAGCGACAGGCCGATGATCAACAGCACCAGGAAATCGACACCCAGCGTCCAGCCGGGACGGCGCAGGATGCTGCCGTCGATCAGGTTCTGGATGATGGTGGCGCGTACCTCCACGCCGGGGAACAGCGCGCCGTGCGGGGTGACGCGAATATCGCCGATGCCTTTGGAAGTGCCGCCGACTATCACCACCCGGTCGCGAAAGCGGGCGGGATCGGCGCGGCCGGCCAGCACATCCGCGGCCGACACGGTGGGGATGGTGCGTTCCGGACCGTAGTACCGTATCAGGGCCCGGCCGTCTTCGTCGGTGGAAATGGCGCGCGGGCCGATCGTCAGGCTGTCGACACCGTCACTGGCCAGGTTGAGCGTCAGCGCCGGATTGCCCAGGTAAAGGCGTACCGCCTGTACATCGGCCGAGGGATAGAACTGGCCGCGATGGCGCATGACCAGCGGGGCCCAGCGCAATGTGCCATCCGGATCCGGCAGGATGTTGATGTGTCCGGCCTGCCGGCCGGCCTTCTGCAGGGCCGGGAGATTGGCGATCACCGCACGCGCTTCCCTGACCGTGGTCGGCACGCCGCCGCCGCGTGTACGCACGATCGAGATGGCCTGGTCGCGAATGCGCCGCTGTGTGGCCTCGGCCTCGGCCGCGCCGACATGGCGGGCGTCTTCCTCGCCGAGCAGGAACACCAGGCTCAGGACCACCTTGCCGGAGCGCGCGATGGCGCGCGACAGCGTGTCGTCGGCGGCCAATGCCTGTTTGAGCGGCGCATACAAGCGGCGGGTGTTGGCGTCGCCCGCTGCCTCCAGCCGTTCAATGGCCGCGAGCAGTTCGCGGTTTTCCTGCTCAGAGAAAAAAATGTCGAGCGCGATGACGCGCGCACCGGCACGGTCAAGGCGTTTAACCAGATCGGCGATTTTCTGGCGGCTCCACGGCCAGCGGCCGTGGACATTGAGGCTTTGATCGTCGATGGCCACGATCGTGACCACCGGTACGGCCGGGGGGTGCATGAGCGTGCGCAGCCGCATGTCATAGGTTTCCAGCTCCAGCTGGTCCATGAGTGGCACGCCGAAGTAGAAGGCGGTGGCTACGAGCACGGTCAGAAACAACCCCACCGCCCGGGCAGAATGGGTCAGGAGGCGGGTCGCGCGTGGGCTGGGCATGCCGGGTTGGAGGGTATCGGGCGGGAGGCGGGTGCGGCCATTCTAGCGTGGGATATGCCCCCAGGCGATGAGGTCCGCCGAGCCGGGTCGGCGTCCACGCGTGAGCGCAGGACGGTCAAGCGCCGTGCTTGAGCAGCTCTTCCACCTCACGCCGGCTGGCGCGATGCATGGGTTTGCCGTCGACCGGTGACAGCGGCGGTTCGCGCGCCGCCACGCGGTCGAGCACCGCCAGCTCCACCGTGACACCGTCAGCCTCGAAGCGATAGGCCGGGATGCTGGTTTGCCGATCACCGCCGTAACGGAGGCGGCGTTCATGCGTATCGTGCGGAATGCCGTGTTCGTCGAGGAAGTGTCCTATTTCCTCGGAAGTGTCCGCGGTGAGCAGCAACTCGATGGCCGTGTGCTCCGTCACCGTGCCCGACAATACCGGTCCGACCAGCCGCGGTTCGAAACGATCCAGAAAACCCATGGCCTCGAGCGCCAGCGTGCGCAGCCGCCGACGCCGCGCCGGCAGCGCCTGGCCGTGGAAAAGTTGCAGATGGTCCTGCAAGGCCGCCTCGATCTCGTGGTTGGCCGGCAGGTGACGGTGGTCGCGATCGAGACCGAGTCGCTCGCAGGCGCGGCGCTTGGCGGCGTGGAAATCGCGCACGCCCTCATCGGCCATCAACCGCGCCGCCTCGGCACAGATTCGTCGGCGTAGCTGGTCGCTGGCGTGGCCGGCTCGGGGGTGCACGGTCAGAAGAGCTGTTGGCGGATGTTGTCCGGGGACGGGCCAGCCGGCGCCGAGGTGGTCGGCGGTCGCGGACCTTCAGGCTGACCGGATGGCGTAACGGTCGATCCCGGCGGTGCGTCCTTGAGGAAGAATTCCTCGATGGCGCCCTCCTCTCCTTCCTTCGCCGGCTCGCCGGTTTCGCTGTTGATCCAGTGCCGGACGATGCCGGCCGGGACGGCCAGCGGTTTTTCCTTCACCCCGTCCAGGGCCTGGCGCATGAATTCGATCCACATCGGCAGGGCGGCGCGGTTGCCGGTCTCGGCGCGGCCGAGCGGCGTGTTTTGGTCGAAGCCGATCCACGACACCACCACCAGGTCGTGGGTGTAGCCGGCGAACCAGGCATCGCGGTAATCGTTGGTGGTGCCGGTCTTGCCGGCCAGATCGCGGCGCTTGAGCTGTTCCGTGGCGGCATAGCCGGTGCCGGCGCGGATCACGTCGCGCAGCATGGTGGTCATGAGAAAACTGATCTCCGGGCTCAGGACCGACGGCGCCGCCACGACCGGTTTCTTGTCCTTGCTCCCCGGCCCAGCGACCGCTTTCGGGTCCGGGCAGTTCGGACAGACGCGCGCCGGGTTGGCCTCCTCCAGCACCTTGCCGTTGCCGTCCTCGACGCGCAGGATGAAGTAGGGTTCGATGCGATAGCCGCCGTTGGCGAACACCGCGTAGGCGCGCGCCATCTCCAGCGGGCTGACCGAGGCGGTGCCGAGCACCAGCGTCAGGTTGCGGCCCAGCTTGTTCCGCTCCCGCTCGAAGCCGAACCGCTCCAGGTATTCGACCGCGTAGGTCGGGGTGATGGCGCGCAGCAGCCGGATCGAGACCAGGTTGAGCGACAGCGCCAGCGCCTTGCGCAGGCGCGTCGGCCCGACGAATTTTTTGTTGTAGTCCTCGGGTCGCCATTCGACCTCGACGGAAGCGTCGTACTCGACGATTGGCGCGCCGCTGACGGTGGTGGCCGGGGTGAAGCCCTTGTCCAGGGCGGCGCTGTAGATGAATGGCTTGAAGCTGGAACCCGGCTGGCGGCCGGCCTGCACGGCGCGGTTGAAGCTGGAATGATAGAAATCGTAGCCACCGGACAGGGCCAGGATGGCACCGTCGCTTGGATCGAGCACGACGATCGCGCCGCCGACATCCGGAATCTGGGCCAGTTGCCATTCGATCTTGTCATCGGGTTTCTTGGGGTCGGGCACGAGCGGCGGACTAAGGCGTTCCAGGTAGACCAGGTGACCGATGCGCAGCAGATCGGAGGCCCGGGCGGGCGCGCCCGCCACCGAATTTTCATCGACGTAGCGCCGCGCCCACGAAAGGCCAGGCCAGTTGACCTCGATCGTCGATCCTTCCTGGGTGTAGGCCTGAATCGATTTTTCCAGCACCTTGACGACGATGGCCGGGATCAGCCCACCCACCTCGCGATGATCCTTGAGCGCGTCGTCGAGTCGCACCCGGTCGTTTTCGCCACGCAGGGTGATATGGCCGACCGGGCCGCGATAGCCGTGGCGGCGATCGTATTCCAGGAGGCCGAGGCGCAGGGCGCGGTTGGCCGCCTTCTGGTGTTTGAGGCGGATGGTGGTGTAGACATTGAAACCGCCCGCGTAGGTCTTTTCGGCATAGCGTTCGATCATGTACTGGCGCACCATCTCGGCGATGTGCGGGGCGTCGGCGGCGAAGCGGAAGGCATGCCGGCTGGCCGTCTGCGGTGCCTCGACCGCTTCCCGGTATTGCACTTCGGTGATATAGCCGAGCGCGTGCATGTGCTTGAGCACGTAGTTGCGCCGCTCGGTGGCGTTCTCCGGGTTGTTCAGCGGGTTGTCGCGTGACGGCGCCTTGGGCAGACCCGCGAGCATGGCCATCTCGGCCAGCGTGAGCTCCTGGAGTTTCTTGCCATAGTAAATTTGCGCGGCCGCCGCAAAACCGTAGGCGCGGTGACCCAGAAATATCTTGTTGATATAGAGTTCAAGGATTTCCTTTTTGGAAAGCTCACGTTCGATCTTGAAAGCCAGCAGGATCTCCTTGAGCTTGCGCGTATAGGTTTTTTCCGGCGACAGCAGGAAATTGCGCGCCACCTGCATGGTGATGGTGCTGGCCCCCTGGGCATGCGAGCCGGCGCGCACGTTGCGCCAGGCGGCGCGCACGAAGCCGACGTAATCGACGCCGTGATGGTAGAAGAAGGCGTGGTCTTCGGCGGCGAGGATGGCCTTGATCAGTGGGTCTGGCACCTCCTCGATCCTGACCGGGATGCGTTTCTCCTCGCCGAACTCCGCGAGCAGTTCGCCGTCGGCGGTGAAGACGCGCATCGGGACCTTGAGGCGGGGGTCGGAGAGCTCATCGAGATTGGGCAGGGTCGGCGTAAGGACCAGGGCCACCAGGGTGGCGGCCAGCACCAGGATCGCAATCAGACCGGATAGCCCCAGCAGGGCGCGCATCCACCAGGCTTGCGGGAGCTGCCTCAGCAGGAACCTGTTGATTCTAATGAACTTATTTTCGCCCTGCTCGGACGGCGGCGGACTGGCCTCGGTCATGTGGAATTGGGTAGCGAGAGACTATATTGATTGGCAGTTCTGGGCGGGGCAACGACATCGCGAGTATACCTAAGCGACCCTCATCGAAAAGCGAATTTGTACACAGAATTTGTAATGGTCTATAGTTGGATTTAGTATCTAATCCATATTATATTTATCCGGTATAACTTCCGGAATAATAAGAGGAAACCCGTGCCATCATTGGAGGCGTTGTTTAGCAAAAAGAAGCCGCCGTTGCTCGGCATTGACATCAGTTCGTCGGCCGTCAAGGTGCTTGAGCTCAGCAAAAGCGGCGACTCTTTCCGTGTCGAGCGCTACGCGGTCGAACCCTTGCCGCAGAACGCCGTGGTCGAACACAAGATCACCGAAGTCGAGCCGGTCGCGGAGGCCGTCGAGCGCGCGATCAAACGTTCCGGCACGCGCTACAAACACGTCGCCGTCGCCGTGCCGGCGGCATCGGTTATCACCAAGACCATCAAGATGCCGGCGGCCATGGCCGACAACGAACGCCAGGCGCAGATCGAGATGGAAGCGGATCACTACATCCCCTACCCGCTCGATGAAGTCAATCTGGATTTCTGCGTGCTGGGCGCCAGCGAAAGCAATCCGGACGAGGTCGACGTGCTGATGGCCGCCTGCCGCAAGGAAGTGGTCGATGACTATCTCGCGGTGATACAGACCTCGGGACTGATACCGAGTGTGGTCGACATCGAGACCTACGCGATGGAAAGCGCCTATGGCCTATTGGCCGCGCACATGCCCGGCGGCGGCCTGGAAAAAACCCTGGCCATGCTCGACGTCGGTGCCACCACCACCAATATCAACGTGGTGCACAACAACCGTTCCGTCTATACCCGCGACCATGTCTTCGGCGGGCGTCAGCTGACCGAGGAGATCCAGCGTCGCTACGGTCTTTCCTATGAAGAAGCGGGCCTGGCCAAGAAACAGGGCGGCCTGCCGGACAATTACCAGACCGACGTGTTGCGTCCGTTCATGGAGGCGATGTGCCAGGAAATCATGCGCGCACTGCAATTCTTCTACTCCGCCAGTCCGTTCAACAGCGTCGACCAGATTGTGATGGCTGGTGGATGTGCGCAGATCGCCGGGATCGATGAGCTGGTGGCGGCGCGCATCGGCGTGCCGGCGATCGTGGCCAATCCGTTTGCCAGCATGTCGCTGAATTCCCGCATCAAGCCGCAACTGTTGTCCAACGATGCGCCGTCGCTGATGATCTGCACCGGCCTGGCGCTGCGGAGTTTCGACGAATGACCCGCCTGAATCTGTTGCCCTGGCGCGAGCTGCGCCGCCGCGAGCAGGACAAGCAACTGCTCACCATCGGCATCGGCGCATGGACGGTCATGGGCCTGGCGGTGTTTTACGCACATTTTCATGTGAGTGGCATGATCGAAGCGCAGGGCAAACGCAACCAGTTCCTGACCGAGGAAATCGCCAAGGTTGAAAAAGAGATCAAGGAGATCGCCGATCTCAAGAAAAAGCGCCATGACCTGATCCAGCGCATGAACGTGATTTATCAGTTACAAACCGACCGCGCGCGCGTGGTCCGTGTGTTCGACGAGATGGTGCGCAAACTGCCGGAAGGGGTGTACTTCACGTCGGTCAGCCATCAGGGTCTCGATACCCACATCAAGGGCGTGGCCCAGTCGAATGCACGCGTGTCGACGCTGATGCGCAACCTGTCCGCCTCGGAATGGTTCGCCAATCCGGAACTTGAGGTCATTAACGTCAGGCAGCGCGGTGGCGAGCGGATCAGCGAGTTCTCGGTCAAGGTCAAACAAGCCGTCAAGAAACCGGAGTCCGGGTCATGAGTTTTCTGGATGATCTGAAAAACGTCGACATCAACAACATCGGCGGCTGGCCATTGCCGCTCAAGATCGCCGGCATCGGCATCATCTGCCTGCTGCTGCTGGGCGGCGGCTGGTACTTCATCATCGAGGGCGAGCTCGACCAGTACGATGTCGCCAAGAAAAAGGAAGAGGGACTGCGCGAGCTTTTTCTCGGCAAGAAGGAGCAGGCTATCAACCTGCCGGCCTATCGCCAGCAGATGGAGGAGATTCATCAGACCTTCGGCAGCCTGCTGCGCCAGTTGCCGAATTCCACCGAAGTGCCCGAGCTCCTGGTCGATATCACCCAGGCCGGTCTTGGCCGCGGCCTCGAATTTGTCCTGTTCAAGCCCGAGCGCGAGACCGCGAAACAGTTCTACGCCGAACTGCCGATCAGCATCCAGGTCACCGGCAATTACCACGAGCTGGCGCTGTTCATCAGCGACGTCTCGGCCCTGCCGCGCATTGTCACCTTCGGTAACATCACCATCACCCCGGCCAGCGGCAACCGTCTGAACATGTCCGCCCAGGCCTATACCTATCGTTACATTGACGACCAGGGTTCACCGGCACCCGTCGCCAAGCCCTCCCGCAAAACGGGGGCCCTGTGAACCGGCGTCTATTGACGGTCCTTTCGTTATCCCTGTTGTTGTCGGCCTGCGGCGACGACGGTCTCGACGATCTGCGCCGTTTCGTCAATGACGCGCACAAAGATCGAAAACCCCGCATCGATGAACTGCCGCCCCCGAAGCCGGTGGAGGCCTACGCCTACGCGGCCTCCAATCTGTCGGACCCCTTTGCCGCCTTCAACCTGCGCCTGCAACAGGGCAAAGGCCCGGGCAGCGGACGCGGGCCGGGCGACCGGCGCAAGGAACCGCTGGAGGCGTTTCCGCTCGATGCACTCAAGATGGTCGGCACCCTGTCCCGTGGCAAGCAGTACTGGGCGATCATTCAGGCGCCGGACGGGACAGTGCATCGCATCAAGGTTGGCGACCACATGGGTCAGAACTTCGGCATGATCACCAAGATCAACGAAGACAAGATCAGTCTGGTGGAGTTGGTCCAGGGAGCGCTCGGAGAGTGGGTCGAGCGCGAATCGGGTGTTGCGCTGGCCGAATAGCGCGTGTTATTTCACAGGTGGTGGATCATGATGACAATACGTAACGTTCACGTTCATGGCCGGATGCTGGTGTTTACCATGCTCGGCTTGCTGCTCTATGGTGCTGCGCTGTCGCCGGCCAGCGCCGGTACGGTCGAAACCCTGGCTTGGCAGCCCGGCGACAAGCCGGTGATTCAGATCAAGATTACCGGCGATGCCAATTTCAAGGCCGAGAGCCTGGAGGACGGCCTGCGCCAGCGACTGCGCCTGGACGGTAGCAGCATGGGCACGGCCCTGGCCGAGTTGAGCGGCAACGAGGGTGTCAAGGGCGTCTATCCCTATCCGGCTGACAACGGCAAGAGTGTGCACATCGATTTCGTACTCAATCGCCAGGGCACGCTCAAGGTCGAGAAGGTTGAGGGAGGTCTCCAGGTCACCGTTGAACTGGCCGCCGCCGGACGCGATGCGCCGGCCGCGGCGACCGGCGCCGGTGCTTCGCCGCTCTCGCAACAGCGGGAGATGGCGTCCACCAACACCATCGATGAAGTGCTCTACGCCAAGCTTCCGGGTGACCGCGTGCAGTTGACGCTGCGCATGTCGGGTCCGCCGCCGGAGCCGAGCGCCTTCACCATCACCAAGCCGGCACGCATCTCGCTCGATTTCCCCGGTGTGCGCGTGGCGTTGCCCAAGAAACACCTGGCCATCAAGGAGGGCGCGTTGTCGTCGCTTACCGCGGTCGACGGTGACGGCCGCGCGCGCATCGTGCTCAGCCTGATCAAGCCGGTCGCCTATACCACCGCGGTCGACGGCAACAATTTCGTGATCACCCTGGCATCGCCGGCCACGGCCACGGCCGGCGCTCAGGACGTCAAGACCACGCGTTTCGCCAGCAGCCGCAAGGCCGGCAAGTACGCCCTGACGCGCATCGATTTCCGCCGCGGCCCGCAAGGCGACGGCAAGATCGTCATTGGCCTGTCGGATCCGACGGTCGGAATCGACATCCGCGAGCAGGCCGGCGAAATCGTCGTCGATTTCCTCAACACCAGCGTGCCGGGCGGCCTGCAACGGCGCCTCGATGTGGTCGATTTCGCTACGCCGGTCCAGACCGTCGACACCTATCCGCAGGGCGCCCACACGCGCATGGTGATCACGCCCAAGGGACGCTACGAGCACGTCGCCTACCAGACTGGCAACGTGTTCACCATCAGCGTCAAACCGATCATCGAGCGTGCCGAGGAAAAGAAGGTCGACGAGTTCGGCTATTCGGGCGAGAAACTTTCGCTCAACTTTCAGAACATCGACGTGCGCGCCGCCCTGCAGGTGCTGGCCGACTTTACCGGCCTCAATTTCGTGATCAGCGACACCGTCCGTGGCAGCCTGACGCTGCGCCTCAAGGACGTCCCCTGGGACCAGGCGCTCGACCTCATTGTCGACGCCAAGAGCCTGGCCGTGCGCAAGAAGGGCAACGTCGTCGTGGTCGCCCCGCACGCCGAGGTGGCCGCCAAGGAACGGGCCCAGTTGCAGGCCGCCAAGTCGGTGGTGGAACTCGAACCGCTGGTCACGGAACTGATCCAGATCAACTACGCCAAGGCCGATGAAGTCGCGACCCTGCTGAAATCCATCAAGCCGATCGCCAGCGCGGGCCCGCAGCAGGCGTCCGGCAGCGCGGTGCTCGGCGGTCAGCCGACCCCGGGCGGTCCCACGCCCAGCGGCACGTCCACCAACTCACTGTTGTCCGAGCGCGGCCAGGTGACCGTGGACGCGCGCACCAATTCGCTGCTGATCCAGGACACGGCCGGCAAGATCAAGGAGATCCGCAAGCTCATCGCCCAGCTCGACCGGCCGGTGCGCCAGGTGCTGATCGAGGCGCGCATCGTCGAGGCCACCGACGATTTCACCCGCACCGTGGGTGTGCGCCTGGGCGTCAAGAAGGCGCGTGACCAGGCGGCGGCGCTGGCCGGAACCGATCAGGGCACGGCCGTCTCGGGCAACATCACCGACAGCTCGTCGATCCTGGCCGCGGGTACCGTGGGTTCAAATGCCGGCGGTCTCAGCGTGAACCTCGGCAGTCCCGGTATCGGTACCAGCTTTCCCGCCGCGTCGCTCGGTCTCACCATCGCCCGTCTCGGCACGGACGGAAACCTGATTAATCTGGAATTGTCGGCCCTGGAACAGGAAGGCAAGGGCAAGATCATCTCCAGTCCGCGCGTCATCACCGCCAACCAGAAGAAGGCCAAGATCGAACAGGGCCAGGAGCGTGTGTTCACGACCATCACCACCAGCACCGTGACCGTGACCACCAAGCGCGCCACCCTCAAGCTGGAGGTCACGCCGCAGATCACCCCGGACGACCGCATCAACCTGGAAGTCAATGTGACCAAGGACAACTTCACCGACGCGGTCATCGGTATCCTCAACGTCAAGGACGTGAACACCCAGGTGCTGCTGGACAACGGCGAGACGGTGGTGATCGGCGGTATCTACGAGCACAATCGCCAGGACACCATTACCAAGGTGCCGTTCTTCGGCGATATCCCGATCGTCGGCTGGCTATTTAAGAGCAAGTCAGTGACTGACAACAAGACCGAGTTGCTGATCTTCCTGACGCCGCGCATCCTCTCGGAGAAGCTCAGCCTGCGCTGAGTTTCGTCCGCCTTAAGCATCAAGCTGCGCCACCGGGGCCTTGGGCTCCGGTGGCGTCTTGGTTTTTGAGCCGGCAAGAATGGTATTGGACAAAGACAATCACACATCTGCGGCGCTGCCACCCGTTGCGGGGCGGTCGTGTCGGATCGATAATGAAAATTCTTATGAAATTGACTACTGCGCCAGCATTCGTGGCTACGGGACGCCGCCATCGCCCCATCGTTGCGGGCACAGGGTCGCGATGACCGCGGTATCCGATGACAACCCGGCAGCCCGTTCGTTGCCGGACAATATCTTCCTGATCGGTCCCATGGGGGTCGGCAAGACCACCGTCGGTCGCTGTCTGGCCGAGCTGCTGCGCAAGGAGTTTGTCGATCTCGACCACGAGATTGAAAAGCGCACCGGCGTCGCGATTCCGCTGATCTTCGAGATCGAGGGCGAGGACGGCTTCCGTCGCCGCGAGTCAACTTTACTGGAGGAGGTCACGGCCCGGAAAGGCCTGGTCCTGGCCACCGGCGGCGGCGTTGTGCTTCGGCCGGAGAACCGCCGGCGCCTGCGCGAGCATGGCCTCGTGGTCTATCTGTCGGCGCCGATCGAGACGCTGCTCGAACGCACCGCCCGCGACCGCCACCGGCCGTTGCTGCAGACGCCGGACCGGCGCCAGACGCTGGAAGACATCCTGCGTGTCCGTGAGCCGCTATACCGGGAAACCGCCCACGTGGTGGTAAAGTCCTCGTCGCGCGCACCGACCCACGTGGCACGCGATATCGTCACCCAGATGGAATCCGTGGACCCGCATGCACACGCTGACACTTGACCTGGGCGAACGCCGCTACCCGATCTACATCGGCCGGCAGTTGCTGGCCGAGGGCGAACTGTTCACGCGCCACGTCGCCGGCAGCCGCGTGGCGATTATCAGCAATGACACAGTCGCCCCCCTGTACCTGGCGATGTTGCGTCCGCTGCTGCGGCGATTCGATCCGGTCGAAGTGATCCTGCCCGACGGCGAAGTCCACAAAACCCTGGAGGTGCTCAACCGGGTGTACAGCGCCCTGCTCGAGGCGCGATGCGATCGGCAAACCACCCTGATTGCGCTCGGCGGCGGGGTGATCGGCGACATGGCCGGGTTTGCGGCCGCGACTTATCAGCGCGGGGTGCCGTTTATCCAGGTGCCCACGACGTTGTTGGCGCAGGTCGATTCCTCGGTGGGCGGAAAGACCGGTGTCAACCATGCGCTCGGCAAGAACATGATCGGCGCCTTCTATCAACCGCGCGCGGTCATCATCGATACCGACACACTGAAAACACTGCCGGACCGCGAACTGTCGGCCGGGCTGGCGGAGGTGATCAAGGTTGGCCTGATTCGCGATGCCGGCTTCCTGGCCTGGCTCGAGGACAACCTGGATCGTCTGCTGGCGCGCGAGCCCGACGCCCTGGCGCATGCCATCCGTGTCTCCTGCCAGGCGAAGGCCGAGGTGGTCGCGGCCGACGAACGCGAGGGCGGGGTGCGCGCCATTCTCAATCTGGGACACAGTTTTGGCCACGCCATCGAGGCCGGCATGGGTTACGGCCGCTGGCTGCACGGCGAGGCGGTGGCCGTGGGCATGGTCATGGCCGCTGACCTGTCCCGACGTCTGGGGTGGCTGAGCGAGCGCGACGTCGCGCGGGTACGTGCGCTTGTGGTGCGCGCCCGCCTGCCGGTGCAGGCACCGGCGGAGCTGTCGCCCGACCGTTTTCTGGAATTCATGAGCGTGGACAAAAAGGTGCTGGCCGGACAGTTGCGGCTGGTCCTGCTCAAGCGTCTCGGCGAGGCCGTGGTCACCGCCGACTATTCCGCGCAGGCGCTGCAGCAGACGCTGGCCGCCGCTCGCGCCACCGGCTGATGCTGGCACCCTACGCCGCCAGCGACGCCAACACGCGCGGCCGGGTTTATCCCGAACCCCGTCCGGCGCACCGCGGCGAGCATCAGCGCGACCGCGATCGCATCATTCATTGCGCCGCCTTCCGGCGGCTGGAGTACAAGACCCAGGTCTTCATCAACCACGAAGGCGATCTGTTTCGCACCCGCCTGACGCATTCGCTGGAGGTGGCGCAGATCGGCCGTTCCATCGCCCGCGCGCTCGGCCTGAACGAGGATCTCACCGAGGCCATCGCCCTCGCCCACGATCTGGGCCACACCCCGTTCGGGCACGCCGGCCAGGACGCGCTCAACGACTGCATGCGCGACTACGGCGGCTTCGAGCACAACCTGCAGTCATTGCGCGTGGTCGATGCGCTGGAAGAACGTTACGCCGGATTCAACGGTCTCAACCTCACCTTCGAAACCCGGGAAGGTATTCTCAAGCATTGCCGCGTCAAGCTGGCGGCCGAACTGGGCGAACTGGGGCGGCGTTTTATCGACAAGCGCCAGCCGTCGCTGGAGGCGCAGCTGGTCAACCTGGCCGACGAGATCGCCTACAACAATCACGATGTGGACGACGGCCTGCGCTCGGGCCTGATCGAGATCGACGCCCTGCGCGACATTGGCCTGTTCGCCGAGCAATACGAAACGGTGCGACGACTGCATCCGGACATCGCTTCCCGCCGGGCCGTGCACGAGACGATCCGGCGCATGATCGACCGGGTGGTGGGCGACGTCATCGTGGAGTCGCGCCGGCGGATCGGACAGGCCGGGGTAACCAGCATCGATTCGGTGCGGGCGCAGCCGGAACCCCTGATCGGCTACAGCCCGGCGGTAGCGGAGCAGGCGCTGGCGCTCAAGCGTTTCCTGCGGCGCCATCTGTATGCGCACGAACAGGTTCAACGGGTCACCCGCCAGTCGGTCCAGGTGATTCAGGACCTGTTCGCTGCCTACCGGGCCGACCCGCACCGCCTGCCACCCCAGACCCGGGAGCAACTGGCGGCGGTCAGACCGGGCGAGGAGACGGCGCGTGCCCGGCTGGTGGCCGACTATATCGCCGGCATGACCGATCGTTTCGCCCTTGCCGAGCATGCCCGTCTGGCCGGGTCGGCGCCCGCGTCCCGATTAAACACCTGAAATAACCCGGTTTTACGCCATCGGCTGCGTTGAACGGTCGGCAGTGCGCCGGTATACTTTCCGGCCCTTTTGCGCGCCATCCCGGGTTTTTCGGCGGTTCCGCACCGCCCGGACCCCGCCCGCCGGCTGGCCGGCAGGGGGATAGCGAGTCACCGGATAGCCATGAGCAAAAACGAAACGAACCCGGGCCGCGGCCTGTACGCGCCCCACACCGAGCACGACGCCTGCGGCGTCGGTTTCGTGGTGCACATGAAGGGCGTTGCCTCGCACAGCATTGTCACCAATGCCCTGAGCATCCTCAAGAACCTGCAACACCGCGGCGCCTGCGGCTGCGAAGAGAACACCGGCGACGGCGCCGGCATCCTGCTGCAATTGCCGCACAGCTTTTATGTGCGCGAAGCGAAGACCTTGGGCATGTCCCTGCCGAACGCTGGCCACTACGGCTGCGGTCTGGTGTTCCTGCCGCGCCAGGAATGCGAGGCGGCTGCCTGCAAGCAACAGTTCGAGACCATCGTGCGCGAAGAGGGGCAGACGCTGCTTGGTTGGCGCCGGGTGCCGATCGACGATTCGTCCATCGGCCCAACCGCCAAGGCCGCGGAGCCGGTTTTCGAACAGGCCTTCATCGCGCGCGCGCCGGCGGTAAAGGATCAGGCCGCCTTCGAGCGCAAACTGTTCATCATTCGCAAACGCGTTGAGCACGCCATCGCCCACAGCGCGCTCGTCCAGAAGGACCAATTCTACGTGCCCAGCCTGTCGTCGCGCACGATCGTCTACAAGGGCATGCTGACGCCGGACCAGGTCGAGAAATTTTTCCCGGAACTGAACGACCCGGCGGTGGCGTCGGCGCTGGCGCTGGTGCATTCGCGCTTCTCGACCAACACCTTTCCGTCCTGGCCGCTGGCGCATCCGTTCCGCTTCATCGCCCACAACGGCGAGATCAACACACTGCGCGGCAACATCAACTGGATGCGCGCGCGCGAAGCGCTGTGCGCCTCGCCGCTGTTCGGCGACGATCTGAAGAAGATTCTGCCGATCGTGGTCGAGAACGGCTCGGACTCGGCTATCTTCGACAACGTGCTCGAGTTTCTGCACATGGCCGGGCGCGAGTTGCCGCACGCGGTGCTGATGATGATCCCCGAGGCCTGGAGCGGGCATGAGTCCATGGACGAGGCGCGCAAGGCCTTCTACGAATACCACGGTTGCCTGATGGAGCCGTGGGACGGCCCGGCCTCGATCGCCTTCACCGACGGCCGCGTGATCGGCGCCGTGCTCGACCGCAACGGCCTGCGCCCGTCGCGCTATTACGTGACCAAGGACGATCTGGTGGTGATGGCCTCCGAGGTCGGCGTGCTCGATATCCCTCCGGAGAACGTGCTCATCAAGGAACGGCTGCATCCCGGCCGCGTGTTCCTGGTGGACACGGCCCAGGGTCGCATCATCGACGATCAGGAATTGAAGCAGAGATACGCCGCCGCCCACCCTTATCAGGAGTGGCTGCGGGCCAACCTGGTTCCGCTCGAATCGCTGCCCGCCCCGGCGCACGTGCCCGGGCCGGATCACGCCACCGTGCTGCGGCGCCAGCAGGCGTTCGGTTACACCCACGAGGACCTGCGCATCCTGATGGCGCCGATGGCGCAGAAGGGCGAAGAGCCGACGGGATCGATGGGGACGGACACGGCGCTGGCGGTGTTGTCCGATCGTCCGCGCTTGCTGTACGACTACTTCCAGCAATTATTCGCGCAGGTGACCAATCCACCGCTCGATGCCATCCGCGAGGAGCTGGTGACGCAGATGGCGACCACCATCGGCCCGGAACGGAATCTGCTCGCGCCCGCGCCCGAGAGTTGCCGCCAGATCAGGCTCAGTTCACCGATCCTGGACAACGCCGAATTGGCCCGGATCCGCCACGCGGACCAGCCGGGATTCAAGGCGATCACGATCCCGATGCTGTACCCCGCGGCCGGCGACGGCGCGGCGCTGGCGCGCGCCATGGACGATCTGTGCCGACAGGCAAGTGCGGCGATTGACCAGGGCTATACCTTTATTACTCTGTCCGATCGCGGCGTGGATTCGCAGCATGCGCCGATCCCGGCCCTGCTCGCCACCGCCGGTGTGCACCATCACCTGGTGCGCGCCGGCACGCGTGTGAAGGCCGGGCTGATCGTCGAAACCGGCGAGGCGCGCGAGATCCATCACATGGCGTTGCTCATCGGTTACGGTGCCGGCGCGATCAATCCGTACCTCGCCTTCGAGACGCTCGATGACATGATCCGTCAGGGCCTGCTGGTGGGCGTCGACCAGGCCAAGGCGGTCAAGCACTACATCAAGGCGCTGAACAAGGGCGTGCTCAAGGTTCTGTCCAAGGTCGGTATCTCCACCATCCAGTCGTACCGCGGCGCCCAGATCTTCGAGGCCGTGGGTCTGGCGCAGGATTTCATCGACAAATTTTTCACCTGGACTGCCTCGCGCATCGGTGGCATCGGCATCGAGGTGGTCGCCCAGGAAGTGAGCCTGCGTCATCGCCACGCCTACCCGCCGCGCCCGGCGGGCCAGGCGGAACTGGACGGGGGCGGCGAGTACCAGTGGCGCCGCGATGGCGAGTACCACCTGTTCAATCCGGAGACGGTCGCGAAGTTGCAGCACGCCACGCGCACCGGTTCGTACGCGCTGTTCAAGGAATATTCGCGCGCCGTGGACGATCAGGCGAAACACCGGGCCACCTTGCGCGGCCTGTTTGAATTGCAGCCGGTCGGCAAGCCGGTGCCGATCGGGGAAGTCGAGCCGGTCGAGACGATCCTGAAACGCTTCGCCACCGGCGCCATGTCCTACGGCTCGATCAGCCAGGAGGCGCACGAGATGCTGGCAATCGCCATGAACCGACTCGGCGGGCGCTCGAACTGCGGTGAGGGCGGCGAGGACCCGGCGCGTTATGGCACCGAGCGAAATTCGCGCATCAAGCAGGTCGCCTCCGGCCGTTTCGGTGTGACCAGCCATTACCTGGTCAGCTGCGACGACTTGCAGATCAAGATGGCGCAGGGGGCCAAGCCCGGCGAGGGCGGTCAACTCCCCGGTCACAAGGTCTATCCGTGGATCGCCAAGGTGCGCTACTCGACGCCCGGCGTCGGCC
>CAKKRZ010000199.1 GCA_919902925.1 Acidiferrobacterales bacterium | reverse complement strand
GCCCCAGCCGTATCCCGGCACGGCCGCATGGGCGACGATGGAGTCCTCGCCTTCCGTGCGGTCGAACGTTATTTCCACGCCCCGTCCCCCGCGGCGCAGTTTCTCCACGACCGGCGTCGCCGACAGGTCGGCTATCTCTTCTCGCTCCGGGTACCTTGAATGAAATGCCGCCTGGCCCTTCGGGTCGACGATGCAGACGAAACCTTCCGGGCCGAAGTCGACCGTCTTGACCCATTCGAGCAGGTGCTTGACCCCAACTTGCACCACCAGAAAGCCCGTGACCTCGCCGCGCGCGTTGTTAACCGGCACGGCCACCGAGAAGATGTTGAGTCGCGGAACCACCACCCGCGTGTAGGCCGAAGATATATACGGCCGCCGGTCGCGCCGCACGCCCTGGAACCATTCGTGGGACGCGAGATTGATTCCGCGTGCCCCGGGTATCGCCGGCAGGTCCGCCCTCAGCGTCCCGCCGGCGTCGGTGAGGATCAGCCGTTCGATAAGCGGCAGATCGCGCGGTACGGCGCGCATGAGCTCGATCGCCTCGACCCACTTGCCCGCCGCGACCAGCTCCCGGAATCGTACACGGGTGGTGAGAGAAACAGCGACATCCGTCAGGCGATCGAACTTTCCCGCCAGAATGGTCGCGGTGAGTTGCGCGACGGTCTCCCTGCGCATCAGCGCCACCGCGGTGAGTTCGCGGTCGATCTC
This sequence comes from Acidiferrobacterales bacterium, assembly GCA_919902925.1. Lineage (GTDB taxonomy): Bacteria > Pseudomonadota > Gammaproteobacteria > Acidiferrobacterales > Sulfurifustaceae > CAKKRZ01. The sequence continues at coordinate 1,050 of CAKKRZ010000199.1, read as the reverse complement.
GCGATAGCTTAAGGCCGCCGTCCAGACTGCCGCCACCGTGACGAGCGACAACACGATCCAGCGGACCGGCGCACGCTCGACGAACGCCGCCGTGGCGGCACGCAGCTTGGGCTGCACGGTCATCACGCCGGCCGCCATCGATGCGGTCGCGGCGCGGCGGAGAATGTCTCGGCGCTCACGGTTTGCGTTCCATCCTTTGGACACCGTTGCAGCACGGTCAAGGGGGTAACTAAAACAACGGACCGCGAAATATCCTCAACTTTTATACCCCTTTTCCGACTGGTGCGCTAGGGTTTCCGGCAGTTTCGTGCGCGGGATATGGGGATGTGATGAGCTTCCGCGCTATTCCTGGGCGTGGATGACGGTCAAGCAGGTCTCAGCGCTCGCCGCTGTTGCTCACCTTGGCCATGATCCGGTCGAGCGTGCGTCCGGGCAGGAGGCGCCGCAGCCAGGTGAACAGATGTGAAGGAAAGGTCACGGGGTAACGCAGCTTCGGCCGGCGCGCTGCCAGTGCGTGGATGACTTTCGCAAGTACCGCCTCGGGCGGCAGGGTGAAGGGCAAAGGCCTGGTGCCGCCGAGGCGGCGTTCTACTCGTTCATAGTAGTCGCGGTGCGCGCTGTGGGTTTTGTCGATGTGCGTCTGGTAGGCCTGATAGGCGTTGTCGCGAAAACGGCTGGTGATCGGCCCCGGTTCGATCAGCGACAGATGAATATTCGTGTCGCGCAGTTCCAGGCGCATCGTGTCCGTGAGCGCCTCCAGCGCAAACTTCGAGGCGCTGTAGGCGCCGCGATAGGCGAGACACACGATCCCGAGCAGCGAGCTGATCTGGATGATGCGGCCTTCGTTGTGTTGGCGCATGGCCGGCAGGATGAGATTGGTCAGTTCCTGGGTACCGAATACGTTGGTTTCAAACTGGGCGCGTAGCGCCTCACGGTTCAGGTCTTCGACCGCGCCGGGCAGACCGAAGGCGCCGTTGTTGATCAATGCGTAAATGCGGCCGCCGGTGCGCCGCAGCACTTCGTCCACGGCGGCGGCGATCGAATCCGAGC
>CAKKRZ010000198.1:1438-9156 GCA_919902925.1 Acidiferrobacterales bacterium | reverse complement strand
TCCAGCGACCAGCGCACGCGTCGCGCCTCGCGCGCTTCGCTGAGCGCCCGCACCCAGGCGTCGAGAAACCGGTGCAGCGGTTTGCGCTCCGTCGCCTGCACCAGCAACTGTGCGCGGTAACGGCCGGCGCGCCGTTCCATCGGCGAGGGCAAGGGATCGAACAGCGTGACATCGTCCGGCGAGTTGGCGAGCTGCCGGGCCAGTTTCAGAAACTGGAGCGGCGCCGATTGCGCCGGCGATTCCGCGCGCAGCAGCGCGAGATGGGAGTACGGCGGATACTGCTGTGCCTGCCGCTCGTTGAGCAGATAGTCCGCGAATGCGTCGTAGTCGTGGCGCGCAAGCGCATCGAACAGCGGGTGCTCCGGATGCCAGGTCTGGATCAATACCTGCCCGGGTTTGTCAGCGCGGCCGGCACGGCCGCTGACCTGCAGGATGGTCTGCATCAGCCGTTCTTCGGCGCGAAAATCGGGCGCGTACAGTCCCTGATCGGCGTTGACGATGCCGACCAGGGTCACGTTCGGAAAGTCGTGCCCCTTGGCCAGCATCTGCGTGCCGACGAGGATATCGGCCTCGCCGGAATGGATGCTCGCCAGCGAGGCTTCCAGCGAGCCGCGCCGGCGTGTGCTGTCGCGGTCGATGCGCACCAGCCGCGCCTTTGGAAAGGTACGGGCCAGCGCGGTTTCGAGACGCTCGGTGCCGGCGCCGAGCGGGCGCAGGGCCTCGCCCGCGCAGCCGGGGCAGCGCGTCATCACCGGCTGGTCGGTGCTGCAATGGTGGCACAGCAGCCGGTTGCGCCCGCGATGATAGGTCAGGCGCGCATCGCAACGCGGGCAGATGGCCACCCAGCCGCAGGCGTGGCACATCCACGCCGGGGCAAAGCCGCGCCGGTTCAGAAATATCAGCGATTGCTCGCCACGCACAAGACGCGCGGCGATGGCCTCGCGCAGCGGAGCCGACAGCCCATCGGCGCTCGCCAGCCGGCGCATGTCGAGCCGGACCACGTCCGGCATCGCGGCGTTGCCGGTCCGGCCGGGCAGATTCAGCAACCGGTATTTGCCCTCACGGGCGTGACGCAGGCTTTCGAGCGCCGGCGTGGCGCTGCCCAGCACCACCGGAATTTTTTCGCGCGCGGCGCGCACCAGCGCCACGTCGCGCGCCGAATAGCGCAGCCCGTCCTGTTGCTTGAAGGAGGGGTCATGCTCTTCGTCAACGATGACGATACCCAGACGCGGCAAGGGCACGAACGCGGCGGAACGCGTGCCGATGACCACCGGCGCGAGCCCGGCCGCGGCCGCCAGCCAGGTCTGCGCGCGCTCGGCCTCGGGCAAGGCTGAATGTAACACCGCCGCCCGGATGCCGAGCCGTTCTTCGAAACGCGCCACCAGCTGCGGCGTCAGTCCGATCTCCGGCACCAGCACCAGCGCCTGACGATCGTCGGCGAGCAGGCGTTCGATGATCGAGAGGTAGACCTCGGTCTTGCCGCTGGCGGTGACCCCGTGCAGCAGAAAGGTCCGGTACTCGTGCCGGCTGTTGAACACCGCCTCGGCCGACGCGCGTTGGTCCGGATTCAGCCCTGGCCCCGGACGCGGCGCGGCGATGGCGCGATACCGGGGCAGCTGTTCGTGGCGTTCGACCCAGCCGCGCTTCTCCAGCGCGCGCAACGCCGTGCGCCAGCGCGTGGCACGGGTCGACAACACAGCGGCGTCCAGCCCGTCCGGGGCGTCCACCAGCGTCTGCCACAGTTGCCGCTGGGCCGGTGCGCGCCTGAACGCTTCGGGATCAGCCGAACGGCCGGTGTTGGTCAGCCGCCAGTTCGGGGCGCCGCGAATCTCGGCCCGATGGGATTGCCGCAACCAGGCCGGCAGGGCCGTTGCAAAGACTTCACCGATGGGGTGATGGTAGTAATCCGCGACCCAGGCCAGCAGCGCCAGCAGGTTTTCCGGCCATAACGGCACATCATCGAGGATCGCCGCGATGCGTTTGAGACGGTTGGGCGGCAATTCGCTGCGTTCCGCACGGCCCACCACGACACCGGTGATCGTGCGGCCACCGAAAGGGACGCGCACGCGTGTTCCGGGGCGCAGGACGACGCCTTCGGCCGGCGCGAGATAGTCGAAAAAGCGATAGAGCGGCGAGGGAACGACAACTTGGTAGACGGGACCGCTCGATGACATGGCCGGCAACTCTAACATCGCTGGTGGTTGGCGCCCGGACCAAGAGCGTGAAACACGATAGCTCCATCCTGAGAGGATGATCAGAAGGTTCCTCTAACCCACTGACTATTAAGCCGCTATGGTTATTAACAAAATCTGTGGATAAAACTGTGCATGTCTGGCGCTTTCCGGACCTACGATCCGGAAATGGGGGCCAATATGTCAGATTGATTATTTTTTCCGCAGTCCACAATCACTCTGCAAAAACAACAGGTTAACAACAGGCAACTGCACCACCGAAACCCCGTTTTCCACAGCACAGCCAAAAAAGGCAGATTCTCGCCAGCCAGTGTGTAAGTGGCCGACGGCGTTCAGTATTTTATGTGCCGCCTGCTGACCTGAATCGGTGTGGCGATTACGGCTAACTGCGGCCGTATACCGGCACGCTGGCGCCACTGACAGCGCGGGCGGCGTCCGAAACCAGGAAAACAATCACATCGGCGATGGCCGCCGGCGGTACCCAGCGGGAATGATCGGCGTTGGGCATGTCGCGGCGGTTCTGGGGGGTATCGATAGTGCCCGGGAGCACGCAATTGACGGTGATTTGCCGATCCTTTAACTCGGCCGCCAGGGTTTCCGTGAGCCGGATCACCGCGCTCTTCGCGGCCACGTAGGCACCCAGACCGGCCACCCCGCCCAGAGCGGCGCGGGCACCGACATTGACGATGCGCCCGCTGCCCTGGGCGATCATGGCCGGGATCACCGCCCGGCAGGCCAGCAGGGTCGTACGCAGATTGATGGCCAGCATGCGGTCCCAGCTGTCGAGATCGTCCTCATGAACCGGCTTGCCGCCGGTGAAGCCGCCGATGGTGTTCACCAGGGCATCGATGCGCCCGAACCGGCCGAGGGCCGTTTTCACCATCTGCGCCACGGCTTCCTCGCGGGTGAAATCCGTGTCGCCGATCAGCAGGGGCTCGGCGCCGGTGGTGGGATACAGCTTGGCCAGACGGTCGGAGGAACGATCGGCCAGCACGCGTTGCGCGCCAGCCCGGCCCAGCGCCTGCGCCACGGCCTGGCCGAGATTGCCGGCCGCCCCAGTGACTATCACCACCTTGCCCGAGAGTTCATTCATGTTCGCTGACCTCGTCCAGAATTGCGCACCGCATCTTACCGCGGTTGCCGGACAGGGTCAGGAATTGGCGCGTGCGCCGTGGGGTTGCGCGAACGCGCGCGGTTGCAATATCAGGCCGCCGTGGCGCGCGGGCCCTTGCCGCCCAGACCCCAGCTCGAATGGCGCAACCAGTCGACGAGGGCGTCGCCGGTCAGCGGGCGACTGAGGTAGAAACCTTGGGCGCTGTCGCAGGCAAGCGCGCGCAGCGAGTTGAACACTTCGACGCTCTCGACCCCCTCGGCGACGATTTGCAGTCCGAGGTGGCGGGCCAGATCGACGCTGGTGCGGACGATGGCCGCATCGTTGCTGTCGTTCAGCATGCCGAGTACAAACGACTTGTCGATCTTGATGGTATTGACCGGCATGCGCTTGAGGTAGCTGAAGGATGAATAGCCGGTTCCGAAATCGTCGATCGCCAGCCGGAAACCCAGCGACGCGAGGCGCTCAAGCATCAGGCAGGCGCGTTCGGGTTCGTCCATCAGCGCGCTCTCGGTGATCTCCAGTTCGATCAGCGACGGATCGAGGCGGTGGGCGGCGAGCGGCTCGGCGAGGGTATCGGCCAGGTGTGGATCCTGCAGTTCGCGCGCCGACAGGTTGATGGAGACCACCAGCGGCTGCCCCAGCTCCTGCAGGCGGCGCGTAAAACTCATGGCCTGGTCGGCCAGCCACGGGGTCAGGCTGCGGATCAGCCCGGTTTGTTCCAACAGCGGAACGAAACGGTCGGGCAGCATCAGGCCTTCGCGCGGATGATGCCAGCGGATCAACGCCTCCACGCCCATCACCCGCCCACTGGCGAGATTGACCTTGGGCTGGTAATACAGCTCAAACTCTTCCTGTTCAACGGCGCGGCGCAGGTCGCCGAGCAGGGCCAGCCGGGCGACGTTGCCGGAGTCGAGGTCCTGATCGTACAGCCGGTAGCCGCTGATCCCGGCCTTGGCGGCGCGCAGGGCGACGTCGGCGCGCTGGATCAGCGTATGGTGATCGAGGCCGTGATCGGGAAACAGGGCCATGCCAATACTGGCACCGAGGTCGAGGCGCTGGCCGTCGATCACGAACGGCTGGCGCAGCGTCTGCAGCAACAGACGTGCGGCCGTGATCGCCTGACGGGAATCCGCGTGCGGCAGCAGCATGGCGAATTCGTCGCCGCCGATGCGCGCGATCACGTCCGAGCCGCGCAGCTTGCTGGCCAGCCGTTGCGCGACCTGCCGGAGCAGCGCGTCGCCCACCGGCAGGCCGAGCGAGTCGTTGATATCCTTGAAGCCGTCGAGGTCCAGGATCAGCAGGGCCAGCGGGTCAGCGCTGCCCGCTGGGGAAGCGTGCATGGCCCGCTCGATTCCGCCCAGAAACGCCGGGCGGTTCGGCAGGCGGGTAATGGGGTCGAGGTAGGCGGCCTGCTCGAACTCCTGCCGTGCCCGGTCGAGCTGCCGGTCGAGTTGATCGATACCCTCCGCCACGTCCGCCATCTCGTCGAGGAGCGGATGGGCCGCCATTATCCCGGAGGCGTCCGGCGCGTGGCCGGCGCGCAGGCGCGCCGCTAATGCGACCATCGGCGCCAGCAAGGTGCGATCGAGATACCAGTACAGCAACACGCCGATGCTGATCACGGCGAACAGGACCAGCAACACCGCCAGCGTGCGCGCCTCGATCAGCCCGCTCATCAGCGCGCCCGCCGGTTGCGCGGCGGTCAGGACCAGCGGCGCCTTGCTGCCGGTATCGGCCACGATCGGCCACTCGGCCTGCAAACGATTCTCCCCGGCCTCCGACGAGGGAGCGACCGGATAGATCGGAGGTCCGTTGCCGAGTGCAAGTCGCACGGGAATTCGCAAGCTCTGTTCCAGACCGCGGAGCGCGGCCCGCAGATCGCTGCTCACTTCGAGAAACATTGTCGCGCCGGAGGCCCGCAGCGGCACCAACGCGACGTAGTGGGCCTGGGTATCGCCGGCGCAAATTCCCGCCACCAGCGGCCGGCGATCGACTTCCCGCCAGCGTGTCACCAAGCCACGTACCGTGGCGCAGGGGACCGTGGCACCTACTTTCCCGTCCGGTCGCCAAGTGGCGACGACCTGTCCGCGGCGATCGACGATGGTGAGTTGTTCAGGAACTGCCTGGCCATCGCCGTGAAGGGTATTGGCGACGGCCCTGAGTCGGGCCTGCCACCGATCCGACGACGGCGCCGGATCGACCGGGCCGGCGCGCTCAAGCGCACTGGTCAGCCACAGCGCCTGGCGATCGAGCAAGGTGCGCTGCGCCTGGAAACCGATCCGCAGCTGTTCGGCCAGCGCCTGACGCTGGTCCTGGAGACTGGCCTGGACCATCAACCGCCCACCCAGCACGACCGCCGCCACCGCCAGCAGGGCGATGGCCGCCGTCCAGAGCGTCAGCCGTGTGCGCAAGGAAGCACCGCGACGCGCCCTGGGGGCGGTCGCGGGGTTGTGATCGTTTCCCCCGTCGGTGTTCGATAAATCCACGTTTGCCTTTGATCGGGCTCACACCCCGTCCCCGGGACATGGGCCAACACAACCCCGCGCCCCCTGTCGGGATTCCCTATATACGTTTGCAAATCCGGTGCCACGATAAAATCACCTGCCAGTCAGTGAGTTACCGTGCGGGAATTGCGTAAAATCGGCCTCATGCTGACGCAGAACGTCGCTTTTTACGCGAAATGGCACAGGGGCTGACCGACGCCCTCGCCGTAGCCATCGGCGCTGCCCGCGGCTACCCCTTTGTCCCGCGTCGCCAGCGCTCGGCCGGCGGCGGCTGCATCAATCAGGCGCTGGTGCTGGAGTCGGACGAGGCCGGTTACTTCGTCAAAACCAATCGCGCATCGCTGGCCGACATGTTCGCCGCCGAGGCGGAAGGCCTGCGGGCACTCGCCGCCGCCAGGGCCATCCGGGTACCGGCGGTTATCGCCCAAGGCGTCGCGGGCGACACGGCGTATCTGATCCTGGAATACCTGGAACTCGGCGGCGACGACGGTCGCAGTATGGAGCGCCTCGGCCAATCACTGGCGGCCCAGCACCGTTGCACGCAAGCGGCCTTCGGCTGGCATCGCGACAACACCATCGGCTCGACCGCGCAGATCAACCATCTCAATCCGGACTGGGTGGAATTTTATCGCCAGGCGCGGCTGGGGTTTCAGTTGAAGCTGGCGGCGCAACGGGGGATCGGCCGCCACACGGTCACGCGCGGCGAGCAACTGATGGAACGGCTGGGATCGTTTTACGAGACCTACGAACCTACACCTTCCCTGCTGCACGGCGATTTGTGGGGCGGGAACCAGTCGGCCCTGGCGGACGGCACGCCGGTGATCTTCGATCCGGCGGTGTACTACGGCGACCGCGAAGCCGATATCGCCATGACCGAGTTGTTCGGTGGTTTCGCGGCGCGTTTCTACAGCGCCTATCGCGAGGCTTGGCCGCTCGATCCCGGTTACGCGGTCCGCCGCACGTTATACAACCTCTACCACGTGCTCAATCACTACAACCTGTTCGGCGGCGGTTACGGCGGGCAGGCGGGACGCATGATCGACGCCCTGCTGGCCGAAACCGGTTGAGCCGTCAGTGACTGCCGGCCTCGAGCAACAGCTGGCGCAGATTGCGGGCCAACAGGTTGGCGGCCTCGTCGAGGGCCCGGCGAGTCGCCCCGGCACGATCGCCGGCGTTGGCGCGGATCAGCCAGCGCCGGCTGGCACGGACCCGCTCCCCGGCGCGCTCAACCAGCGTCACCTCCAGCACGCCCTGCTGCCGGATCGTTCCCTCGCCGGAAGCGTCGTCCTCCAGAATCAGGCGCGCGGCCAGAAGGTAATCGCCCTGCCCGTTGTCCCCAGCGTGAAGACCGGACCGGGACAGCGCCGTGCTCAGAGCAGCTTCCAGTCCCGGGGTGGAACCGGCCGCGGCCCGTGGCAACAGGCGCACTTGGGCGAACAAGCCATCCCGTTCGCCGCGCAGACGCGTGGCGGTCCAGGCGGTCGCAATCGGCGGCGTGCGCGGATCCACCGTAGTCCGTAAATTCTGCAGCGCCTCGCGCTCAACTTGCACTTGCAGGGCCCGGTCCAGATGCCGGATGCGCAGGAGCAAATCGCCCGGCTCGCCGGACTGTTCGACGGCGCGACGAATGTCGTCGTCCCGCCGGGCGATCTCCTCGCCCAGGCTGGCGGACGCCACTTCGCGCGGCAAGGCGGCCAGGGCGTGATGCAAGCGTGTCTTCGGATCCTGCCAACGTTCCGCTACCCGGATGTGCTCGATGATCCGGTCGCTCAGCGCGACCAGTCGCCGCGTGGTATCGCCGGGAGCGGCCGTGTCACTCATCCCCGCCGCTTCAACCCTGAGCACAAACGGTCTGGCAACCGTGGCGCGCGCCTGGTCCTGCGCTTCGTTCGCGGTGTCGGCCCGGGC
>CAKKRZ010000198.1:0-1338 GCA_919902925.1 Acidiferrobacterales bacterium | reverse complement strand
CGGCGCGCGATCCACGGACATGAACTCGTGAAGCTTCATATTCTCGGCGCCGCCCGGCAGGTGACCGGTTCGATGTTCCTGCTGGAGACCGGCGGGCACCGTCTGCTGATCGACTGTGGACTGATCCAGGGCCCGGCCAGCGAAGAGGCCCGCAATCGCGAGCGCTTTCCTTTCGACCCCGCGTCCCTCGATGCGGTCGTGCTGACCCACGCGCATCTCGACCACAGCGGGCGTCTGCCGCTGCTGGTGCGCGCCGGTTTTCGCGGCCCGGTGCACACCCACCCGGCCAGTGCCGATCTGGCCGCCATCCTGTTGCAGGACGCGGCCATGCTGGCGGAGCGCGATGCATTGCTGGAAAACCGCAAGCGCGAACGCAAGGGACAGAAACCGGTTGAGCCGCTGACCACGCGTCGCGAGGCCGAGGCGGTGCTGAAACAATTCCGTTCCCACGAATACCAGACCGCATCCGAGATTCTGCCCGGTGTGCTGCTTACGCTGCACGACGCCGGCCACATCCTCGGCTCAGCCATCGTCGAGCTGGAGCTGCGCGATGACCGTCGCACGCGGCGGCTGGTGTTCAGCGGTGATCTCGGCCATCGCGATGCGCCGATCCTGCGCGACCCGACCCGCCTGCGCAAGGCCGACTTGGTGGTGATGGAATCGACCTACGGCGACCGCCGGCATCGCCGCTGGCCGGACACGGTGCGTGAGATGGGCGAAATCTTTACCGAGGCCAGCGAGGGTGGCGGCAACATCCTGATTCCAACCTTCGCCATCGGGCGCGCGCAGGAACTGCTGTACCTGTTCCAGCAACATGTGCGCGACTGGGGCCTGGATCGCTGGGCCATCTTTCTCGACAGTCCGATGGCGATTGAAGCGACCGAGGTATACACGCGTCACTGGCGTCTGCACGACGAGGAGGCGGCACGCCGGCGACGCCGCAACGGCAATGTGTTCGCCCTGCCCAATCTGCGTCTGACCCGCACCGCGCCACAATCGATGGCCATCAACCGCATCCGCTCCGGCGCGGTCATCCTGGCGGGCAGCGGCATGTGCGAGGGCGGACGCATCCGCCATCATTTCAAGCACAATCTCTGGCGCGAACAATGTCACGTGGTGTTCACCGGCTTCCAGGCCATGGGTACGCTCGGCCGCCGGCTGGTCGATGGCGCCCGGCAGGTAAAGCTGTGGGGCGAGACCATCCGCGTGGCGGCGCGCATCCATACCGTCGGTGGCCTGTCCGCCCATGCCGACCGGCAGGAACTGCTGGACTGGTATCGGGCGTTTCGCGGCAACCCGCCGCTGGTGCTGGTGCACGGCGAGCCCGCGGCGCAGACT
>CAKKRZ010000197.1:29576-31120 GCA_919902925.1 Acidiferrobacterales bacterium | reverse complement strand
GCGCCATACGGGGTTGAACAGCAAACCCCACCAGCGCAATATGTCGGAATCCATCGACGGGATTAGGCCGCCAGCGGCCTTTTCCGGAAAACACAGCCGGCTGTCTAATGCACTGTTAGCCATTACAAAATGAGCGCACCTGACGTGAATAACGTGGTTACCAGGGCCAGACGACTTCTTAAGGAACGAACCGATTCTTTGCAAAAGGATGTGAGTTTTTGCATCCTCGATAACGCGGGACATAGGAACTGGCCCGCGCCGTTTCCAGCGCTTCTTTACTGTTTTTCAACGATCGATTTAATGGGGGCACTTTTTTGGAAATGCACGCTGACAGATAAAATACAACAAGCAAAATGCGATCAAGATATTGAACGTGGTGTCAGCAACAAGTCGTTAAATTACATGCTGGAATTTATGCGCTATCCTGAGTTGGAGGCCAATTTAATTCAAAAGATCTTTCGGCATAAGCTAGTTCATTTGGCGCAGCCACTACCTATCTCAGAGTATTGCGGCAAGAAATACTCGTGGCGCTACCTGCACAATGACCGCAGTCAACATCTCAGATTTAGAGAGGATGGTGTCACTGGAACTAGTGCCTTCCAAGTCAGCATATGGAGCCTCACCGAAGATATAGTCGATTCAATTATTGGCCCGAATGGTTACTTGGAGCGTATCTCAACAGACACGTCTGACGCACAACGACTACGAGATCGGTTTAACAAAGCCTATGAAAATTGTTTTCAGATTAATGGCTAATACACAAAGGGGGCGCGTATGGCGATAGCCAAATGTAAAGAATGTAAAAAAGAGTACAGCACAGACGCGAAGGTATGCCGCAAACTGCGGTAAGCGCCGCACGACTATGACAACAAAAATAATCGTCGGGCTCTTCGCCTTCATCATTGCCATGTCAATTTATAATTCCCAACAAAGGGAAAATTCAAAATCAGAACGCCCGGCACCTGCTCAACAGATTGAGTTCAAGGGACTGCATCTCGGCATGACAAGGGCGGAAGTTCAAAAGAAGGCGGGCCCATTGCCGCTGAAGGACTTCACCATCGCTGGTGTAGGAAGCAAGTACTCCACCATTGAGCTTAGGTTCCATGAAGACAAGCTCGATTCGCTTGCCTTCTTATTCCATGCGAATAGGTTTGATGATGTCTTGGAAGCCGTAAGAGCAAAGTATCCTGCACTTGAATGCAAGAACACGACCGTGACAAACGCCATAGGGGGATCGTTCACTCAAACAGATTGTACTCTGAAAGACATGCTCGGCACGTTGACGTTGACCCGATTTGTCAGTGACATCAGGACATCGGTGCTAAGTCTTACATCAGATCGAGCGATCAAGGAGTATATTGACGAGGAAAGGAAACGAAAAAAAGATATTTAGACAATGAACACGATAATTCGATGGCTGCATTCAACCTCTAAGTGCAACACTCCCGGCGAAAGGCCTCCGCTGGGGTTTGGTAGTCGAGACACTTGCGTGGCCGGTGGTTGCGGGCCCAATGGGGCCCAATAGGGTCAGACTCGATTGAAAC
>CAKKRZ010000197.1:26696-29476 GCA_919902925.1 Acidiferrobacterales bacterium | reverse complement strand
GCCCAATAGGGTCAGACTCGATTGAAACGCTCTAGCTGATTTTTTTGGTTGCTGATGGTAGTTCTCCGCGTCTTGGCGTCTCTGCGTCAAGAACTCATACAACTCTCACTTCCTTCAGTGCAGCACGTCGCGGTTCAGTTCTTCCACCAGCGCATGCAGCTTCCGGGCCTCGCTCTGGGCGGGGATTTCGCGCACGGAGCGGCGCAGTTTGCCGGGGAAGCCGTATCCTGTGCGTATCTGGCTGTTTTGGGCTAAACTGGCTCTCAGGAAATTCGAGGATATCCTGAATGAACACGAAACTGAGCCAACTTCCAGTCAACGAGCGCATAAAGCTCGTCGAGGAATTATGGGATAGCATCGCCTCTGATCAGAAGACTTTGCCGCTGACCCAGGAACAAAAGTCTGAGCTTGACAGGCGCCTCAATGCCTACGAAGCCGATGGGAACCGCGGGCGTCTGGCGACTGAATCAATCATGGAGATCCGGCAAAAGCTGTGACTCTCGAAGTTCGGCTCCGGCCAGAAGCAGAACAAGACCTGTCGGGTGCCGCGGCGTGGTACGAGATGCAGCGGCAAGGTCTGGGGCATGACTTTCTTGATGAAGTGCTTGAGATGCTGTCGAGCATCGCAGAATCCCCATTGATGTACCCAACCGTTCACCGGGATACCAGGCGCGCACTCATACGTCGTTTCCCGTTTGCCGTCTATTTTCGGGTTGAGATCGGGGTAGTTGTCGTCGTGGCGGTTATGCACGGTAGTCGGCACCCACACCGCTGGAAGCACCGCGCCTAGCAGGAGCTGAAAAAGATCCCTCCTGGACTTTTTCAGCGGCCTGCTAGGGAGCCTCTGATTAAGTCCGTTCGTGGTGAGCCCTTCGACTGCGCTCAGGGCAGGTTTCGACAGGCTCAGGGCGAACGGCAGGCTTGTTCAGAGGTTGCCTACCCGCATTTCTCCGTGTCTTGGCGTCTCTGCGTCAAGAACTCATGCAACTCTCTCTTCCTTCTAGTGCAACACATCGCGGTTCAGTTCTTCCACCAGCGCGTGCAGTTTCCTGGTTTCGTTCTGGGCGAGGATGTCGCGGGCGGAGCGGCGCACCGATGACAGTCGGCTCAGGCGCACGATGCGTTTGACGGCCAGCAGGGTCGCGGGGTGCATGCTGAATTCGGTCAGGCCGAGTCCGAGCAGCAGGCGCGTGTAACGGACGTCACCGGCCATTTCGCCGCACATGGCCACCGGAATGCGCGCCTTTTTGCCGGCCTCGATGGTGAGGCGGATCAGACGAAGCACCGCCGGGTGCAGCGGGTCGTAGAGGTAGTTGACGGCGTCGTCGACGCGGTCGATGGCGAGCGTGTACTGGATCAGGTCGTTGGTGCCGATCGAGAAGAAATCGAGGTAGGGCGCGAACAGGTCCGCGGAGATGGCCGCCGCCGGTACCTCGATCATGCCGCCGACCGGGATGCGCGGATTAAATTTCTGGCGGGCGCGTTTCAGCGCCGACTTGGTCTCGTCCAGCAGGTCGAGCACGCGGAACATCTCGTCCTGCGAGGACAGCATCGGGATCATGATGCGCACGTTGCCGTAGGCCGAGGCGCGCAGGATGGCGCGCAGCTGCGGAATGAACAGCGAGGTGTCGTGCAGGCACAGGCGCACGGCGCGCAGGCCGAGCGCCGGGTTGACCGCGATGGCGGCCGCCTCGCGCGCGCCGTCGACCTGTTTGTCGGCGCCGAGGTCGATGGTGCGGATGGTGACCGGTTTGCGACCCATGGCCTTGACCACGCGCACGTAGGCGCGGAACTGCTCGTCCTCGCCGGGCGGGGATCCGCGGCGGTTCATGAACAGGAATTCGGTGCGGTACAGACCAATGCCGGACGCCTGCGCCGACAGCGCTGCCTTCACGTCGGCCGGCAGTTCGATGTTGGCTTCCAGTAGTATCTTGCTGCGGTCCTGGGTGACGGCCGGGCTGCGGCGCAGACGCTCCAGCTCGCGCCGGCGCTCGGTAATCTCCTGACGCAGACGCCGGTATTCCTGGAGGGTGGGGCCGTCGGGGGAGACGATCAGCAGCCCGCGCTTGCCGTCGACGATCAGCGTTTCGCCCTGGCGGACGTAGCGGGTGGCGCCGTGCACCGACACCACCGCCGGGATGCCCAGCGAACGCGCCAGGATGGCGGTGTGCGAGATCGGCCCACCGAGGTTGGTCACGAAGGCGCGGATGCGCTGGTGCTTGAGGATGAGCGTATCGGCGGGGGTCAGGTCGTTGGCGACGACGATGGCGCCGGCCTCCAGCGCGCCCTGGGCTTCCTCCTCGGCCTGGAGAAGGTTGCGCAGGATGCGCTCCAGCACGTGCAGCACGTCGACCTTCTTGTTGCGCAGGTAGGGGTCTGCCATGCGCTCGAAGGTGCGCGTGAGTTCCTCGCCCTGTACGGCCAGCGCCCATTCGGCATTGCGGCGCCGGCGGCGGATGGTCTCGATGGTGGCATCGACGATCATCGGATCGGTCAGGATCAGCAGGTGGGCGTCGAGGAAGCCGGCGGCCTCCGGCGGGGCGTTGGCCGGGATGTGATCGCGGATGGCGCTCAGCTGGCGGCGGACGCCGGCCACCGCCTGGCGGAAGCGATCGACCTCGGGTTCGATTTGCCCGTGTTCGATGAGGTGCTGCGGGATCTCCGGCATGTGCTGCTGCAGCACATGGGCCGGGCCCAGGGCGATGCCGTCGGAGACGCCGGTACCGTGCAGGGCTAACATGATGTCAAGACGAGCGAGCGAAGCGAGCAGGGCTTCATTG
>CAKKRZ010000197.1:0-26596 GCA_919902925.1 Acidiferrobacterales bacterium | reverse complement strand
GTGCAGGGCTAACATGATGTCAAGACGAGCGAGCGAAGCGAGCAGGGCTTCATTGTTCAGGATTCCTCGCCGAAGCGGTTGACGATCAATTCGGAGAGCGCCTTGATGGCCTTGTCCTGGTCCTTGCCCTTGGCGCACAGCTCGATCTCGGTCCCGCAGGCGGCCGCCAGCATCATGATGCCCATAATGCTCTTGGCGTTGACCTGCTGGGTGTCGCGCTTCAGCCAGATCTCGCTCTTGAATCCGGCCGCCAGGCTGACCAGCTTGGCCGAGGCGCGGGCGTGCAACCCGAGCTTGTTGTTGATGAGCACGCGCGCGCACTTCATGCCTGGGCCTCGCGATCGGCGTTCGGGGCGCCGGCAAAGACGATACCGCCGCAGCCGCCGGACAGGGCATGATCCATGATCTCGTCGAGCGGTTCCTGGCGATGTCCGATGACCTTGAGCAGCATCGGCAGGTTGACGCCGCTGACCATCTCGACATGGCCGCGCCGCAGCAGCGGCAGCGCCTGGTTGGCGTGGGTGCAGCCGTACAGATCGGTCAGGATCAGCACACCGTTGCCCTGATCGAGCCGCGCCACGGCGGTGGCGATGGCCTGGCCCATCGCCTCCGGCGAGTGGCGGTAATTGGCCTCGAACACGGCCAGCGCGGGCGGCGTGTGGCCGAGGGTGTGTTCGACCGCCTCGAGCAGGCCGCGCGCCACGTGTTCGTGGGTGAGCAGCAGCAGGCCGATCACGTCAGCTCCCGGTGGCGCAACTGGATTTTCATGCCGTTGGCCTTCAGCTCGTTCGCGAGACGATTGGCCAGGTAGACCGAGCGGTGTTGCCCGCCGGTGCAGCCCAGCGCCACTGTCATGTAGGTGCGGTCCTCGCGGGCGAAGCGCGGCAGCCAGTTTTCGAGAAATGCGCGAATGTCATCGTACAGGGCGCCCACCTCTTCATATTGTTCCAGGAAGTGGATGACCGGCTGATCGAGACCGGTATGGCGGCGCAGTTCCTCCTGCCAGTAGGGATTGGGCAGGCAGCGGACGTCGAACACGAAATCGGCATCGAGCGGCGTGCCGTGCTTGTAGCCGAACGATTCAACCAACAGCGTCAGCCCGGGGGTCTCTTCGCCGCGCGCGTAGTCGCGGATGTGGGCACGCAGCGCATGCGGGGTGGTGTGGGTGGTGTCGACGCGCAGGGCGGCGGCGAAGGACAGCGGCTCAAGCAGTTGTTTCTCCAGGAGGATGGCCTCGGGCAGCGAGGTCGTGTCGTCCAGCATCGGGTGCGGGCGGCGCGTCTGCTGGAAGCGCCGCACCAGGATGGACTCCTCGGCCTCCAGGTAGATGATGCGATAGGGAATGCCGAGCGTGCGCAGGCGCTCCAGGTTCTGCGGGACGTCGGCGAGAAAGGCGCGGTTGCGCGCGTCGATGCCGACGGCGGCCTTCTGCAACGTGCCGGGGCGAGCCAGTTGCATCTGCTCGGCCAGGTTCGGCAACAGCGCCGCCGGCAGATTGTCGATGCAGTAGAAGCCGAGGTCTTCGAGCGCCTGCAGGGCGATGGTCTTGCCGGAGCCGGACAGGCCGCTGACGATGAAGAAGTTCATGTCAGTCGGGTCCGGCGGGCTTGTTCCGGCCGCGACGATTGCCGTCGATCAGCGCCTGCTGGCGCTTGATGAAATCCTCCACCGGGTTGTAGCCCCAGTTGCGCAGGATGTGGGTGCGCACCGCCACCTCGATCAGCACCGACAGGTTGCGGCCGGGCGCCACGAACAGCACGACCTCCGACACGTCCACGTCGAGAACCCGCCGCGTCCGCTGCTGCGCCTGCAGGCGGTCGATGCGGCCCATCTGCGACTTCTTGAGCTGTTCGAGGCGCACGATAAGATGCAGTCTCTTCTTGTGGCGCACGGCGGTCTCGCCGAACATCATGCGCACGTCGAGAATGCCCAGGCCGCGCACCTCCAGAAAATCGGACAGGCCGTTGAAGCACTGGCCGACCAGCACGTCCGGGCCGACGCGGATGAATTCCACCGCGTCGTCGGCAATCAGCCGATGGCCGCGCGACAACAGTTCGAGGGCGATTTCGCTTTTGCCGATACCCGCCTCGCCGGTGATCAGCAGGCCCATGCCCATGACTTCCATGTACACGCCGTGCACGCTGGCGCGCGGCGCCAGCGCGCGCGTCAGGTAGTACTGCAGGTGGTCGATGACCACCGGGCTGGGTTGCGGCGTGGCGAGCAATGCCATCCGCTGGCGGTCGGCGGCCTGCTTGAAGTCAGCCGTCGGCTGACGGTCGCGGCACACGATCACGGCCGCCGTGCGATCGCAACTGAAAAGCTGTTGCAGGGCATCGGCCCGCTCGCCTTTGCCGAGTCGTTCGAGGTAGTGCATCTCCGCGCCGCCGATCACCTGCACGCGGTTGGGGTGCACGAAATTGAGGTGGCCGACCAGCGCCATGCCCGGGAACTTGGCATTGCCGGGCTCCAGCAACCGTTGGCTGCCGTTGCGGCCCGCCACCCACTTGAGCTTCAGGGCCGCGGACTCGGCATCAAACAGGTTCTGGACGGTGAGGGTGGGTGTGGTCATGCGCGATCGTCAGGAGGATTCCTCGACGAGCGCATTATAGAGCTCCGGAGCGGATTTGGCCCGCAGCATCCGTTCGCGGACAGCGGGGTTATTGAAGCGCTTGGCCAGCAGGGCCAGGAGCTGCAAGTGCCCGGTGGTGGCCTCCTCCGGAACCAGCAGGGCAAACACCAGCCGCACCGGCCGGTTGTCGATGGCCTGGTAGTCGACCGGTTGTTCGAGGACCGCCAGCGCGCCGATGGCCTGCGGCAGACCCCTGATGCGGGCGTGGGGGATAGCTACCCCCTCGCCGATGCCGGTGCTGCCCAGGCGCTCGCGCTCGTTCAGGCCGTGGAAAGCCGCCAGCGGATCGATACCCGAGCCGTCGGTGGCGAGCAGGTTGCCCAGGGACTGGAACAGCACTTTCTTGCTGGTGGCGGGCAGCTGCAGCGCGACGCGCGCCGGTGAGAGGATGTCACGCAATGACATGGATACATCCGGACCTGAAAAGGCCGGGACCGGGACGGGCCCGGCCCCGTGTTCGGTGTCAGGCCTTCTGTTTTTGGCTCGATCCTTCCGCACGGTGATGATCGCGGGTTTTTTCCTTGTGCTTCAGCACCTGGCGGTCCAGCTTGTCGGCCAGGGTATCGAGGGCCGCGTACATGTCGGCGCCCTCGGCGTCGGCGTGCAGGGCGGCGCCCTTGGCGTGGATGGTGGCCTCGGCGCGGTGGCGGTTCTTTTCCACGTGCAGGACGACGTTGGTGTTGGTGACGTGGTCGAAGTGTTTCTGGATGCGGCCGATCTTTTCGTTGACGTAGTCGCGGAGCGGTTCGGTGATTTCCATCTGGTGACCACTGACGTTGATTTGCATGGTTGGCTCCCTCGGGGATTACTTGCGGTGTTGGGTAAGCGATTTGCGCAGGCTGGACGGCGGGATGTTCATGAATTCCCGGTACTTCGCCACCGTCCGGCGGGCGACCTGGATGCCCTGCTCACTGAGAATTTCGGCGATCTTGCTGTCGCTGATCGGTTTGGTGGGCGGTTCGTGCTCGACCATCTTCTTGATCATCGAGCGGATGGCGGTGGCCGAGCAGGCGCCGCCGTCGACCGTGCCCACGTGGCTGGAAAAGAAGTATTTGAGTTCGAACACCCCGCGCGGGGTGAGCATGTATTTGTTGGTGGTGACGCGCGAGATGGTCGATTCGTGCATGCTCACGGCCTCGGCGACGTCGTGCAGCACCAGCGGTTTCATGGCCTCGGCGCCGTGATCGAAGAACGCCCGTTGGCGCTCGACGATGGTGCGCGCGACCTTGAGCAGCGTGTCGCTGCGGCTCGCCAGGCTCTTGATCAGCCAGCGCGCCTGCTGCAACTGGTCTTGAAGATACTTGTTCTGGGTGCTGGAGTCGCCGCGGTGGATCATGCGCTCGTACTGGCGATTGATGCGCAGGCGCGGCGACGACTCGCCGTTGAGCTCCGCCCGCCAGATGCCGCGTATCTTGCGGACGATGACGTCCGGCGTGACATAGGCGGCGTGCGTGGGGTTGACGCTCGAGCCCGGCCGCGGGTCGAGGGCCTGGATCAGGACGATGGCGGACTGGAGGGTTTCGGTTGGAAGCTTCAGGGCGCGCTTGAGCTGCGAATAATCCCGGGCGCCCAGCGCCGCCAGGTGCTCGGGGGTGGCCATGGCCATCGCCATCTCGAAATCGGGGTGGCCGGCGTGCTTGGCGCGCAGTTGCAGGCGCAGGCATTCGGACAGGTCACGGGCGGCAACGCCCACCGGATCGAAATTCTGGATCTGGTGCAGTACCGCCTCGATCTCGTCGAGCTCGACCTTTTGCTCGCGGGCCAGCATTGACTGGATGTCTTCGAGGGTGCAAGAGAGATAACCGTCCTGATCGATCTCGTCGATGATGGCCACGGCGATCGCGCCGTCAACGGGTGACATCGGCATCATCTGTATCTGCCACAGCAGGTGATCGCGCAGGGTGGTGGGCAGGCTGGAGCGCGATTCGAAGTCGGGCAGGGAATCGTCGTGACGGGTGGTCGGCGCGGCCGACAGGTCCATGTCGTCCCGGTCGTCCCATTCGGTGTCGCCGCGCATGTCCTCGTCGAGCGTGCGCTGTTCCATGTCGAGGTCGGTGGCACCCATGCCGTCACCATCCGTCGCAACGGGCGGCTCGGTGGATTCGGCCGATTCGCCGGTGGCGGCCTCGGCCTCGGCCGTTTCGCGCGCCCCTTCGCCCGGCTCCTCTTCCTCGAGCAGCGGGTTGCTTTCGAGCTGTTCCTGGATTTCCTGCTGCAATTCAATAGCCGACAGCTGCAGCAGGCGGATTGCCTGTTGCAGTTGCGGAGTGATCGTCAGGTGCTGACCGAGCCGAAGGTCGAGCGACTGCTTCATGTGAATCTTGTTGGAATCCCTGTTCTCTACCCGGAAAGACCGCGGCGGCTCATGGCCCGGCGCGGTCTCCTCCCCGTATTTTAGCAACTCCGGGGCAAACCGCTCGCGGTGTGCACTGTTACCAGTATAGGCGTCGCCGCGGCGAAAGGTTACAGCCGGAAATCCTCGCCGAGATAGACCCTTTTCACGTCCTCGTTGGCCAGCACCTGCTCCGGGCGACCAGCGGCCAGCACCCGCCGGTCGCTGAGGATGTAGGCGCGATGGCAGATCTTGAGGGTTTCGCGCACGTTGTGGTCGGTAATGAGGACGCCGATGCCGCGCGCCTGCAGATGGCGGATAAGACCCTGGATTTCCAGGATCGAGATCGGATCGACGCCGGCAAAGGGTTCATCGAGCAGCATGAAGCGCGGTTCGGTGGCGAGGGCGCGCGCGATCTCGACGCGCCGGCGCTCACCGCCCGACAGGCTGATGCCGAGCGATTTCCGGCGTTCGCCGATGTGCAGTTCCTCCAGCAGCTGTTCGAGACGCCGGCGCCGGTCGGCGGGCGACAACTCCGGCCGCGACTCCAGGATCGTCATCAGGTTGTCCTCGACCGTCAGCTGGCGGAACACGGACGGTTCCTGTGGCAGATAGCCCATGCCGCGGCGGGCACGCACGTGCATCGGTTCGCGGCTGATGTCGGTGCCGTCGAGCAGGATGCGCCCGCTGTCCATCGGCACCAGTCCGACGATCATGTAAAAGCAGGTGGTCTTGCCAGCGCCGTTCGGGCCGAGCAGGCCGACAATCTCGCCACTGTCCACCGACAGCGACACGTCGCTGACGATTTCGCGTTTCTGGTAAGACTTGCGTAAACCTTCAGCGACCAGCCGGCTCATGGCGAGAGCGTAGACGGTTTTGGATGAAGTACGGCGCTGACCCGGCCGTGGCCCTGGCCGCCGGCCGACAACCGCCGCGGTCCGGTTTCGTAGCGCAGGGTGGTGGCCTGAAACCGGTCCTGGCCGCGGGCGGCCACGGCATTGCCGCTGGCGTGCACGATGCGGTCGGGCACGTAATAGTCGATGCGCGCAGCGGTGAATTCCGTGGCCTCGTCGCTCGGGGTGGCCGGGGCCTGGTAGAAACTGGCCGGGCGGCCGACCGCCAGCGTCCGTATCGTCCGGCCGTCGCGCTGCCAGGCCTCCAGGCGATCGGCGCGGATGGTGATTGCGCCTTGCACCAGCTTCACCCGGCCGACGTAAAGCGCGCGTCCGGTGCGCTCGTTGAGATCGATGCGATCGGCGCGGATGGAAACCGGCTCATCGCGGCGCTCGGCGGACACGGCCGGCATGGCCAGCAACAGGCCCAGGAGCAGGACGACGCGTTTCATTTGTCGAGCTCCAGCCGCAGCCGCTCGGTCTGCATCTCGCCGCCGGCCTGCTGCGGGTCGCGGCCGCGGCTCAGGCGCACCTCGCCGCGCATGTCGATGACGTTGCGCTCGGCCGGCATCCAGGCGTGGCGGGCGCGGACGTGGGTCGGGGCGCCTTCGCCGTAGCGGATCAGGTAGGGCCGGTCGAGTTCATAGGAACCATCATCGGGATAGTGGCGCAGCTGGTCGGCTTGCAGCACGTGCTGAATTCGCCCGCGGGTGTCGTGCGATACCACGCGAAAACCGTTCATCACGTAATCCGGGGCGTGGCGCACGACCGTTTCACCCGGCGCGGGTGCGAGGCTGCGCGATACCCACCAGCTGAGGACGGCCGCCGACACCAGCACCAGGGCCAGCAGGGCGCGCCGCGCATCAAGCCAGGCCGGCATGACAGCTATCGACCCGGGGACAGATATTTTTTCATCTCTGTCGCGTAGACGCCGTGGGCATGGAGCATGAGTTCGCAGACCTCGCGGCCGGCGCCGTGGCCGCCGGCGCTGGGCGTGATCCAGTGCGCGTGCTGGCGTACCAGCGGGTGCGCGTCGGCGACGGTGATGGCCAGCCCCGCCTCCAGCATGATCGGCAGGTCGACCACATCGTCGCCGACGAAGGCGGTCTGTTCGGGTTTAAGTCCGAGTTCATCGAGCAGCCGGCGGTAGACGGGGTGTTTGTCGCGGCAGCCCTGGTAGACGTGTTTGATATTCAGATCGCGCACGCGGTGCTCGACCACTTTTGAGTTGCGTCCGGTAATGATGCCGGCGGCGATGCCGTGCGACTGCATCATCTTGATGCCGTGGCCGTCCTTGGAATTGAAGGCCTTGTACTCCTGGCCGTCGTCGCCAATGATCAGGCGCGCGTCGGTGAGCACGCCATCGACGTCGAACAGCACCAGCTTCACGCGTGCGGCCAGCTCGCGCACGCGCGCCGGAATCTTGAACGCGGGGGTCAGGGCGGCGTCCACCGGCGATCGGAGACGTAATAGTCGGGACGCCAGGGACACGTGTCCGAGGGCCGCGAGCCAGGGATGGCGCGTTTGCGGCATTACACCACCCCGGCGCGCAGCATGTCGTGCATGTTGAGGGCGCCGACCAGACGCTGTTGCTCGTCAACGACCATGAAGCCGTTGATCTTCAGGGCCTGCATGCGTTGCACGGCCTCGGCGGCCAGCACCTGCGGGCCGGTGGTTTTCGGGTTGCGGACCATGACGTCGCGGATGCGCGCCTCGCGCACGTCGACATTCTTTTCCAGCAGCCGGCGCAGGTCGCCGTCGGTGAGGATGCCGGTCAGCTTGCCGTCTTTGTCGACCACGCCGGTCATGCCCAGTCCCTTGCCGGTCATCTCCAGCAGCGCCTCGCGCAACGAGGCCGACTCGCCGACGCGCGGGATCTGGTCGCCGGTGTGCATGATGTCGGCGACGTAGAGCAGCAGGCGGCGACCGAGGCTGCCGGCCGGGTGGGAGCGGGCGAAATCCTCGACCGTGAAACCGCGGCTCTTGAGCAGCGCGACCGCGAGCGCATCGCCGAGCGCGAGCGCGGCGGTGGTCGAGGCGGTGGGTGCGAGGTTGTGCGGGCAGGCTTCCTTTTCGACAGCGGCGTCGAGAATGGCATCCGCCTGGCGGCCGAGGCTGGAATCCGCGCGGCCGGTCAGGGCAATGAGTTTCGCGCCGAGCCGTTTGATGATCGGCAGGATGGTGAGAATCTCGGCGGTCTCGCCGGAGTTGGAGATGGCGATGACCACGTCCTCGGGTTGGATCATGCCCAGATCGCCGTGGCTGGCCTCGCCGGGGTGCACGAAGAACGACGGTGTACCCGTCGACGCCAGCGTGGCGGCGATCTTGCCGCCGATGTGGCCGCTCTTGCCCATGCCGCTGACCACCACCCGCCCGCGGCAGGCGAGGATCAGCTCGCCGGCGCGCGTGAAGCCGGGGCCGAGTCGCGGAATGAGGGCGGCGATGGCGTCGGCCTCCAGCCGGAGCACTTCGCGGGCGAGCTGCTCAAACGGCGTCGTGGGGGTCATGCCTTCGCGGGGATCAGGGGGATCGGGTAATCTGTGATCAGTATATCAGAGCCGTTCCACCCGCCCATGACACTCGGATTGACCGCCGTCCTCATATTACTGGCCGCCTCGGTGGTGCTGGTGGTGTTGTTCCGCTACCTGCACCTGCCGCCGATCCTGGCCTACCTGTGCGCGGGCATCCTGGTCGGGCCGCACGGGATCGCCCTGGTCCCCGACATGGAGCCGGTGCGGGTGCTGGCCGAATTCGGGCTGGTGTTCCTGCTGTTCACGCTTGGGCTGGAATTCTCGCTGCCGCGACTGGCGGCCATGAAGACGCTGGTGTTCGGGCTCGGCGGGGCGCAGATGATCCTGACCAGCGCGGTCATCGGCGGTCTGGCCCTGTGGCTCGGTGTATCCATCGAAGGGGCGATCGTCATCGGCGGCATGTTCGCCATGTCCTCGACCGCCATCGGCATGAAGCTGCTGGTCGACCAGCTCGAACAGAATTCGCGCCACGGCCGCGCCGCCTTCGGGGTGCTGCTGTTCCAGGACCTGGCGGTGGTGCCGTTGCTGATCCTGTTGCCGGCGCTGGCCGGTGGCGGCCAGGAACCGCTCTGGCAGACCTTCGGCTGGGCGCTGGCCAAGAGCGCGCTGGTGCTGGTCGGCATCATGATCATCGGCCGCTGGCTGCTGCGGCCGATGTTTCACGAGATCGCCGCCGTCCGCTCGCGCGAGCTGTTCATGTTCACGGTGCTGTTGCTGACGCTGGCCGCCGCCTGGGTCACGCACGCCGCCGGCCTGTCGCTGGCGCTCGGCGCCTTCCTCGCCGGCATGATGATCGGCGAGACCGAATACCGGCATCAGGTCGAAGGCGATATCCAGCCGTTTCGCGACATCCTGCTCGGGCTGTTTTTCGTCACCGTCGGCATGTTGCTCGACGTGCGCGTGGTGTGGGACAACGGCGGCTGGGTGGCGCTGGCCGTGCTCGGTCTGCTCGTCTTCAAAATGTTGCTGGTGCTGGGGCTGGGCCGGTTGTTCCGGCTGGAGACGGGCGTGGCCCTGCGCACCGGCCTGGTGCTCTCGCAGGCCGGCGAGTTTGCCTTCGCGCTGCTTTTGCAGGCGCGCGAGTTCTCGCTGCTCGACGCGCGCGCCGCGCAATTCACGCTGGCGGTGGTGGTGCTGTCCATGCTGCTCTCGCCGCTGCTGATTCGCCACAATGGCTGGATCGCCAAGCGCCTGGTGCGCGGCTACACCCGGGGGCGCGACAGCAACCTGGAGGTTATCCGCGCCGAGGCCGGCGTGACCGGTGGTCACGTGATTATCTGCGGCTACGGTCGCAGCGGCCAGAATCTTGCGTGGATGATGGAACAGGAAAGTGTTCCCTGCCTCGCCCTCGACCTCGATCCGGTGCGCGTGCGCGACGCGCGCGACGCCGGCAAACCGGTGGTGTACGGCGACGCCGACCGGCGCGACGTGCTGGAGGCGGCCGGGGTGCAGCGGGCCAGGGCGTTGGTGGTGAGCTTCAACAACGTGGCATCCGCCCTGCGCATCCTCGAGATCACGCGCCACCTCCGTCCGGACATGCCGGTGATCGTGCGCACCATGGACGACGCCGATCTCGAACGCCTGAAGGCCGCCGGCGCCACCGAGGTGGTACCCGAGAGTCTGGAAGGCTCGCTGATGATGGGCTCGCACCTGTTGCTGCTGCTGGGCGTGCCCGTGTCGCGCATCGTCACGCACGTGCGCGATGTGCGCAACGACCGTTACCGCATGCTGCGCGGTTTCTTTCACGGCGTCTACGAACCGGAGGAGGGCGGTACCCGTGCCTACCAGGAACGGCTGCACTCGATCGAGCTCACCCCTGGCGCGCGCGCCGTCGGCCAGCGACTGGCCGATGTGCACCTGGAAGAGGCGGGGGTGACGGTCAGCGCCGTGCGCCGCGGCGGCATCCGCGGCCCGGAACCGGCGCCAGAAACCCGGCTGGCCGCCGGCGACGTACTGGTGTTGTACGGCACGCCTGAGGCGATCGACGAGGCCGAAAAGATTCTTCTTGGCGGATAGCCACGATCACAACAACATTGATTTTTCCTGATGGCAGCGAGCGTAACAGTGCATAAAGGTGTGCGCGATTGCCGATCTTTTGAGGGTATGACACATTGAGAACAACAGGACGACGAGGAGGAGCCATGGCCAGAAAAAAGACCAAACACAAGGCAAAATCCAGAACCGGATCCAAAACAAAAGTCAGCAAGAAAGCCAGAACCAAAGCCGGAAAAAAGGCCCAATCGCGCGCGGGAAAAAAACCCAGCGTCCGAGCCGGAAAACGGACGGCGGAGGCAGCACCGCACGGCAAGGTTTACCCCGTGCCGGCCGCGGTGGCCAGGCGCGCCCACCTCGATGCAAAAAAGTACAAGGCCATGTACGAACGTTCCGTGAAGAACCCGGACGGTTTCTGGGCGGAGCAGGCCAAACAGTTCGTCAGTTGGTCGAAGCCTTGGAGCAAGGTTTCGGATTGGAGCTACGACGCCAAGAACCTGCACATCAGGTGGTTCATCGACGGCAAGCTGAACGTTTCCTATAACTGTCTCGACCGCCATCTCGATCGGCGTGGCGATCAGACCGCCATCATCTGGGAAGGCGACGACCCGGCGCAGGACAGGAAGATCACCTACCGCGAACTGCACGCCGAGGTGTGTCGATTCGCCAACGTGCTCAAGGGCCGCGGTGTCCGGAAGGGCGACCGGGTGTGCATCTACATGCCGATGGTACCGGCTGCGGCCGTGGCCATGCTGGCCTGTACGCGCATCGGCGCCGTTCACTCGGTGGTGTTCGGCGGCTTCTCGCCGACGTCGCTGTACGACCGCATCCTCGATTCCGACTGCCGGGTGGTGATTACCGCCGATGAAGGCGTGCGCGCCGGCAAGCGGATTCCATTGAAGGCCAACACCGACACGGCGCTGGAAAAGTGCCCGAACGTGCATACGGTCGTGGTGTACAAGCGGTCCGGCGCCGGCGTCGCCATGAAGGCCGGCCGCGACATTGTTTACCAGGACGAAATTGCCAAGGCGGCGGCCGACTGTCCGATCGAGGAGATGGATGCCGAGGACCCGATGTTTATTCTTTATACCTCGGGCTCGACCGGCAAGCCCAAGGGTGTGCTGCACACCACCGGCGGCTATCTGGTGTTCGCCGCCATGACCCACCTATACACCTTTGATTATCACGATGGTGACATCTACTGGTGCACGGCCGACGTCGGCTGGGTAACCGGTCATACCTATATAGTCTACGGTCCGCTCGCCAATGGCGCGATCTCGCTGATGTTCGAAGGCGTGCCGAACTACCCGACCACTTCGCGCTTCTGGGAAGTGATCGACAAACACCGGGTCAATATCTTTTACACCGCACCGACCGCGATCCGCGCGCTGATGCGCGAGGGTGAGGCACCGGTGAAGAAGACTTCGCGCCAGAGTCTGAAGCTCCTGGGCACCGTCGGCGAACCAATCAACCCCGAGGCCTGGGAGTGGTATTACCACACGGTCGGCGAGGGCCGCTGCCCGATCGTCGATACCTGGTGGCAGACAGAAACCGGCGGCATTCTCATCACGCCCTTGCCGGGTGCGACCGCACTCAAGCCCGGCTCGGCCAGCCGGCCGTTTTTCGGTGTCGTGCCCGGGATCGTCGATCTTTCCACCGGCAAGCTGCTCGACGGCGCCGCCGAAGGCGCGTTGGTGATCCAGCGTCCGTGGCCGGGGCAGATGCGCACGGTCTACGGTGACCATCCGCGTTTCATCGATACCTATTTCAGGACCTATCCCGGTTACTACTTCACGGGCGACGGCGCGCGCCGTGATGAAGACGGCGATTACTGGATCACCGGCCGCATCGATGACGTGCTCAACGTCAGCGGCCATCGCCTTGGCACCGCCGAGGTGGAAAGCGCGCTGGTTTTGCACCACTCGGTGGCTGAGGCCGCGGTGGTCGGATTCCCGCACGATATCAAGGGCCAGGGCATCTACTGTTACGTCACCCTCAAGGTCGGCGTGACGCCAACAGAGGAATTGCGCAAGGAACTGATCCAGCAGGTGCGCAAGGAAATCGGCCCGACCGCCACCCCGGACGTGATCCAGTGGGCACCGGCCCTGCCCAAGACCCGCTCCGGCAAGATCATGCGCCGCATCCTGCGCAAGATCGCCGCCAACGAAACCGACAGTCTCGGCGATACCAGCACGCTCGCCGACCCGACGGTGGTGGATGACCTGGTCCGGAACCGCGCCCACCGCTAAGGGTTTTCCCGGCATGGCATTGCCGGGGGCTTGCGTTAGAATGAGCGCGCCCATGCACAGTGTCAGGGACAATACTTGAGCGCCACCGCTTCCCGCGACCCCGATATCCTCGTCGATATCCGCGATGTGCATTTCTCGCGCGGCGACCGATCGATCCTCAAGGGCATCAATGTGCCGATCCGGCGCGGCAGCGTGACCGCCATCATGGGCGGCAGCGGTTGCGGCAAGACCACCTTGCTGAACCTGATCGGCGGGCGCATCAAACCTAACCGCGGGCAAGTCCTGGTCGACGGCCAGTCGGTGCCGGACCTCGACACCGATGCCCTGTATGAGCTGCGCAAGCGCATGGCCATGCTGTTTCAGAGCGGCGCGCTGTTCACCGATCTGAGCGTTTTCGAGAACGTCGCCTTTCCGATTCGCGAACACACCAAACTGCCGGAGTCGATCCTGCGCACGGTGGTGCTGATGAAGCTCGAGACCGTCGGCCTGCGCGGCGCGCGCGAGCTGATGCCGTCGGAGCTGTCCGGTGGCATGGCGCGGCGCGTGGCGCTGGCGCGCGCCATCGTCCTGGAACCGACACTGATCATGTACGACGAGCCGTTCACCGGACTCGATCCGATTTCCAAAGGCGTGATCGCCAAGCTGATCCGCAGCCTCAACGAAAACCTCGGCATCACCTCGATCGTGGTGTCGCACGACGTGGCCGAGACCTGCCAGATCTCCGACTACGCCTACCTGATGGGCGACGGCCGCATCATCGGCGAGGGCACGCCGGCCGAGGTGCAACAATCGAAGTCCGAGTTCGTGCGCCAGTTCATGGACGGCCTGCCGGACGGGCCGGTGCCCTACCAGCATCCGTCCAGCCCCTATGTCGACGATCTGACGGGGCGGTCGCCGTGAACGCCCGCCTGACACTGGCGACCGATGTGCTGAGGAATCTCGGCGCCGTCGTGCTGAACACCCTGGAACGGCTGGGCCGCGCGGCGCTGTTCCTGGTCGAGATGCTCTCGGGGGTCCCGGTAGTCCTGCGTCGTTTCATCCTGATAGCGCAGCAGCTGTACGCGGTCGGTGTGCTGACGCTGCTCATCATCCTGGTGTCGGGCATGTTCGTCGGCATGGTGCTCAGCCTGCAGGGCTATAACACGCTGGTTAAATTCGGCGCCGAGGAATCGCTCGGGTTGATGGTGGCGCTGTCGCTGGTGCGCGAGCTCGGCCCGGTAGTGACGGCGTTGTTGTTCGCCGGTCGCGCCGGATCGGCGCTGACGGCGGAGATCGGCCTGATGAAGGCCACCGAGCAGCTGGCCGGCATGGAAATGATGGCGGTCAACCCCATCACCCGGGTGCTGGTGCCGCGCTTCCTGGCCGGGGTGGTGGCCCTGCCGTTGCTGGCGGCCCTGTTTTCGGCGGTCGGCGTGCTCGGTGGCCATGTCGTCGGTGTGGGTATGCTGGACGTGGACGCCGGCTCCTTCTGGTCGCAGATGCAAACCAATGTGGACTTCCAGACCGACATACTGAACGGCGTCATCAAAAGCGTGGTGTTCGGCATCGTCTGCAGCTGGATCGCCGTCTTCGAGGGTTATGACGCCGTGCCCACCTCGGAAGGGGTGGCGCGTGCCACCAACCGCACGGTGGTATATTCGTCGCTGTCGGTACTGGCCCTCGACTTCATCCTCACCGCCCTGACGCTGGGAGACATCTAGATCATGAACCGCAAGACGCTGGAACTGTGGGTAGGACTGTTCGTCGCCGCCGGATTGATGGCGCTGGCCATGCTGTCGTTCAAGGTGGGCAATCTGGCCGCCGGCGACGTGCTCGACGGCTACGAGGTCAAGGCGCACTTCGAGAACATCGGCGGCCTCAAGGTGAAGTCGCCGGTCACGCTCGCCGGTGTGCGCATCGGCCGGGTCAAGGCGATCACGGTCGACAAGCAACGCTACAAGGCGGTGGTGACCTTCGAGCTCGATGGCCGCTACCGCAACATTCCGTCCGACTCCACCGCCATGATCCTGACCTCCGGTCTGCTGGGCGAGCAATACATCGGCATCGTCCCCGGCGCCGACGAGGACAAGTTCCTGAAAGAAGGGGACAAGGTCTTCAAGACCACCAATGCGGTGGTGCTGGAGAACCTGATCGGGCAGGTGATGGTCAAACTGACCGAGGGCAGTGGCAAGAAGTAGCCGCGCGCCGTACCGAACCGGAGGATGAGCGCATGAACTGGTTGATTTCAGTATTGGTGACAGTGGCCATCGGTTTCCTGCCGGCCGCGCAGGCGGCTGCGCCAGCCCCGGACCAGATGGTGCGCGAAACGACGGACCATATCCTGTCGCTGATCCGCAAGAATCGCGCCCTCTACCAGAACGATCAGCGCAAGCTTTACGCCATGGTCGATCAGCACGTGTTGCCGCACTTCGATTTCCGCAAGATGTCGGCGCTGGTGCTGGGCAGCAACTGGCGCGAGGCGGATGGCGCGCAGCGCGATCGCTTCACCAGCGAATTCCGGCAGCTGCTGGTGCGCACCTACGCGACCGCGCTGCTCAAATACAACGATGAGAAGGTGGTGATGTTGCCATACCGGGCGGCGCTGCCGGACGATCGCACCGTGACCGTCAAGACCGAAGTGCGCCGCGCCAGCCAGGCGCCAATCCCGATCAATTACGATTTCTATCTGAACCGCGACGGCCAGTGGAAGGTGTACGACGTCAGCATCGAAGGCGTCAGCATCGTGACCAGTTACACCAATACCTATGCGGAACGCATCCGCCGCGACGGCCTGGAAAAGTTGATCGCCAGCCTGTCGCAGGACAGTCGCGGCGGCAAACCGCGCGGAACCCAATAGTGAGCGACAGCGCGCAGGTGGGGGCTCTGGAGCGCCACGACGGCACCGTGGTCATTTCCGGCTCGCTGACCTTCCAGACCGTGCCCGATTTCTTCGCCCGCTCCGGCGAGTGGTTCCGGGAAGCGGATGGCCCGCTGGTGTTCGATCTCGCCGGGGTCACGCTCGCCGACAGCGCCGGCGTGGCGCTGCTGCTCGAATGGTTGCGGATGGCGCGCGCCGCCGGGCGTGAAGCCCGTTTCGTCAACACCCCCGCCCAGGTGCACACCCAGCTTGAGGTTAACGGCCTGACCCAGGCGCTGGGCGTCTGACCATGGTCCCGGTTTCCGGGCCGGCGGCCATCGCCGTGGCCGGTCTGCACAAACGCTACCCCGGCGTGCACGCCCTGCGGGGCATCGATCTCGAGGTCCGGCGCGGCGAATTTTTCGGCCTGCTCGGTCCAAATGGCGCCGGCAAATCCACGCTCATCCACGTGCTCGCCGGGCTGGCGCGCGCCAGCGAGGGTTCCGCGCGGGTGCTGGACCATGACGTGGTGCGCGACTATCGCGAGTCGCGCCGCGCGCTCGGTATGGTCCCGCAGGAGTTGGTGTTCGATCCCTTCTTCACCGTGCGCGAGGTGTTGCGCATCCAGGCCGGTTATTTCGGGTTGGGGCGGGAGCATTGGCCGTGGGTTGAGTCGCTGATGGCGGTGCTGGCGCTCGACGCCAAGGCCGACGCCAACCTGCGCACGTTGTCCGGTGGCATGAAGCGGCGGGTGATGATCGCCCTGGCGCTGGTGCACCGCCCGCCGGTGGTGATCCTGGACGAGCCGACGGCCGGGGTCGACGTCGATCTGCGCCGCAGCCTGTGGGAATTCATCCGCGGCCTGCACCGCGACGGCCACACGATCGTGCTGACCACCCATTACCTGCAAGAAGCGGAACAGCTTTGCGAGCGCATCGCCATTCTCAACCATGGCGAGCTGGTGGCCGTCGATCGCCGCGAGGCGCTGCTGGCGCGCGGCATCGGCCGGCGTCTGCGCCTGAACGTGACCACCGAGGTCCCGCTCGCGACCCTGCCCGAGGCATTGCGCGCGCGGGTCACCGCGCAGGAAGGGACGCGGCTGGTGTTCGAGCTTCACCGCGATCGCGATTCGGTGGTCGGCGTGCTCGATGCGTTGCGCGACCACGGCGCGCGCATCGTCGATGTGGCCACCGAGGCGGCCGACCTGGAGGACGTGTTCCTGGAACTGACACGGGGTGATGTGAAAATGAAACCGCAGATTAACGCGGATTAATTCAGATGGACGCAGATAGAGCAGAAGCGCTTGTGACCAATCCGCGTTTATGTCTTAAGGGAATCTCTTAATAATTCAAAATCACTGTATCCGCAGATAAACGCAGATGGGTAAGGATAGATGAACGCGGATTTAAAACCGGTTATTGACAAGGAGTTATCTGCGTTCATCTTAATTTCCGATCTGCGTTTATCTGCGGAAAGAAGTTGTCTTTTTCATACTTTAGAGGTCTCATGAATTATCTGCGTTCATCTGCGGATTCAAAATTATTAACATGAATTTAACCGGTTTCTACACACTGTTTTGCAAGGAGGTGCTGCGCTTCGGCAAGGTCTGGTTGCAGACGCTGATGGCGCCGATCGTCACCGCGCTCCTGTACCTGCTGGTGTTCGGTCATGTCCTGCAAGGGCGCATCGAGGTGTTTCCCGGGGTCGGCTACCTGGCGTTCCTGGTGCCGGGCCTGGTGATGATGTCGGTGATCCAGAATGCCTTCGCCAACAGCTCGTCGAGCCTGATCCAGTCCAAGGTTTCCGGCAGCCTGGTGTTCATGCTGCTGGCGCCGCTCTCGCACCTGGAATTCTTTGCCGCGTTCGTGACCGCCGCCGTGGTGCGTGGCCTCGTCGTCGGTCTCGGCGTCTATCTGGTGGCGGTGCTGTTCGTGCCGGTGCCGGTCGCGCACCCCTGGGCGGTGGCGCTGTTCGCCGTGCTCGGCAGCGCCATGGCCGGCACGCTCGGTGTGATCGCCGGTCTGTGGGCGGAGAAGTTCGACCAGCTCGCCGGTTTCCAGAATTTCGTGATTTTGCCGCTGTCGTTCCTGTCGGGCGTGTTCTATTCGATCCGCTCGCTGCCACCTTTCTGGCAGGGGGCCTCGCACCTCAATCCGTTTTTCTACATGATCGACGGGTTCCGCTACGGGTTCTTCGGCCAGGCCGACACGCCCCCGGGGATCAGCCTGCTGGCGGTCGGCGGGACCTTTCTGCTGTTGGCGGCCGCGGCCGTGGGCATGATCCGCAGCGGCTACAAAATACGGGAATAGCACTACAGAGATAGACGCCGGCCCTTGAATCGCCGGCGAGTACCCCGATAATGACCCTGTTGCCATGATGCGCCCCGAAGACATCCAGACCATGATCGAGCAGGGCCTGCCCGGGGCCGAGGTGCGCGTCGCCGGGGACGGCCACCACTTCGAGGCGGTCGTGACCGCGGCGGACTTCGCCGGCAAGGGCACCCTGCAGCGTCACCAGATGGTCTACCGAACCCTGGGCGGCAAGATGGGCAATGAGATCCACGCCCTGTCGCTCAAGACCCTGGCGCCCGGAGAGTAGGCGTCTAACCATTTCTTTGTCACGAGGTTGCCATGTCGATTCAAGAACAGATCCGCGATCAGCTTAACGGCTCCAGCATCGTCCTTTACATCAAGGGCACCCCGCAGATGCCGCAGTGCGGGTTCTCCGCCAAGGCCGTGCAACTGCTGTCGGCCTGCGGCGCCCATTTCGCCTCCTATAACATTCTGGAGAACCCGGACCTGCGCCAGGGCCTCAAGGAGTTCTCCAACTGGCCGACTTTCCCCCAGCTCTACATCCGGGGGGAGCTGGTCGGCGGCTGCGACATCATGGTCGAGCTGAACCAGAAGGGTGAGCTCAAGAAGCTGGTGGACCAGGCACAGTCCTGAGTTCCCGTGGGATCAGGATGCCAGGCCGGTATGCCTTAGCAGGATGTTGAAAAAGCCCTTCCCTGGGCTTTTTCAACCCGCAAAACGAAAAGCGTGGTTTTCGTTTTGCTGCATTTTTCAAACACGTTAACTGTGTTTGAAAAATGGCGGCACGTCCTTGTGCCGCACGCCGGCTGTTTTTCAACAGCCTGCTAGGGCGGCCCGGCCTTTTTCTGTACTATTGACGGCCGACCACCGACAGGATTCACGGGATCCGCCGGAAAAGCCTTCAATGTCAGCCGCCCGGCAGCCACGGGTGTAACCTTGACCCTTCCAGCCGATTCCCGCCATCACCATGGATAAACTGATTGTGACCGGCGGCTCCCCCCTCAGGGGCGAGATCCGCATTTCCGGCGCCAAGAACGCGGCGCTGCCCGAACTGGTGGCCACGCTGCTGACCGCCGAGCCGGTGCGCGTCGGCAACGTGCCGCACCTGCAAGACATCACCACCACCCTGGAGCTGCTCGGCCGCCTGGGCGTGATCCTGGTGGTCGACGAGAAGATGGGCGTGGAGGCGGATGCCTCGCACGTGTCTTCGGTGTGCGCACCCTACGATCTGGTGAAGACCATGCGCGCCTCGATCCTGGTGCTGGGCCCGCTGCTGGCCCGCTTCGGCGAGGCCGAGGTGTCGCTGCCGGGCGGTTGCGCCATCGGTTCGCGACCGGTCAATCTGCACATCAAGGGGCTGCAGGCCATGGGCGCCGAGATCAAGCTCGACGGCGGCTACATCCGCGCCAAGGCCAAGCGCCTGCGCGGTGCGCACATCTTCATGGACATGGTGTCCGTGACGGGCACCGAGAACCTGATGATGGCGGCGACACTCGCCGACGGCACCACCGTTATCGAGAACGCGGCGCGTGAGCCGGAGGTCGTGGACCTCGCCCGGCTCCTGAATGCCATGGGCGCGCGCGTCCGCGGCGCGGGCGGCGACACCATCACCATCGAAGGGGTCGAGCGCCTGCACGGCACGCAGCACGAGATCATTCCCGACCGCATCGAGTCCGGCACCTACCTGACCGCCGGCGCCATGACGGCCGGCAAGGTGCGGCTGCGGCAGTCGTGTCCCAAGCTGATGGCGGCGGTGCTGGAAAAGCTGGCCGAGGCCGGGGCGCACATCGAGACCGGACCGGACTGGATCGAGCTCGACATGAAGGGCAAACGACCGAAGGCGGTGTCGGTGCGCACCGCGCCATACCCGGCCTTCCCGACCGACATGCAGGCGCAGTTCATCGCCATGAACGCCGTGGCCGAGGGTACTGGTACGGTCACCGAGACTATCTTTGAAAACCGCTTCATGCACGTGTTTGAACTGCAACGCATGGGCGCCAACATCGAGATGGAGGGCAACACCGCCATCGTTCGCGGCGTCGCCCGGCTGCGCGGCGCCCCGGTCATGGCCACCGATCTGCGTGCCTCGGCCTCGCTGGCGCTGGCCGCGCTCGTGGCCGAGGGCGAAACGGTGGTCGATCGTATCTATCACATCGATCGCGGTTACGAGTGCATCGAGGAAAAGCTCTCGCAACTCGGCGCGCGCATCCGGCGTATCCCGGGCGACCGTCTGACCGTCGCCCGGCCGGTGCAGCAGACCGGGTCATGAGCGCGGGAACCGGCAACGGCGCCGCGGGGCTCAACATCGCCCTCTCCAAAGGCCGGATTCTCGAAGAGAGTCTGCCGCTGCTGGCGCGCGCCGGCGTCGTTCCCGTAGAGAATCCGCTCCAGAGCCGCAAGCTGGTCATCGACACCAACCTGCCCGGCGTGCAGATCACCATCATCCGCGCCGCCGACGTGCCGACCTATGTGCAATTCGGTGCCGCCGATCTCGGCATCGCCGGTCGCGACGTGTTGATGGAATACGAGGGTGACGGGCTTTACGAACTGCTCGACCTGCGCATCGCCCGCTGCCGGCTGATGGTGGCCGAGCCCGCGGGTCTCGCGGCGCGCGACGACCCCAAGGCCTGGACGCGGGTGCGGGTGGCGACCAAGTACGTCAACATCACGCGTCGCCACTTCGCCGCCAAGGGTATTCAGACCGATCTCATCAAGTTGTACGGATCGATGGAGTTGGCGCCGCTGGTGGGCCTGTCCGAGCGCATTGTCGATCTGGTCGATACCGGCAACACGCTCAAGGCCAACGGCCTGGTCGAAGTCGAGCGCATCGCCGACATCAGCGCCTGGCTGGTGGCCAACAAGGCGTCGATGAAAATGAAACACGTACCGCTCAAGGCGCTGGTCGATCGCCTCGCCCGTGCCGTGGGGTCCAATGCATGAGCGCGCTCCGGTTGCGTCGCTGGTCGACCGGCGACGCGGATTTCCAGGCTGATTTTGCCCACCTGCTCGACCGCCGCCAGTCGGCCGATCCGGCCGTCGAGAAGACGGTGCGCGACATCGTCGAGGACGTCCGCCGCCGCGGCGACGCCGCGCTGCTCGAGCACACGCGGCGCCTCGATCGCCGCGAGGTCCGGACCGCGAGCGAGTGCGAGGTGTCGCGCGAACGGCTGGCGGTGGCACTTACCGCCATCCCGGCCGAGGCGCGCACGGCCCTTGAACAGGCGGCCGCGCGCATCCGCGCCTACCACGAACGGCAGAAGCTGGAGTCCTGGCAGTACACCGATGCCGAGGGCACGCTGCTCGGCCAGCAGGTGACGGCGCTCGACCGCGTCGGCCTGTACGTGCCCGGCGGCAAGGCGGCCTATCCCTCGTCGGTGCTCATGAACGCCATTCCCGCCCGCATCGCGGGCGTGGCCGAGATCGTTATGGTGGTCCCGGCCCCGGACGACCAGTTGAACGAACTGGTGCTGGCGGCCGCGGCCATCGCCGGCGTCGATCGCGTGTTCACGGTCGGCGGTGCCCAGGCGATCGCCGCGCTGGCGTTCGGAACCGAGACAATCCCGAAGGTCGACAAGATCGTCGGCCCCGGCAATATTTATGTGGCGACCGCCAAGCGCCTGGTGTTCGGCACGGTCGATATCGACATGATCGCCGGCCCGTCGGAGATCGTGGTGCTGTGCGACGGCCGCACCGATCCCGAGTGGGTGGCGATGGACCTGTGCGCGCAGGCCGAGCACGACACGGACGCCCAGGCCATCCTGATCAGTCTCGATGCCGCGTTCGCCGGCGCGGTCGCCAGCGCCATCGAACGCCTGTTGCCCGGGCTGGAGCGGCGGGAGATCGTGCGCGCCTCGCTCGAAAGCCGCGGGGCGCTGATTACGGTCGCCGGCCTCGATGAGGCCCTCGAGCTGATCAACCGCATCGCGCCCGAACATCTGGAGCTGTCGGTCGAGGAACCGCTGGCCGTCGCCCGGCGCGTGCGTCATGCCGGCGCCATCTTTCTCGGCCGCTACACGCCCGAGGCACTGGGCGATTACTGCGCCGGTCCCAACCACGTGTTGCCGACCTCGGGGACGGCGCGATTCTCCTCGCCGCTGGGCGTCTATGATTTCCAGAAACGCACCAGCCTCATCCAGTGCACGGCCGAGGGCGCCGCCCGTCTTGGCCGCACGGCCTCGGTGCTGGCGCGCGGCGAGGGCCTGACCGCCCACGCCCGTTCGGCCGAGTACCGGTTGAAGAATTGAATCGTGTGCGCGGCCGTGGGGTGGCCGCGCACACGCATGAAAACCTGACCCCTTTTGGAGGATTGCTCATGAAACGTCATTGGTTGGTTGCATCCACTTTGTTGCTGTCGGTTCTGTTGGCGCCCGCCGTCGGTCAGGCCGACGATTATCAGAAAGGTGTCGATGCCATCAAGGGCGGCGATGCCGCCGCCGCCGTGCGCCTGTGGTCGCCACTCGCCGAGAAGGGCGATGCGCGTTCCCAATACGCCATGGGCGACATGTACCGTAACGGCACCGGTGTGCCACAAAGCGACAGTGAGGCACTGAAGTGGTACCGCAAGGCGGCCGAGCAGGGCTATGCGCGCGCGCAGAACAACCTCGGCGCCATGTACGGTCGCGGCGTGGGGGTCGAGAAGGACAGCGGCGAGGCGCTCAAGTGGTACCGCAAGGCGGCCGAGCAGAATCACGCCACCGCTCAGTTCAATCTCGCGCTCATGTACCGTCAGGGCAACGGCGTTCCCCAGGATATCAACGAGGCCCTCAAGTGGTATCGCCGCGCCGCCGATAACGGTGAAGAGAGCGCCCAGAACTCGCTCGGCGTCTTGTATGCCAAGGGCGAGGGTGTGCCCAAGAACTTCGACGAGGCCGAGAAATGGTTCCGCAAGGCCGCCGCGCAAGGCCACGACGGTGCCCGGCAGAATCTGGAACGGGTGAAGCAGATGCGCGCTCAGGGAAAATAACCCGGCATGCCTGATCCGATCGGGCGTCTGATCCGTCCGGAGATCCGCGCCCTCAAGGCTTACCATGTTCCGGCGGCGACCGGGCTGGTCAAGCTCGACGCCATGGAGAATCCCTACGCCTGGCCGGCGCCGATGAAGGCCGCCTGGCTGGAGGCATTGCGGGACGCGCCGCTCAACCGCTATCCGGATCCGGAGGCGCGTGAGCTGAAGGCCCGTCTGCGCCAGGCGCTGGCGGTGCCCGCGGGTGCGGAGGTGCTGCTCGGTAACGGTTCGGATGAACTGATCCAGATGATCCTGCTGGCCGTCGCCCGCCCGCAGGCGGTGGTGCTGGCACCGACGCCGACTTTTGTCATGTACGAAATGATCGCGACCATCGCCGGCCTGCGCTTTGTCGGGGTGCCGCTGGCGCCGGATTTTACGCTCGATGTTCCCGCGTTGCTGAGGGCCATGGCCGAGCACCAGCCGGCGGTGGTATTTCTGGCTTATCCGAACAATCCAACTGGCAACCTGTTCAGTGACAGCGCCATGGAAACCATCCTGCGCGAGGCGCCGGGCCTGGTGGTGGTGGACGAGGCCTATCATGCCTTCGCTGGCAAAAGTTTTCTCGACCGTCTCGATCGTTTCGATAACTTGCTGGTCATGCGCACGATGTCGAAACAGGGCCTCGCCGGCCTGCGCCTCGGCATGTTGTTCGGTCGTCCGGAATGGCTCAGCGAATTCGACAAGCTGCGTCTGCCCTACAACATCAATGTGTTGACCCAGGTCAGCGCAGCCTTCGCCCTTGATCACCTCGAGGAACTCGACCGCCAGGCGACCGTCATTCGAACCGAGCGCCAGCGGGTATTCTCGGCGCTCTCGGCGATGCCGGGTCTCAAGGTCTGGCCGAGCGACGCCAACTTCATTCTGTTCCGGCTGCCCGGCGCCGCCACCCCGGTCCACGAACAATTACTGGGCGCGCGGGTGCTGGTGAAGAACCTGGACGGCACCCTGCCGGGCTGTCTGCGCGTGACCATCGGCACGCCGGAGGAGAATGATATCTTTCTGGGCGCGCTCAAGCCGGCGCTCACTGCCTGAGGTCAAACATGTATTTCTGGAATCTGCGTGCACTGAAACGGGAACTCGTCGCCGGTGCGTTGGGCGAGGGCAGGGTGTTCAGCTACTTCTTTGCCGTGCTGACGTTCGACACCGTCTTGTACTATCTCGGATCATTGCTGCCCGCGAACGAAACCACGGTATGGACTTACGTCGGAGCTGCGGCGATGGTGGGCACGACGCTCACCGGAACCTATGTCGCCTGGCGTCAAAACGGAGGAACCGCGGGCCGGGATTTTCTCGGGCGCTACTTTCCGCTGCTGTGGGTGCTGTGCGTGCGCTTCCTGGCTGTGATCATGGCGATCGTCCTGCCGGTAGCGTTCGTGAGCGGCATGGTGGCTGGCTGGACCGGTGCCCCCGTGGAGAGCGGAGATGGCCTCCACCCCTGGGAGCCGCTGGTGCTGGCCGTAGCCTGGGCCTGGCTGGCGGTGTTTTACTGGCGACTGGCCGTGCACACGCGCGAGGTCGCCTCGGCCCGCTGATGGCGCTGTCCCACCCGCCGGACACGGCTTGTGCTACCATTCCTGATGTTCACGATCTCCTGATTGCCCCTCATGTCCGCCCGCCGCGCACAGGTCACGCGCAACACCAAGGAAACGCAGATCAGCGTCGAGGTGAATCTCGACGGCAGCGGCGCTTGCACGCTCGCCACCGGTCTGCCGTTTCTGCAACATATGCTGGAGCAGGTGGCGCGTCACGGCCTGATTGATCTGCGCATCGAGGCGAAAGGCGATCTGGAGATCGATGCCCATCACACGGTCGAGGACATCGGTATTACCCTCGGGCAGGCGGTGGCGAAGGCGGTCGGCGACAAGGCCGGCATCCGCCGCTACGGCCACGCCTACGTGCCGCTCGACGAAGCGCTGTCGCGGGTGGTGGTGGATTTCTCCGGTCGCCCGGGACTCGAATACCACGCCGACTATCCGCGCGCGCGCGTCGGCGAGTTCGACATCGACCTGCTGGCCGAATTTTTCCAGGGCTTCGCCAACCACGCCATGGTGACGCTGCACATCGATTCGCTGCGTGGCAAGAACGCCCATCACGTCGCCGAGACCGTCTTCAAGGCCTTCGGCCGGGCGCTGCGCATGGCACTGGAGGCCGATCCGCGCATGGCCGGTGTCGTGCCTTCGACGAAAGGAAGCTTGTAAGCGTTTCGGCGACAAGGCTTGATCATGACCACGGTGGCGGTGATTGATTACGGCATGGGTAATCTCCGTTCGGTGTGCAAGGCCATCGAGCACGTCGCGCCGCGCGCGCGCGTCGAACTGGGCGCGGATGCCGATTCCGTACGCCGTGCCGACCGGGTGGTGTTTCCGGGGCAGGGCGCCATCGCCGGTTGCATGACGGCGCTGGCGGCCGGGCGTCTGCACGACGCCCTGTTCGCGGCCATGCGCGACAAGCCGTTTCTGGGCATCTGCCTCGGCCTGCAGGTCCTGTATGAATCGAGCGAGGAAGGCGGCGGCACCGCCTGCTTCGGCGTTCTGCCCGGTCGGGTGCGGCGGTTCCCGGCGCCGGACGGGGGAGACCGACTCAAAATTCCGCACATGGGCTGGAACCGGGTGGAAACGACCCGCCCGCACCGGTTGTGGGACGGCATTGCCTCCGGCGAGCGTTTTTATTTTGTGCACAGCTATTACGCCGATTCGGCGCGCAGCGACGACGTCGCCGCGCAGACGGAATACGGCGTGCGTTTTACCTCGGCGGCCGCGCGCGGCAACTTGTTTGCCGTGCAGTTCCATCCGGAGAAGAGCCAGAAGGCCGGACTCCGGTTGCTCGAGAATTTCATGAACTGGGACGGCCGGGACTGACGGCCGATCTCCCGGGGCGCAAACAGGAACGGACCATGATCGTCATACCCGCCATCGACATCAAGGACGGCAAGTGCGTACGTCTGCGCCAGGGCAAGATGGATGACGTCACGGTTTTTTCCGACGACCCGCTGGAGATGGCGGGGCGCTGGGTGAAGGCCGGCGCGCGCCGGCTGCACCTGGTCGATCTCAACGGCGCCATCCAGGGCCTGCCGGTCAACGCCGATGTTATCGGTCGTATCGTCGCGAAGTTCCCGGATCTGCCGGTCCAGGTTGGCGGCGGTATCCGCGACGAGGAGACGATCCAGGCCTATCTCGACGCCGGGGTGCGTTACGTGATTCTCGGCACCAAGGCGGTCAACGCGCCGCATTTTGTCTCCGACGTGTGTATCGAGTTTCCGGGACATATTGTCGTCGGCCTCGATGCCAAGGACGGCAAGGTGGCCATCGACGGCTGGTCGAAACTGTCCGGCCATGACGTCATCGACCTGGCGAAAAAATTTCAGGACATGGGTGTCGAGGCCATCATCTATACGGACATCGGGCGCGATGGCATGATGACCGGCGTCAACGTCGAGGCGACGGTCAAACTGGCCGAGGCCATCGCCATCCCGGTGATCGCCTCCGGCGGTATTACCAACCTCGATGACATCCGCCGGTTGTGCCAGGTGGCCGACCAGGGCATCGTCGGCGCCATCACCGGCCGGGCCATCTACGAAGGCACGCTCGACTTCGCCGCCGCCCAGAAGCTTGCCGACGAACTGAGCAAATAATATTTTCTGCCGCAGAGACGCAGAGCGCGCAGAGTAAAAACGGATTCGAGCAATACATCTCATCACTTCTCTGTGTCCTCTGCGCCTCTGCGGCGGGTATTCATATAAACATGGGTCTGGCTAAGCGTATTATTCCCTGTCTCGACGTCGACAACGGTCGCGTGGTGAAGGGCGTCCGCTTCGTCG
>CAKKRZ010000196.1 GCA_919902925.1 Acidiferrobacterales bacterium | reverse complement strand
CTTGCCGCCGCGCGGCACGATCACGTCCACGTATTCCTTCATGGTGATGAGCGCACCGACCGCCGCGCGGTCGGCGGTTTCGATCACCTGCACGGCGTCGGCCGGCAGGCCGGCGGTCTTGAGTCCGGCGTGGATGCAGACGGCGATCGCCTGGTTGGAATGAATCGCCTCGCTGCCGCCGCGCAGGATGGCGGCGTTGCCGCTCTTCAGGCACAGACCCGCCGCATCCGCGGTCACGTTGGGCCGCGATTCGTAGATGATGCCGATCACGCCGAGCGGCACGCGCATGCGCCCGACCTGGATGCCGGACGGACGATAGTTGAGATCGGTGATGCTCCCGACCGGATCGGGCAGCGCCGCGATCTGGCGCAGGCCGTCGGCCATGGCGGCGATGCGGGCGGGATTGAGTTCGAGCCGGTCGAGCATGGCCGCGTCGAGGCCGTGCTGGCGACCGGCGTCGAGGTCCCGGCGGTTGGCGGCGATCAGTGCGGTCGCGCCCTTCTCGATCGCCTCGGCCATGGCGGCCAGCGCCGCGTTCTTGGCCGCGGTCTCGGCGCGCGCCATGGTACGCGCAGCGGCGCGCGCGCGGCGGCCAATGTCCTGCATGGCGGTCTTGATATCGTTACTGGCGATCGCGGTCTTGGCGGCGGTCATAACGGAACAAATACACGGATTCGGGGCTATAGGGTAGCACCGGCCGCCGCCCGGCGGCAGGGCGGCAGCGCCAACCCGCCCACGCCCAGCGCCAGACACTCGATTTCCCGCCAACCGTCGCCGCGCGAACGGCCCTTCACCACCCGTTCGGCGCGGGCGGCGTGCATCAGCAGGTCCTGCCAGCCCGTGGCCCGGTGACGGGTGAGTGCGCGGCCGATCAGGGGACGACGCTTCGGCCACACCCGTGCCTGTTCGAGCACCGCCGCCGGTGTCTGTCCGGCCGCCACCTCGACGGCCATCGAGGCCAGCGCGCGGATCTCCCGCACCAGTGCCCACAGGATCAATACCGGTTCGGTGCCCTCGCCCTTGAGGCTGGCGAGGATGCGCGGAATGGCCTGCACGTCGCCGGCCAGGCAACTGTCGGCGAGGCCGAAGACATCAAAGTGTGCCTGGTCGGCCAGCACCCCTTCGACATCGGCCAGGCGCAGTGGGCGATCGCCCCAGGTCATGGCGAGTTTTTCGATCTCCTGCGCGCAGGCGAGCAGGTTGCCTTCGTAATGGTGCGCCAGCAGGTCAACCACGTCGCGGTCGGCCTTTACGCCGCGCGCCTGCAACCGGCGCGTGACCCAGGCGGGGAACTGTTTGGCGTCAATCGGGTAGACCGCCACCGTCACGCCGATGGCCTTGGCCCACTTCGATTCGCGCGCCGCCTTTTCCAGTTTGCCGCAGGACACGATCAACACCGTGTCCGGCGGCGGTTCGACGGCGAGCTGTTCCAGCACGCGCGCGCCCTTCTCGCCCGGCTTTCCACCCGGCAGGCGCAGATCGAGAATGCGTTTATCGGAGAACAGTGACAACGACTGGCTGGAGCGGAACAGATCGTTCCAGTCGAACCCGGTCTCGACCGTGTACAGCGAGCGTTCCGTGAAACCGGCGGCGCGGGCGGCGCGCACGATAGCGTCGCGGCATTCCTCGATCTGCAGGGGTTCATCGCCGTGCAGCAGGTAGGCCGGGGCCAGCGAGCGCTGGAGCTGGGCCTCGAGCTGGTTGGCGTAGATCGGCATCAGCGGGCTGGAACAGCCGGGGCGGTGGGTTTTTTGTCCGGCGCCGGTGGCTTGGTCGGCGCACGCGCCAGACGGCGGACGATCTGCGACGCCGCATCGCGGCGCATCGCTTCCCGCAATTCCTGGTCTTCGCGCTCTTTGCCAATCACACCCAGTGGATCGTACACGTAATCGCGCACCAGGCGAATCGTCTGGCCGCCGAGGAGTTCCTTGCCCTCGCCATCCAGCAGCTGGAAGCTGACCGAGTAACTGATGCGGTATTCGCTGACCTTGCCGGCGCGATTTACCGACACCGCCCCACTGCTCACCGATTCAGGTTCCAGGACCAGGGTTGGCACCTTTTCCTGTTCAACCACAGTGACATGCGCTTCATCGCGGAGTGCGTTTTCGACGGCCTGTCGCAATGGCTCATGTCGGACCGCCAGACGATCGGAAAGCTTGATGCGCAATACGGAGAATTCCTTTGGAAAACCTTCCACCATGCTGCCGCGCAGATGAAAGCCGCAGGACACCAGCAACAAGCAGCCAGCGGCAAGCAACATGGGAAAAAACTGCCGACCCGCATGACTTGCGACTGGTAACTTGCAACTCGACACTTTCATATCACCACTATATTAACCAGTTTGCCGGGAACGACGATCTTCTTCTTGATCTCCTTGCCGGCGAGGAAACGCTGCACGGTGGCATCCGCCAAGGCGGTAGCGACGGTTTCCGTCTCGCCACTGCCGGCCGGCACCGTGATCCGTGAACGCACCTTGCCGTTCACCTGCACGACATACTCGATGATATCGCGCACCAGTGCCTTGGGGTCCGGCTGCGGCCAGCGGGCGTCGATCACGGCTTCTGCCTGGCCGGCGCCAACCTTCGTCCACAGGACGTGGGCGATGTGCGGGACGATCGGTGACAGCATGCGCACAAGAATATCGACGGCCTCGATCGTTATCGCGGCGAAGCCACGTTGGCTCATATTGCCGGCATCGAATCGTGGAATCTGGTAGATCGAGTTGACCATCTTCATCGCCGCCGCCACGACGG
This sequence comes from Acidiferrobacterales bacterium, assembly GCA_919902925.1. Lineage (GTDB taxonomy): Bacteria > Pseudomonadota > Gammaproteobacteria > Acidiferrobacterales > Sulfurifustaceae > CAKKRZ01. The sequence goes on along the minus strand of CAKKRZ010000196.1, from coordinate 412 downwards.
TATTGAACTGGTGTTTGCCAAAATCGCGATTGGCCTGCTCCAGGAGCGAATGAACGAGCTGCCGGGTCTTCTTTTGCTCGCCGGTCAGGCTGTCCCAATCGAACTTCTGCAGGAAGCGAAGCCTCTTTTCCGGATCATCGAACTCCGGCAACCGGTATTCGGGTTTGTTGCCCAGCTCCCAGAGGCGCTTGAGAAAGCGGTGTGCGCCGGCCACACCCTCGTCCGACCATTCGAGCGTGTCCTCCGGCGGTGAGGCGAACATCGTGAACAGGCGCGCGGTATCGGCGCCGTAACGGTCGATCAGCGCCTGCGGGTCGATACCGTTGTTCTTCGACTTCGACATGGTGCCGATGCCGCCGGGCTCGACCGGCTGGCCGTCGCTCTTGAGAATGGCGCCGATGCGCTTGCCCTG
>CAKKRZ010000195.1:1449-3051 GCA_919902925.1 Acidiferrobacterales bacterium | reverse complement strand
CTTTTGTCCGGCCAAAAGAAATGAACGAAAGAAAAGGCCGCCCCGGATGGCGCCCCTTTTCGCTGCGCTTTCCTGCTCCGCGAAAAGTCCAGGACGCACATCCCTGTGCGTCCGTTCGCGCTGCCACCGGCAGCGCTCACCCTGCGCTTCGCGCCTTTGCTCTTTCGCTCGCCCACGGCACATCCCTGTGCCGGGGGCGAGGCGCGGAATCCTTCCGCGCCCCTTCGGGCTTTTCGGCAAAGGCTTGCGATGCTCGGGGGGGCCATACGGGGTTTTCAAAACCTTTCACTCAAATCAAATGCCACGTCAATGGCGGGATTTCAGATAGACCATGGCTGAGATCAGAAATTACACCATGAACTTCGGCCCGCAGCACCCGGCGGCGCACGGCGTGCTGCGCCTGGTGCTGGAGATGGACGGCGAGGTGATCGAACGCGCCGATCCGCACATCGGCCTGTTGCACCGCGCCACCGAAAAGCTGGCCGAGACCAAACCATACAACCAGTCGATCGGTTACATGGACCGGCTCGATTACGTGTCGATGATGTGCAACGAGCACGCCTACGTGATGGCGATCGAGAAGCTGCTCGGCATCCAGCCACCCATCCGCGCCCAGTACATCCGCACGATGTTCGACGAGATCACGCGCATCCTGAACCACCTGATGTGGCTGGGCACGCACGCGCTCGACATCGGCGCCATGACGGTATTCCTGTACGCCTTCCGCGAGCGCGAGGACATGTTCGACATGTACGAGGCGGTCTCGGGCGCGCGCATGCACGCCACCTACTATCGTCCCGGCGGCCTGTACCGCGACCTGCCGGACAGCATGCCGCAGTACACCGTCGGTGGCTGGCGAAACGCGAAGGATACGGCGCGGCTCAACGCCAACCGCGGCGGCTCGCTGCTCGATTTCATCCAGGATTTTACCGACCGGTTTCCGGGTTACGTCGACGAATACGAAACCCTGCTGACCGACAATCGCATCTGGAAACAACGCACGGTCGGCATTGGCACGGTCAGCGCCGAGCGCGCGCTCAATCTCGGTTTTACCGGCCCCATGCTGCGTGGATCGGGCGTCGAATGGGACCTGCGCAAAAAACAGCCCTATGAAGTGTATGACCGTCTCGATTTCGACATCCCGGTCGGGGTCAACGGCGATTGCTACGATCGCTACCTGGTTCGCATCGAGGAGATGCGTCAGTCGAATCGTCTCATCCGCCAGTGCATCGACTGGCTGCGCCGGAATCCGGGGCCGGTGATGATCAGCGACCACAAGGTCACGCCGCCCGACCGCGTGGCGATGAAGGATGACATGGAAGCGCTCATCCACCACTTCAAGCTGTTCACCGAAGGCTATTGCGTGCCGGCCGGTGAGGTGTATGCCGCGGTCGAGGCGCCGAAGGGCGAGTTCGGTATCTATATGATCTCCGATGGCGCCAACAAGCCGTATCGCCTGAAGATCCGCGCGCCGGGTTTCGTGCACCTGTCCGCGCTGGACGAGATGACGCGCGGCCACATGCTGGCCGACGTGGTGGCGGTGATCGGTACCCAGGACATTGTGTTCGGCGAGGTGGATCGCTGATGGCCGCCATGCCTGAA
>CAKKRZ010000195.1:0-1349 GCA_919902925.1 Acidiferrobacterales bacterium | reverse complement strand
CCCCCTCACCCTTTGCCCTCTCCCGCGAGGGGAGAGGGGAAGTTGGTGTGAATCTGTTGTTTGGTTGGATCAAATACTGGGGGCTCTCAAGTGAGCGCCATCGCCACCCCCAAGGGACCACTGCTGTTCCGAAACCTCGACCAGGCCGAACCTTGGACGCTCAAGGCCTACGAGGATGCGGGCGGTTATAAGGTCTGGCGCCAGATACTCAAGGAAAAGACCGATCCGGCGAAGATCATCGAAACGCTCAAGGCCTCGGCCCTGCGTGGCCGCGGCGGTGCCGGTTTCAACGCCGGCCTCAAGTGGAGCTTCATGCCACGCACGGCGCCCGGACAAAAATACATCGTCTGCAATTCGGACGAAGGCGAGCCGGGGACCTGCAAGGACCGCGACATCATGCGCTATAACCCGCATGCGCTGATCGAGGGCATGGCCATCGCCGGTTACACCATCGGCGCGACCGTCGGCTACAACTACATCCGCGGCGAATTCTGGGAGCCGTACGAACGTTGCGAGGCGGCCATCGAAGAAGCGATCAAGGCCGGTCTGCTGGGTAAAAACATTCTCGGCAGCGGGGTCGATTTCGACCTCTATTCGCACCTCGGTGCCGGGGCCTATATCTGCGGCGAGGAAACCGCACTGTTGAATTCCATTGAAGGCGAGAAAGGCCTGCCGCGCTTCAAGCCGCCGTTCCCGGCCGGCTTCGGCCTCTACGGCCGCCCGACCACTATTAATAATACGGAGACGCTGGCCTCGGTGCCGGACATCCTGGCCCACGGCGCCGACTGGTTCCTGAACCTCGGCAAGCCCAACAATGGCGGCGCCAAGATATTCTGTGTCTCCGGCCATGTGAACAAGCCGGGGAACTACGAAGTCCCGCTCGGCACGCCGTTCGCGAAACTGCTGGAGATGGCCGGCGGCGTGCGCCAGGGCCATCGCCTCAAGGCGGTCATCCCCGGCGGTTCATCGGCGAAGGTGCTGCCCGGCCACATCATGATGGACTGCACGATGGACTACGACTCCATTGCCAAGGCCGGCTCCATGCTCGGCTCCGGCGGCGTGATCGTCATGGACGAGACTACCTGTCTGGTAAAGGCACTGGAGCGTATCGCCTACTTCTATTACGAGGAATCCTGCGGCCAGTGCACGCCGTGCCGCGAAGGCACCGGCTGGATGTACCGCGTGATCCATCGCATCGAGCACGGTCAGGGCACGAAGGAAGATATCGATCTGCTGGTCGACGTGGCCGGCAAGATCGAGGGGCGCACCATCTGTGCACTCGGTGATGCCGCTGCCTGGCCGGTGCAGAGCTTCATCAAGCACTTCCGCGAGGAATTCGAATACCACGT
>CAKKRZ010000194.1 GCA_919902925.1 Acidiferrobacterales bacterium | reverse complement strand
CCTATGTCTTCCGCCGTAACGACTACACGGTCGATGTCGAATTTCATGTCGACAATGCCACGCGTCGCGAGTGGCGTGGTTACTTCTACGGACAGTTTGCGCGTCGCGCCACCGAAGCTCCGGGCATGTTCGCGCTGCCGACCTATAGCGGCGCGGCGATTTACACCACCAACGACAAGTACCAGAAGATCAGCTTCGAGGACATGGCCAAGAGTCAGCTCAAGCGCGAGAACACCGGCGGCTGGGTGGCGATGCTGCAACACTATTTTGTCGGCGCCTGGATGCCGGCGGCGAAGGCGCGCAGCGAGTTCTACAGCGACTCGATCGGTGGCGGCCGTTACACCATCGGCTACAAGCAGCTCGAACCGACCGCCATCGCCCCGGGGCGGAGCGGCACCCTCGCCGGCCAGCTTTACCTCGGCCCCAAGGAACCCAAGCGCCTCGCCAAGCTGGTCGAAGGCATGGACCTGACCGTCGACTACGGCTGGTTGACGGTGATCTCGGCGCCGCTGTACTGGGTGCTCGACTGGATCCACCAGTTCCTCGGCAACTGGGGCTGGGCCATCATCGTGCTCACCATTCTGATCAAGATGGTTTTCTATCCGTTGTCAGCGGCCAGTTACAAGTCGATGGCGCAGATGAAGAAGCTGGCCCCGCGCCTGAAGGCGCTTAAGGAGCGCCACGGCGGCGACCGCCAGAAGCTGAACCAGGCGATGATGGAGATGTACAAGACCGAGAAGATCAACCCGCTCGGCGGCTGTCTGCCGATCCTGATCCAGATCCCGGTGTTTATCGCCCTGTACTGGGTGCTGCTGGAAAGCGTCGAGCTGCGCCAAGCGCCGTGGGCGCTGTGGATCAAGGACCTGTCCGGCCCCGACCCGTACTACGTGATGCCGATCCTGATGGGTGTCACCATGTACGCCCAACAGATGCTCAACCCGCAGCCGCTCGACCCGATGCAAAAACGCATCTTCATGGTCATGCCCGGCCTGTTCACGGTGCTGTTCCTGTTCTTCCCGTCCGGTTTGGTGCTGTACTGGACGGTCAACAACCTGTTGTCCATCGCCCAGCAGTGGGCCATCAACCGCAGCATCGGCGTCACCCACTGAAGCCGTGAGCGGCGGCACGACCATCGCTGCCGTCGCCACCCCCGCCGGTCGCGGCGGGATCGGTGTCATCCGTGTTTCCGGGCCGGCGGTGCCGGCCATCGCCGCGGCGCTGCTGGGTTCAACACCGGCGCCACGCCACGCCACGCTCGCCCGCTTTCGCGGTGGCGACGGACAAGCGATCGACGAGGGGCTGGCGCTGTACTTCCCGGCCCCGCATTCCTTCACCGGTGAACACGTGCTCGAGTTGCACGGCCACGGCGGACCCGTGGTCATGGACCTGCTGCTCGAACGCGTATGCGTGCTCGGCGCCCGGCCGGCGCGACCCGGCGAGTTTTCCGAACGCGCCTTCCTGAACGGCAAGCTCGACCTGGCCCAGGCCGAGGCGGTGGCCGATCTCATCGATGCTGGCTCGCGCACGGCGGCGCGCTCCGCGCTCGCCTCGCTGACCGGCGAGTTCTCGCGCCGCGTCCACGAACTGGTCGAGGGGTTGATCGCGTTGCGCACCCACATCGAGGCGGCCATCGATTTTCCGGAAGAGGAAATTGATTTTCTGGCCGACCGTTCGCTCGGCGAAAAACTGGAAGGGTTGAACCTGCGGTTCGACGAGCTGTTGGCCCAGGCCCAGCAGGGCGCCTTGCTGCACGACGGCATGACCCTGGTGATCGCCGGTCCGCCCAATGCCGGCAAATCCTCGCTGCTCAATGCCTTTACCCGCGAGGACACGGCCATCGTCAGCGACATCCCCGGCACCACCCGCGACATCCTGC
>CAKKRZ010000193.1 GCA_919902925.1 Acidiferrobacterales bacterium | reverse complement strand
TGGGACAGCGTGGGTCCCAAAGCCGCGGAGCGGAGGAAAAGCGCGGCATCGGGGGCGTGCTTTCTTTGGTGACTTTCTTTGCACGAGCAAAGAAAGTCACCTGCCGCGGGTCAGCCACCCGCAAGTAATGTGTTAACCGCGCCCGAAGGGCGCACAAGAATTTGCAGTTAACGAATGAACACAAAACTCAAAACCGTCCTGTTTGATCTCGACGGCACGCTTGCCGACACGGCACCCGATCTCGCGCGAGTACTGAACGACCTACTCGTCGAGGAAGGCCGCGCGCCCCTGCCCTTCGCGGTCATCCGGCCGCAGGTATCGCACGGCAGTCCGGGCCTGCTCAAACTCGGTTTTGGAATCGACCTCACTTCGCCGGAGCATGCGCGCCTGCGCACGCGACTACTCGATCTGTATGCCGATAACCTGTGTCGTGACACAGTCCTGTTCGCCGGCATCGAAGCCGTGCTCGACGGGTTGACGGCACGCGGTCTGAACTGGGGCATCGTCACCAACAAACCGTCGGCGTTCACCGACCGGTTGGTGGCCGAACTGCGCCTGCGCCACCCGCCGGCGTGCGTGGTGAGTGGCGACACCACCACGAACCGCAAGCCGCACCCAGAACCGATGTGGCTGGCCTGTCGCCAGGCCGGCAGCGAACCCGCGCAATGCGTCTACGTGGGCGATGCCGAGCGCGACATCCAGGCCGGACGGGCGGCCGGGATGCGGACACTGGTGGCTCTTTTCGGGTACATTGATCGGACGCACGACGCGCCGGAACTCTGGGGCGCCGATGCGCTGGTACACACCCCGGCCGAGATCCTCGACTGGCTGGTCACGAATCGATCGACTGAACCGACATGACACTGGGCGCCATGAGCTGGATCGGGATACTGCTGGTCGGCATCGTCATCGGCGCGGTCTTGGGCTGGCTGACCGCCAGCCAGCGCTCGACCCGGCGCACCACCGAACTGGAAACCACTCTGGAACTCGAACGGCGCGCCGCGCAGGAGCGCGAGGCCGCCTTCGAAAGCCGCTTCGTGACGCTCTCGCATCAGGCGCTGGCGCACAACCACGAGGCCTTTCTGCGTCTGGCCAAGGAAACCCTGGGGCAGTTCCACATCCAGGCCAAGGGCGATCTTGATCTCAAGGAGAAGGCCATCGAGTCGCTGGTCAAACCGATCCGCGAAGCGCTCGACAAAACCGAACAGCAGATTCGGAAAATTGAAAACGAGCGCCAGGCCTCTTACGGCGCGCTCAAGAGCCATCTCGAGGGCATGGCGCAGACACAGCAACTGTTGCAGAGCGAGACGCGCAATCTCGTTCAGGCCCTGCGCCGACCGGAGGTGCGCGGCCAATGGGGCGAACTCACGCTGCGCCGGCTGGTCGAGCTGGCCGGCATGGTTGAGCACTGTGACTTTTACGAACAGGAGCAGGTGACGGGCGAGTCCGGACGCTTGCGCCCCGACATGATCGTGCGCATGCCGGCCGGACGCGAGATCGTGGTGGATGTGAAAACGCCGCTCGATGCCTACCTCAGTGCGGTCGAAGCCAGCGATGACGAATCGCGACACCAACATCTTAAACGCCACGCCCAGAATGTTCGCGGGCGGGTGCGCGAACTGGCCTCGAAAGCCTATTGGAACCAGTTCGCGAACGCGCCCGACTTCGTCGTGCTGTTCATCCCGGGCGACCAGTTCCTGTCCGCGGCGCTGGATCAGGACCACGACCTGCTCGAAGAAGCCTTGCGCCAGAAGGTCATGCTTACCACGCCGACCAGTTTCATTGCCCTGCTGCGCGCCGTGGCTTATGGCTGGCGACAGGAACAGTTTGCCGAAAACATCGCACAGGTGCGCGACCTCGGCGAGGAGCTTTACCAACGACTGGCGGTGTTCAGCGAGCACCTCTCCAGGCTTGGCGAAACCCTCGAGAAGGCGGTGGGCGAATACAACCGGACCGTGGGGTCGTTCGAATCCAAACTCCTGCCCGGGGCCCGCAAGTTCCCGGAACTGGGCATCCCGACCGGCAAGCCCGTTTCCCACCCCCAGCCAGTCGAAACCCTGCCCCGACAGGTGCCGCGGGAATAGGTACCAACGGGCGGCGGCACCGGGTACCGGTGCTATGCTTGGCGTGACTGCACCACCGGACCGGCGGCCACACCGCCCGGAGTACCGCCATGTCGTTCGTCTTTCCCGCCAACTCCACCGATGCCGACGGCGCTGGGCTGCCCTGCATCCTGCTGGTCGAGGACTCGGCCACCACCAAGGCGATGCTGTCGAAATACCTGGGGCCCCAGTACCGTCTCTTGCACGCCAAAGACGGTGAGGAGGCCTGGGAAATTCTGCTGACCCGGTCGGACATCGAACTGGTGCTGACCGATATCCAGATGCCGCGCCTGACCGGACAGCAGCTGCTGGCCCGCATCCGCAAGAGCGACCTGCCGCGCGTGGCCAGTCTGCCGGTCATCGTTATGACCGCCGCCGATGACAACAGCGACCGCCACCTGGCCTTCATCAATGGTGCCAATGATTTCATTACCAAGCCGTTCGACGAGATCGAGCTGACGGCGCGCATCAACGTGCACCAGCGCCTGGCCCGAACCATCCGTGACCTGGAGACCAGTCGCCAGCAACTCACCGAGCTGGCCAGCACCGACTCACTGACCCATTTGAAGAACCGGCGTGCCTTCTTCGAGTCCGGCATGCAATTACTCTCGCGCACCAAACGACGCAAGGGCGATCTGTCGGTACTCATCGCCGATATCGATCACTTCAAGCGCATCAATGACACTCATGGCCACGATGTCGGTGATCAGGTGCTGGTGTCGGTGGCGCGCAACCTGGCGGCCCTGGGTCGCGGCGAAGACGTGGTCGCCCGGCTGGGCGGAGAGGAATTCGCCATCCTGCTGCCGGACACCAACCGGCTCGGGGCGGCGGTGTTCGCCGAACGCGCGCGCGCCGGGGTCGAGAGCGAGCGTCTGATCTTTGGCGGCAGCATGGTTCGCATCACCGCCAGCCTCGGCATCGCCTCCTACGGAATCGATACCACCGGCGATATCAACGACCTGCTGAAGGTGGCCGACCGCCGGCTCTACCTCGCCAAGGAAGGCGGCCGCAACCGCATCTGTGTCAACGACGACGGCAAGTCGACGTTCGCCTGAAGCCGCAGACGCGCCATCCCTGGCGCGCGTCCCTCGGCTCGATCCAATCGCCGACTGCGCTTACCGGCGAAGTTTCTCCTGCATCGGCTTGGTGGCCTCGTGAATCGCTTCTTTCACATCGTCGGCTGTCCTGCCGGCACGCTCGATAACCCGCTCGGAGATATCGGGTTTGGCCGCGAACGGATTGCTCCAAAGCGGCACGTCCTTGCCAAAGTTGATGCCCAGCGGGAAAGCAATGATGCCGCCCGCAATCATCCCCATGAAAAATTTCTTCATATTCCGCCTCGAATTTTTCTGCCCGGCGTCATGATAACTGCGCCCGCCCACTTCTGACTACCGTCCGGATGGCTCGAACCCGGGTTGCTCCGGCCTGCAAAAAACAGCCCCTAAATCAGTAAACCGCGAGTCAGGAAGCCCCCGGCGGCAGGAAACCCGTGGGAATCATGTGTAAGTGATTTGTCAGTACATGCTGATATTCTCCTTCAATCGACAGCGTCCGGGCGCTCATGCAGAATACCTGGCAGGGATTTCAGGATATCGGCGGGCGCAGTGTCCGGTCCAAACTTGGCATTCTGGCTTCAGGCACCGGGCTGTCGTCTTCAGGGATGAACCCCGCGGGGCCGGTCGGCGACTCATGGCCGATTCACCGCGTTCGGCGATTGGATCGAGCCGAGGGCCGCGCGCCAGGGATGGCGCGTCTGCGGCTTCAGAAAAATTGTTTTTAACAGTTTCGCCACGGGAGTCCTGACGATGAGAAAGACCCAACTTGCGCACGCCGTCTGGTGTGCCTGCGCCCTGCAACTCGTTCTGACCGCTGCGCCCGGAACCGCGCTGGCGCAGGAATGGCAACCGCAACTGGCGGACGCCGGCGCCCGCAAACCGGTTGATCCGATTCGAATCAATCTGCCCCAGCTGCAGGCAAACGTTCTCCAGCGTTTGGCTCTCGAACTCGACGACGTGGACGTGACCGCCACGGTCGTGCGCCAGGGAAACCAGATCGTGTTCACACCGCCGCAACCGCTTTCCTTCGGCGACCACCAGCTGCGTCTGGTCGAGCACGGGGCCGACGGCAGCATCACCGAACGCGGCCTGTGGAAGATTTCCGTGCGCAAGACCGCCGCCTTCCGCGAAGCTTCACTGCAAGGCAATGTCACGATCAATCTTGTCCGGCGCGTCGCCGATAAAAATCTGGTCTCCCCCGTGCCCGACAAGAGCCAGGCCAACGGCGCCGCCCAGTTACAGGGCGTGATTGCCGACGGCAACTGGAAGATCACCGCCCAACTGGACCTGATCGCCAACTCGCAGATCACGCAGATGCCGCGCGGGGCCGGACACGGTCACAGCGATGTCGGCAATTTCCTCTTCACCGGCGAAACCGGGCCGGTGATCGCCAAGGCCGGCCATCACAGCGTCGGGCCGGACAGCCTGATCATGCAGGGCTTCACCCGCCGTGGCGTGTCGGCCGGTTTGCAATCAAATGACAAAGCCCACTCGGCGACCGCCTTCAGCCTGCGTTCGCAGGACGTGGTCGGTGCCCAGGAAGGATTCGGCGTCGGCGACTCGGAAAACCG
>CAKKRZ010000192.1 GCA_919902925.1 Acidiferrobacterales bacterium | reverse complement strand
CCGGCTGACGGTCTCGAGCGCCAGCCCCAGGTAATCGCCGATGTCCTGGCGCGACATGCTGAGTTGCAGCCGGTCCGCCGGCTGACCCAGTCGCGCCTGGCGGCGGGAGAACGACAACAGGCAGGTGGCCAGGCGTTCCTCGGCGGTCATGCGCCCGAGCATCATCAGGTGCTGTTCCTCGTGCACGATCTCGCGGCTCATGACCTTGAACAACTGGTGCTGCAAGCCCGGAACCTGCGAGGCCAGTGTCTCCAGCGCCGGGAACGGGATTTCGCACACCTCGGTGGCTTCCAGCGCCTCGGCACTGCACGGGTGTTCGTCGGCGTTGATGGCGTCGAAACCGAGCAGCTCGCCGGGCAGATAGAAACCGGTGACCTGCGCGCGACCGTCTTCCATCAGGCCGGTGGTCTTCACGGCGCCGCTCTTGATGGCAAACAGCGAGTGCAGCGGATCGCCGAAGCGATACAGCAGATCGCCCTTCTTCAGCATCCGCCGCCGCTTGATGGCCTTGTCGAGCGCGCTGATGTCGCCTTCGTTCAGGCCGAGCGGCAGGCACAGTTCGCTCAGGCTGCAATCCTTGCAGGCCGCCTTGATGGACGAAAGATTGATGACGTTGATCGCGCCTTTCTTGGGCATGAGTTCCGCTCCTCGTTGCCGTCCGGACGCTCGGTCAGGGCCGACCGTCCTTATAATTGACTCCACTGTAACCCCGCCCGGGGTATCTGCACAACGGAGGCAAGGCCATTTTCCGTTAAATGACGCGGGAAAAACGCTGCCCCTGGCGCTCGCGCAGGTAGCGGTCAAACACCATACAAATATTACGGATTAAGAACCGCCCCGGCGGCAACACCGTGATCCGCCGGGCATCGACCCGCACCAGACCGTCGGCGGCCAGCGCCGCCAACGCCTGCAGCTCGGCGGCGAAGTACTCTCCAAAAACGATGCCGTGCGCCTGCTCGATGGCCTGCACGTCCAGCGCGAAGTGGCAGATAAGCGCGACGATCACGTCGCGCCGCAGGCGATCGTCGTCCGACAACGCGATGCCCCGAAACACCGCCAGCCGCCCGGCATCGATGCGCGCATAATATTCATCTATCGTCTTCACGTTCTGGGCATACCCGGCGGTCACCCGGCCCGCGGCGTCGCGCCCCTGAATGGCGCCGATCGAGGTGATGCCCAGCCCGATCAGGTCGCAATCGGCATGGGTGGAATATCCCTGAAAGTTCCGGTAGAGCGTGCCCTGCGCTTGCGCCACGGCCAGTTCATCGTCCGGCCGGGCGAAGTGATCCATGCCGATGTACACGTAACCGGCGGCGATCAACATCTCGTTGGTGCGTTGCAGGATATCGAGCCTGGTCTGCGCACTCGGCAACTGCGACTCGTCGATCTGCCGCTGGGTCTTGAACATCTTGGGCAGGTGCGCGTAATTGAAGATCGACAGGCGATCGGGGGCGGCGGCGATGACCGCCGCCAACGTGCGCGCAAAACTGTCCACCGTCTGCAGCGGCAGACCGTAGATCAGATCCATGTTCACCGACCGGAAACCGAGGGCGCGCGCCTCGCCGAGCACGGCAAAGGTCAGCTCCGGGGATTGCAGGCGGTTCACCGCCTTCTGCACGGCGGGATCGAAGTCCTGCACGCCCATCGACAGCCGGTTGAACCCAAGCTCGCGCAACAGCGGCAATGTGCCGGCGCGTATCTCGCGCGGATCGACCTCGATCGAATACTGTCCGCCATCGTCGTCGCGCAGGCGAAAGTGCCGGCGGGTGGCGTCCATGACCGTGCGCATCTCATCGTGCGAAAGGAAGGTCGGCGTACCGCCGCCCCAGTGCAGCTGCTCGACGACGCGGGTCGCATCGATCAGCCCGCCCTGCAACTCGACCTCGCGAACCAGGTGTGACACGTAGGGCGCTGCGCGGGCGCGGTTTTTGGTGACAATCTTGTTGCAGGCGCAGTAGAAGCAGACCGTGTCGCAGAATGGCAGGTGCACATACAGTGACAGCGGGCGCCCGCCGCGATTGCTGTCCGCCAGTTGCCGACGGTAAGCCGCCTCGTCGTATTCGTCCGTGAACTGTACCGCCGTGGGATAGGAGGTATAGCGCGGCCCGGCCACATCGTAGCGGCGGATCAGTTCAGGATCGAAGACAATCGGTTCGGCCATGGGCAGTCAGCGGATTCACGCACATATTGTACCGTCGCGACAACCTGGCCGTGCGGGGAATTGCATTCCGCCGGAAAATCCCTGAACCTATGCGGTTCATGAGCGACGCCCGCAACGAGATTGAGAAAAAACTGCTGGATGCCCAGGAAGGTCGCCTGGACACCGAACAGTTCATGGAGGCACTGCTGGCGGCGCAGTTGTTCATGCCTGTCCACGATGGCAGCAGCGTCATGAATATCCAGCGCAGTGCCCACGCCCAGCCGTTGACGATCGAGGGCGAGGACGGCGGCAAGTCGCTGGTACTGTTCACCAGCCCGGACCGGGCGCGCACCTTCGTGCCCGACCATCCCGGCTACAGCGGCGGCATCCTGACCGACCTGCCGTGGATATTCGAAAACCTGGGCGTCGGTTTCGGCATCCTGCTCAATCCCGGCCACGACATCGGCCTCGACATCGAGGCCGACACTGTCGCGCAGCTGTCCCAGCAGACGCATTGAACCAGGTCATGGCCAAACGCCCTTCACGTAGCACCAAACAATCGCGCGTTTCGCGCAACACAAAATCCGCTTCACCCGCCGCGCGCCTGCTGGAGCTCGGCGCCCTGCGCTGGGCGCTGTTCCTGTTCACCCTGTTCCTGATCGTGTTCGCCCCCGCGGCCGGCGCCAAGGCGGGCGCCAGCGGTTGGTCGGTATTCTCGACCATCGTCATGCCGGCACTGATGCCGCTGACGTTCATGGTATTGCTGCTCGACGCCCTGATGAGCACCGTGTTTCTCAGGGGCGGCCAACCGCCGGCCCGGCGCCCGCGCTACCGGCTCAGCCTCGCGCTCAACCTCGCGCTGGTCGTGGCGCTGGTCATCGCCTGGTATCCGTTCCTCTCGAAAGCGCTGTTCTGAAATCCACGAAGTCCCGGAACTCACATCCCTTTCATGAATTTTGCCGGGGGTTTACGGGCGCCGGGCACGTGCTTGCCCGACCACGCGATCATGGCCAGCAGCACGGATTTGAGATCGGCGCCCTTGGGCGTCAGTGAATAGGTGTAGCGCGGCGGATTGGTCTGGTAGGGCGCCTTGGTCACGAACTCGCCCGCCTCGAGCCGCTTGAGACGGTCGGCCAGGATGTTGGTCGGGATACCCTCCGGCGACTCGACGAATTCCCGATAGCGGCGTTTCCCCATAAACAGCAGGTCGCGCACGATCAGCAGGGTCCATTTGTCGCCGACCAGATCGAGAACATTGGCGATCGGGCACACCGACCGCTTGCACCCCCCACCGGTTTTCCGGGACTGTCGCTTGGCCACGGGCGAAGAATAGCAGTTCCCCTCCATACTTGCATTTCACAAGTGACTTGCTACAGTGCGCGCCTGTGACTTGTCTTTCGCAAGTTACAGGGCAGGAACCACTCACTCACGAAACCGGAGCTGACCACCATGATCGAAAAAATGACGCCTGAACTTTTTTGGCTGGTGTTGACTGTACTCATGACCTCGCTGATGTGGGTGCCGTACATCCTCAACCGCATCGTCGAAAACGGACCACGCAACGCCCTGCTGGACCCGCAGGGACGCACCGAAACCCGGGTGCCGTGGGCCGACCGCATGATGCGCGCGCACCGCAACGCGGTCGAAAACCTGGTGATCTTCGCGCCACTGGTCCTCGTATTACACGCAATCGGGATCAGCACCTATGCCACGGCCACCGCCAGCGCGGTCTATTTTCTGGCGCGCGCGGCCCACTTTGTGATCTACACGCTTGGCATCCCCGTGCTCCGCACCCTCGCCTTCGCCGTCGGCTTTGCCGCCCAGATGGTGCTGGTGGCGGCCTTGTTCAAACTGGTTTGAATCCACGCCCGTTCAACAACCTCCAATCAACAGGATCTATCCATGACCATCTCCATGTACCAAGCCTCGGTTCCGGTGTTCATCCACATGCTGAACAATCTCACGGCGATTCTGGACAAAGCCGCGGCCCACGCCGAGACAAAAAAGATCGACCCGGTGGTGTTGCTCAACGCCCGTCTCTATCCGGACATGTTCGCGCTGGTGCGACAGGTGCAAATTGCGTCCGATGTCACTAAGGGGTGCGCGGCCCGGCTGGCGGGACAGGAACCGCCCAGCTACGAGGACAAGGAAACCACCTTTCCCGAATTGAAGGCACGACTGGAAAAAACCATCGCCTTCCTGAAAACGTTCAAACCCGAACAGATCGACGGCACGGAGGATAAAGCAGTGCAACTCAAGGTCGGTGGCCAAACCCTGACGTTCAAGGGACTGCCGTACCTGCAACATTATGTGTTGCCCACTCTCTATTTCCACACCACCACGGCCTACGGCATCCTGCGGCACAACGGCGTCGAGATCGGCAAACGGGACTATCTGGGTAAATTCTGATTGCTCTCAAACCCCTCTGGCTCCCGCGTGAACACGGGAGCCAGAGGGGTATTTTTTCAGGACCGCCCGCTACACTCCGGCCATCAGCGCCGCGTGGACCTTTTCATCGGCAAGGCGTTGCACGAACCAGCGCAACGCCTTGCCGCGATCGGCCGTGCGCCAGGCCACGAACACCTGCTGCGGCGGGCGCGATTCCTCCACCGTCTTGATGATCAGCCGCCCGGCCTTGGCTTCGGCCTCTGCCATCGCCCTCGGCAGATAGCCGACGCCCAGCCCCGCCGCCTGCGCGGCCAGTTTGGCGCGCAGGCTCGGTACACTCAACACATCCTGTCCGGTCAGCAGGCCCGAGGTGCGCGGCGGCAGATGGCGGGAACTGTCGGCCACCGACACGGCACGGTGCTGCAACAACTCCGCCGAGGAAATCGGTTCCGACGCCACCGCCAACGGGTGCGACGGAGCGACCACAAACTGCCAGGTAACTTCGCCAAGCGGCTGCGTGGCGTAACCGCCGCCGCCCGGGCCTTCCGCCGGCACGCCGATGGCGAGGTCGCAACGCTGGCTCGCCAGCGCATCCCAGGTACCGCCGTAGACTTCGGCGGAGAGCCGCACGCGCGTGCCACAAACCTCGGTGCTATAGAAGTCGCTCACCAGCGGCAACAGTCGCTCGACGCCGATGAGATCGTCGACCGCAATACGCAGCTCGACCTCGTAACCGGTGGCCACGCGTTTTGCCCGGTTCTCCAGTTCGTCCGCCGCGCGCAGCAGCCGCCGTCCTTCCCGCAGCAACTCGCCTCCGGCGTCGGTCAGCTTCGCGCGATGACCGCTGCGGTCAAAGATCAGGATGCCGAGGTCTTCTTCCAGCTTCTGCACCGCGTAGGTCACGGCCGAGGGCGTACGGTGCAGCGCCTCCGCGCCGGCGGCGAAGCTGCCGTGCCGTTCGATGGCGTCGAGCACAATCAGTGAATCGAGGGTCAGGCGCATGCGGGAAATATTCAGGCTTCCGGGCCTGTATCGCAAGCGGCGCGTCGGGCTGATGGAGAAATGGTCAGCACCGCATAAAGCAAAAAGAAAGGGCGGCTGACGCCGCCCGGTAATGGTATGTAAACCAATCCCTCTACATCTTCTTATCTCTTGGGCTCTAGCGCCGCGACCCTCTTCTCCAGCGCCTCAAGCCGCTTCATGGCCTCGTTCACCTTCACGAAGTCAAAATAGCTCACGTTCTTGGCCGGCAGATTCCGGTCCGAGCCCCAGACGATCCACGAATCGTCGTAGTTGCGGACCTTCTGATACCCCATCTCCCGCAACACGGCGTAGGTCTGGGTGGAGCGCGTGCCGGTCTGGCAGTAGGCCACCACCTCTTTCTTGGGGTCCAGCCCCTTGTACAGCTCCTTGATCCCCGCCGCGTCCTTCAAGGCCATGCCGTCGCGGTCCTTGACCGTCTTCTCGGCCAGCTTTTTCGCCGCCTCGGGATCCTTCCAGGCATACTCATAGGGGATGTTGACGTGGCTGGACGCCGCGATATACCCGCCGCGCAGCGCGCGGATGTCGTCGCCCGTATACTCCTTCA
>CAKKRZ010000191.1 GCA_919902925.1 Acidiferrobacterales bacterium | reverse complement strand
GGCGGCGGGTGCGCTGCATGCGTTGGTCGAGGTCGCGCTCGACGTACTGGTTGAAGCCGCCGGCCGCGGCCGAGGACAGGAACACGGCAAAGGCCAGCACCACAACCTGCCACACAGCGAGCGCCGGGCCGGGTGCCACGGCATAACCGGCGAGTGCTGCGAACGCGATCGAGACACCAATGCGCAGCTTGAGGACATTCGGCAACTGCCGCAGCAGGCTCATGAATGAGACGCGCGTAATGCTGTCGGCGGATTCAAGATGTGCGCTGTGCATGCAAAGACTCCGTACTGGCTGTTTGTGTTTCAGGCGAGTCTCGAACCAACCGATGACCCGGGGCGAAACAACCGCCCCGGGTCCGACAACCTCAGCTGAGCGGCCAAACTGAAGACAGGTACTTCCAGTTGATGAAGTAATACACCACGAACAGTGCCAGGAAAATGAAGGCGAAGATCAGCGTGCCCGGCGCCGCGAAGCCGCCGACGCCGATGCCGCCGTGGCTTTCGATGGCCGAGGCGATCGGCATCTTGAGCGCGGTCGGCTTAGCGTTGTACTCCCGGCCCGGCAGTTTCTTGCCCCAGAGGATCGAGCCGACCGTGATCAGGATGTAGGCGCCACCGCCGATGACCGCCAGCACGCCGGTGATACCGGCCAGGCCCATCAGCAGGTAGGCCGAGCCCGGAAATTCATATCCGAGCACGTTGCCGGTGAGGCCCATGTCCCAGTGACGGCGCGGCACACCGAGCGTGCCGGCACCCATCAGGAACAACGCCACCCCCACCATGCCGATGCCGAAAATGTACGGCTGCCACCTGGCCAGGCCCTTCATGATCATGTCGCGCCGGAACAGCACCGGGATCAGGAAGTAGGTCAGCGCCATGAACGCCAGCGTGGTGCCGATGACGACCGTGGCATGGAAGTGACCGGGCACGTAGATGGTGTTGTGGATAATGATGCTGATCTGCTCGGTGCCCATCACCACCCCGGAGATGCCGCCCAGCACGCCGAACCCGATGAGCGACATGAACATGCCCGAGAACACCGGGTTGCCCCACGGCGCCTTGCGGATCCACTCGAACAGGCCCTTGTTGTAGCCCTTCAGGCGCTGCGCCACTTCGATCGACCCCGGCACGGTCAGGCCGTGAATCATGCTGGCGAGCACCGCCAGGTACATGGCGTAGCTGGTGTTGAAGATCTTCCATTCGGAGCTGATACCCGGGTCCACCAGCAGGTGGTGCGCCGAGGCCAGCTGCAGGAACAGGATGTACAGCAGGAACGCCCCGCGGCTGACCTTCTCCGACATCGGCTTGGCGCCGAATACGATGGCGGCAATCGCGTACCACACCGCCACGTGCGCGGCGACGTTGATCTGCTGCGACGAGTGGCCGAACGCCCACCAGATGGTGCGGTACATGAGCGGATCGATGTAGCTGATATAGCCGATCGACCACAGGAAGGTCGGGATCAGAATAATCGCACCCGAGGCGATGGTGAATATCGCGATAATGGCGGCAGTGAGCGCGCCGAAGGTCACGAGCGGAATCGAGCCCTCGTAGGTACGCTCTGCCTTGGCAATGACCAGCGTGCCGAAAAACACGAAGCAGCCGATCAGGGCGCCGACCGCGAACAGGATCAGGCAAAGATAAAACAACGGTTCGGCCGGCATCGGCACATACGAGGTCATCATCACACTCGAGCGGCCGCGCAGGATCGCAATGTTGGTCCCGACCGCGCCGATCAGCATGAGCGCGAACCCGAGCCACGCCCAGCGCGGCGTCGCCAACCGGCAGCGCAGCAGCGTCGACGAGCAGAAGTACAGCACCGCGATCTCGAAGAAGATGATCCAGAAGATCAGCATGTCGAGGCCGTGCGCGGTCAGCGCCTGGTAGAACGAGTCGGCCGGCAGCAAATGTATGGCCGGCCAGCGGGTGAGTGTGACCAGCAGCGCGAGTATGCCGCCAATCA
>CAKKRZ010000190.1:19520-23775 GCA_919902925.1 Acidiferrobacterales bacterium | reverse complement strand
TCGGTGGTCTCGATGTCGGCGATTACTATCCCGAGCTCGCGGGTACCGTGCTGGTCTGCGCCACTGAAACGCGTACGCCCGAGGACATTGCCCAGTATGTGTTTCACCTGGAGCGCATCGTGTCCAAGCGCCGGCTCGACCCGCCGTGCGCCGTTAAAGCCAACCCGTAGTCCATCTGACAAGGAGATCCGCCATGGCACAGGTTCTGTTTAAAGGTACCCCCGCTCACACCAACGGCGACTTGCCGAAGGTCGGTAGCACGGCACCGGATTTCAAGCTGACGGCCGGCGATCTGTCCGAGGTAACGCTCGCCAATTTCAAAGGCAAGAAAAAGCTTTTGAGCATCGTGCACTCGCTCGATACCGGCGTGTGCGCCACGAGCACCAAGAAGTTCAATGACTTCGCCAAGAGTCGCGGCGACGTCGTCGTGCTGGTCGTCTCCGCCGATCTGCCGTTCGCGCAAGGACGGTTCTGCACCAGCGAGGGGGTAAAGAACGTGGTGACCCTCTCCATGATGCGCGACCGGCACTTCGCCAAGGACTACGGCGTTCTGATGGAAGACAGCCCGCTGGCCGGGTTATGCGCGCGCTCGACACTGGTGCTCGATGAAAACAACAAGGTGTTGTACACCCAACTCGGTCCGGAGCTGACCGTCGAACCGGACTACGACAAGGCGCTGGCGGCGCTGAAGTGACACGCGCCATGCGCGTGTCATCCCCGCATGGGGTAAGCGGGGATCCAGTGGTGGTGTTATCCCTTCTCCCTCGGGGAGAAGGCTGGGATGAGGGGTGTGAATAGAATGCTCGAATCGACTTCGTCGATGATTGGAATGCTAATTGCGGTTTTCGCACCGCGGGCGAGGTACTTTTCTTTGTGCGGACAAAGAAAAGTACCCAAAAGAAATCCGCCCCGGATGGCGCGCTTCTCCTGCGCTCCGCGGCTTTGGGACCCGCGCTGTCCCACGCGACTCCTGTCGCGGGGGACAGTCGCCCACGTCCTGTGGGCGACCCCTGCGGGGCGCTTACCCAAAGCCTTGCGGTGCTCGGGCGTGCCATACGGGGTTTCAAAAACTCAAACTATTGTTACCTCGATGCTGGTGGCTGTATCTCTCACAATATTGACGGGCTTGTCATATGCCGAGGCAAACGATAGGGAAAGCCCTGAAAACTGTATCGGGATAAACGCGTTTAGGTGCATCGAATCGCGCGAAGCAGCTACGTTAAAAAAGTATCCGCATTTAGCAGAGCGTGTAGGCGATACACTCACACTGAAGATCCAGAGTGGCGCGAATCTACAACTCAAAGATTGCAAAGAAACGTATTGCGATATTTATTATTACAGACTTCAGGCTTACTTTCCGACTCTCAATATATATCTTGTAGAGAAGAAGACGATTGAAGAGAGCGCCTACGCACTGATTCATCTAAAGACCGGGAAGGAAATCAATATTGATGAACTTCCACTTTTCTCTCCCGACATAAAACGTTTTGTTACGGTCAATATTTGTGAGGCGCACTGTACCCGTCGAATCCAAATATGGAGAGTTTCCAAGGACGGCGTGAAACTGGAACGGACGTTAGATCGAGGTTGGTCGCCTGAGAAGGGCGGGTTTTGGTCTGAGGGCAGCGCGAGATGGATAGACAACTCAACGATTGAACTGACCATTACATCAAAAACCTCTCTCACTGGCTCTTCTGAAATTCGGGAGATGTTCCTGATCAAACTCTTTCCAGAAGGTTGGCGAATTGTGAAAAAGAAGTAATTCAGAAAGTGAACTGAAATGACAATGCCTCAACATCGGGTACAGTAAAAATATATGCTGATTTTTGAACACTCCCAAAAAGGCCGTCGTAACTACTCGCAAGCGCCTCACGCGCAAGGCGATATATCGGATATCCCGGCAGCACTGCGGCGGAAGCAGCGGCCGTTGTTGCCGGAAGTTTCCGAGTTGCAGGCGGTGCGGCATTACACGCGGCTGTCGCAGAAGAATTTTTCCATCGACACGCATTTCTACCCGCTCGGGTCGTGCACGATGAAGTACAACCCGCGCGCCTGTAACAAGCTGGCGATGTTGCCGGGTTTTCTTGGTCGGCATCCGCTTGCGCCGGAATCGACCGGGCAGGGGTTCCTGGCCTGCATGTGGGAGTTGCAGGAGATGCTCAAGGACGTCACCGGCATGAAGGCGGTGTCGCTGACGCCGCTGGCCGGCGCGCAGGGCGAGTTTGCCGGTGTCGCCATGATCCGCGCCTATCATGAGTCGCGCGGCGATCGGGCGCGTACCGAATTTCTGGTGCCGGATGCGGCCCACGGCACCAATCCGGCGACGGCGGTGATGTGCGGTTACACGGTCAGGGAAATCCCGACCAACGAGGATGGCGACGTCGATCTCGTGGCGCTCCAGGCCGCGGTCGGCCCGCACACCGCTGGCATCATGCTCACCAACCCCTCGACGCTCGGTGTGTTCGAGCGGCGCATTCACGAGATTGCCAAGATCGTGCACGATGCCGGGGGCCTGCTGTACTACGACGGCGCGAATCTGAACGCCATCCTCGGCAAGGTGAAACCGGGCGACATGGGCTTCGACGTCATTCACATGAATCTGCACAAGACCTTTTCCACGCCGCACGGCGGCGGCGGTCCGGGCGCGGGACCGGTGGGCGTGAGTGCGCGGCTGGAACCGTTTCTGCCGGTGCCACTGGTTGGCAAGGTGCAGGACAAGTACCTGTGGGAGACGGAAAAGACCCGGCCACAGACGATCGGACGACTATCGGCCCACATGGGCAATGCCGGTGTGTTGATGCGCGCCTATGTCTATGCGCGGCTGCTCGGTCGCGAAGGCATGCGTCGAGTGGCCGAGTATTCCACGCTCAACGCCAACTACGTCATGGCCGAGCTGGCGCGCCGCGGCTTCGAGATTGCTTTTCCGAAGCGGCGCGCGACCCACGAATTCGTGGTCACCTTCCGCAAACTCAAGGAAGAGACCGGCGTGTCCGCCATGGACGTGGCCAAGCGCCTGCTCGACAAGGGCTTCCACGCGCCCACGACCTACTTTCCGCTGCTGGTGCCGGAGTGCCACCTGATCGAACCGACCGAGACCGAGGCGAAGGAAGAGCTCGATCGTTTTATCGCGGCGATGGACGAGGTGCTGAAGGAGGCGCGCACCAATCGTGAACTGGTGCAGGGCGCCCCGCACACGTTGCCGGTCCGGCGTCTCGACGACGTCAAGGCGGCGCGCGAGCTCGATCTCACCTGGAAACCGTCCGCCGTATGAGCGGACTGCGCGGCAGCATCTTCGACCTCGGTCGCGTCTGGCGCGCGTTTGGATATTCGGTCGCCGGTTTCCGGGCGGGCTGGCGGCAGGTGGCCTTCCGGCAGGAGGTGGTGCTGGCAGCGGTTCTGGTGCCGCTCGGCGGGTGGCTTGGCCAAAGCGGGGTGGAGCGCGCCCTGTTGATCGGCAGTGTGCTGCTGGTGCCGCTGGTGGAACTCATCAATACCGCCGTCGAAATGGCCATCGACCGCATCGGGACGGAGCGCCACGAACTTTCCGCGCAGGCCAAGGATCTGGGTTCGGCCGCCGTGGTGATCGCCATCCTGGTCGCCGGCGTCACCTGGGCGCTCGTCCTCTGGCCCTGAGGCCGGCTGGGACCCGCCGTCGGGCGCGCGTATAATCGCGCCGCGTCATGCTTCAGGCCATTCACCGTCTCTTCAATCACCCGGGCGCGCGCCGCGTCTTTCTGTGGCTGCGTTACCCGATCTTCATCGGTGTTATCGCACTGCTGGCGCTGTATGCGCGGCGCGAGTGGTTCTGGCCGGCGCTGGCCGTGTCGATGCTGGGCGAGGCGATCCAGCTCTGGTCGTTCGCCTCACTGATCAAGAACGAACAGCTCACCGCCCGCGGTCCGTACGTGCTGGTGCGCAACCCGATGTACCTCGGACGTTATTTCCTGATCCTCGGCCTGCTCCTGCTGCTGGCCAACCCGTGGGTGTTGCTGGGCTACACCGTTCTCTATTTCTTTTACATGGTGAACCGGGTGGGCCGCGAGGAACAGCGCCTGGCGGGACTGCTGGGGGAACCCTATGCGCGCTACCGCGCCGACGTGAACCGCTTTCTGCCCGACCCGCGCCGCCTGACCGATCCGGCCCTGCGCTTCTTCAGCCTGCCGGTGATGGTCAACAACAACGGCCACTGGAACCTGTTATCGGTGTTGCTCGGTTACGGCGCGCTCTACCTTTATATCTTTTTTCTGCGCTGAAT
>CAKKRZ010000190.1:17902-19420 GCA_919902925.1 Acidiferrobacterales bacterium | reverse complement strand
CGGTGTTGCTCGGTTACGGCGCGCTCTACCTTTATATCTTTTTTCTGCGCTGAATCCGCAATCGCACCATCCCTGGCGCGCGGCCCTCGCCTCGATCCGATCGGCGAATTGGTTGCCCGCCGGTCCGCCACGTGGGGGACCTGTGTGCGGCGCCGGTCGAGCCACCAGGCGAGCAGCGGCAGGGCGACCATGGAGCCGGGTACTACGGCCAGCGCGAGAAACAGGCCGAGACGTGAAATACCCCTGAGCTGCCCGACCAGTTCGGCGCGCTCCGCCGGGGTCCAGCGGCTGCCATTGCGTGGTTTCATGAGCAGGGCCATGAGCCCGGGGATGTCCTGGATGTCTTTGCGGATCATGTCCCTGATTCGGCCGGAATGGTTCCGGAACTGCTGTCGAAGCCGACCGGTCGCGAATCGATATTCCTGATCAGTCACTGTCTGCTCCGGCATGGCGGTCCTGTCCTTGGAGATGTGGGGATTGAGGATTTGGTTGCACGATGCATGCCAGCCGGTCGGGCCCATCGGCGGGCCACACGCGTTTTGGCGCTGAACCAGCCAGTAAATCAGCACCTGCGTTAGGGTTTTGAACCTCGACCGCTTACCGGGTGAGACAGGGGGTTTTGCCGGCAGCCCGGACTCAGCGGGTCTGGGGGGCGGGCCCGCGTTCCTCGAACAGGGCGTAAAACGCCGATGCCTCGGTGATGGGCGCCGAACAGGACAGTCCGGCACAGCGATACGCCGTCACCTTCCCGCGCGCTACCCGTTCGCCCAGCACACCCGGCAGGGCCGCGGCATCATCGGGAATCGCCATGACCAGACGCGACGGGGCGTAGTGCGCGGTCGCGGCCTGCCGCCAGTCGGCCAGGGGCTGACCCGTACCCCGGATGACGATGATCTCGCCGGGATGCAGGTATTCATCGACCGCCGTGAGCAGGGAGTTGCAGGCCGACGGGCTGCGTTCGATGTCGCGCCACAGCGCGGTGAGGGTGTTGTGCGCGGCATCGAGGAAGTGCGTGGCGCCAAGCAGGTGTCCAAGCCGCAGCAGTACCTGCGCAGCGACGCCGTTGCCGGAGGGGATGGCATCATCGCTGGATGGTTTGGGGCGATGAATGAGTTTCTCATGGTCGTCCGCGGTGAAGAAGAAACCGCCGCTTGTCTTGTCCTCGAAGTGATCCAGCAAGGTCTCGGCCAGTTCGACGAGAAACTGAAGATCGCCATCTCGCCAACGCGCCTGCAGAAGTTCGAGTCCAGCATCGATCAGGAAGGCATAATCGTCGAGGTAGGCGTTGAGGTGGGCGCGACCGTCCTTGTAACTGGCCAACAGGCGTCCGTTTTTCCAGAGAGTGGAACGGATGAAATCGAAGGCGCGCTCGGCCGAGACAATGAAATCCGGTCGCTCGAGCAGTCGTCCGGCGCGGGCCATGCCCTTGATCATGAGCCCGTTCCAGGAGGT
Source organism: Acidiferrobacterales bacterium (assembly GCA_919902925.1). Lineage (GTDB taxonomy): Bacteria > Pseudomonadota > Gammaproteobacteria > Acidiferrobacterales > Sulfurifustaceae > CAKKRZ01. Next base: position 17,968 of record CAKKRZ010000190.1, on the reverse strand, counting down.
CAGCACCTTGTCGTCACACCCCGGTCGTACACGTCGATCTCTGGCGGTGAGCAGTTTGCGGCGCGC
>CAKKRZ010000190.1:5576-17802 GCA_919902925.1 Acidiferrobacterales bacterium | reverse complement strand
TCGAAGTTGGGCGGACGATCGAGACCGTAGACCGGCGCCAACACCGCGTACTCATCGGGGGTGAGCAGCGTCTTCATCTCGTCCGGGGTCCAGACGTAGAACTTGCCTTCTTCGCCCTCGGAGTCGGCATCCAGCGCCGAGAAATAACCGCCCTCGGCTGACTGCATCTCGCGCATCACCCAGTCGCCGGTTTCGTGGGCGATGCGTCGGAAAGCCGAATCGTTCATGGCGACGGCGGCATCGGTGTAGAGCGCCTGCAACTGGCCGTTGTCGTAGAGCATCTTCTCGAAATGCGGGATCATCCAGTACTCGTCCACCGAGTAGCGGCAGAATCCACCGCCTAGCTGGTCGTAGATTCCGCCCGAGGCCATGGCATGCAGCGTGAAGCGCGCCATGTGCAGGGCCTCGCCGTCGTCCGGATGCATTGCCCAATGACGCAGCAAGCGTTCGATGGTGGTCGGGTGCGGAAATTTCGGCGCCTGACCAAACCCGCCGTGTTTGGCCTCGAACTGACCTGCGATTTCTTCGCGCGCTCGGGTCAAAACGTGTCCCGCCACCTGCACACCGGTCGTAGGTACGCTGGCCGAAAGGCGGCGGAAGGTATTGCGCACCGAGGCATTCTGCTTTTCGATTTCTTCGCGGTGATCCTGAAAGTGGCTCGCCACGCGCCGACACAGGTCGGTGAAGGCCGGCATGCCGTAACGCGGTTCCTTCGGAAAATAGGTGCCGCCGAAGAACGGCGTCTGGTCGTCTGGCATCAGAAACAGGGTGAGCGGCCAGCCGCCCGGACGCTGCGCCAGCATCTGGTGGGCAGTCTGGTAGATGCGGTCGAGATCGGGGCGCTCCTCGCGGTCAACCTTGATGTTCACGAACAGCTCGTTCATCACCCGGGCGGTGTCCTCGTCCTCGAATGATTCATGTGCCATCACGTGGCACCAGTGGCAGGCCGAATAGCCGATCGACAGCAGGATCGGTTTGTTCTCCTGCTTGGCCTTCGCCAACGCCTCCGGTCCCCACGGGTACCAGCCCACCGGGTTGTGGGCATGTTGCAGCAGATAGGGACTGGTCTCGTCGATCAGCCGGTTGGTGTGCGTGTTGTCGGGCATGAGGATGGCGGTGCGAAAGACGCAATATAGCGGGCCTGGACCTGAATTGCGTATAGTGGACGCACTCGTTAAAGGGGTAATGGCCGTGCGAATATTGATCATCGAGGACGATCGGGAGATCGCCGCCAATCTTTACGATTACCTGAGCGGACGCGGACACGCGGTCGATCACGCCGCCGACGGCGTCACCGGGCTGCATATGGCCGTGACCCACGATTACGATGTCCTGCTGCTCGATATTTCCCTGCCGGGCATGAACGGGCTCGATTTGTGCCGGCGATTGCGCAGCGACGCCCGCCGCGACACCCCGGTGCTGATGCTCACCGCTCGCGATACCCTGAACGACAAACTCGCCGGTTTCGAACAGGGCGCCGACGACTATCTCGTCAAGCCGTTCGCACTGAAAGAAGTGGAGGCGCGCCTGGAGGCGCTGCACCGCCGTCATCAGGGCAAGGTCGCGCCCTCGTTGCTGCAAGTCGATGACCTGGCGTTCGATACCGAATCGATGCGCGTGACGCGCGCGGGCGAAGCCATTCGCCTTCCCCCCAAGTGTCTGCGCCTGCTCGAAATCCTGATGCGCGCGCCGGACAAGGTGTTCGCGCGCCACGAACTCGAGCAGTCCGTCTGGGGCGAGGACCTGCCCAACAGCGACACCCTGCGCGCGCACCTGCACCAGTTACGCCGCGCCCTGGCCAGAGATGGCCGGCCCGAGCTGATCGAAAACATACCCAGCCTCGGCTACCGCCTGCGCCCCGTCGATGGGCGATAGACACAGCCTGCGCCGGCGGGTGGCGATCGGCATCGCGCTGCTGACCTTGCTGGTCGTGGCGGTGCACAGCATTGCGCTCTACGTCATCATCGACGACCGCGAGGAGGAGCAGATCAACAACGTCGTTGCCGACGAGATGCAGGGTTTCATCGCCCGCTACCGGGCGGACCCGGCATCCGCCCCGCCCCGTTCACAGAACCTGTCCGCCCGGGTGGCGCGCAACGCGGCCGAGCGGGCCGCCTTGCCGCCCCACCTGCGCGATCTGGCGATCGGCATGCACGAGGTGTTTGTGAACGGCGAGGAGATGCACGTAGCCGTTCGAGTGGTCGAGAACACCTGGTTCTATCTGGTCTACGACGTCAGCCACCACGAAGCGCAGTTGCGCGAGATACTCTGGTTGCTCGCTTTCGGTGTGGTCGTCACCGCTATCGTCGCCAGTGTGCTTGGCTATCTGCTGGCCGGGTTGCTGACCGAACCGGTCGCCGCGCTGGCGGCCCGGGTCGCGGCGCTCGGCCCCGATTGGCGCCCGGATGCGCCGCTGGCCAGTCATTACCGCGACCGGGAGGTGCGGCGGCTGGCCGAGGCCTTCGATGCGTATATGGCGCGCATGAGCGAATTCGTCTCACGCGAGCAGTCGTTCACCGCTGACGTCAGCCACGAGTTGCGCACCCCGCTAACCGCCATTCATACGGGTTGCGAGTTATTGTTGAACGATACTGATCTGCCCGAAGAGATCCGTCAGCGTATCCGGCGTATCGATCGCGCCGCCGAGCGCATGGGCGGCGTGATCCAGTCGCTGCTGCTGCTCGCGCGCGCCGGCCAACCGACGACGGTCGAATCCGTGGACCTGCACGGCTGTGCCGAGGAGGCGGCCGATCCCCTGCGCGAGATGCTCGCGGACCGGGGGATCGCGTTGCGCAACGACATCCCGCGCGGTCTGGCGCAGCCGCTCGATCGCACCGCCCTGGGCGTGGTGCTGTCCAACCTGCTGCGCAATGCTGCCGACAGCATGGAACGCGGCGAGATTGTGTGCCGGGCCGGCGATGGATGGATCGAGATTGAAGACACCGGCCGGGGGATTCCGGCCGACGAGTTGCCGCGCGTGTTCGAGCGCCATTACCGGGGTCGTGGCGCGCGCGACGCCGAAGGCTACGGGATCGGTCTCTCCCTGGTCGGACGCATCGTGGAGCGTCAGGGCTGGGGGCTGTCGCTGGACAGCGTGCCGGGGCGGGGCACCCGCGCGCGCCTGCGGCTGGCCGCCACCGGCTGAATAGAAGCTATCTCAAAAACACTGGTAAGAACCTGGAACGCGGATGAACGCAAATGGAACGCGCAGATAAACGCGGATTTGAATATATCTGCGTTTATCCATCCAATTCTGCGTTTATCTGCGGTTAGTGGTGTTGGCATCTTTGAGACAGGTCCTAGCGGGTTTTTCAGCAACCCGCCAGCCGTCTTCACACCCGCTTCACACCTTCTTGACGGTGGCTTCCCCACCGCCGGCTAGGCTGCCGGGCGTTTCCATTCGATTCTGGCCCACGCCGGGGAGCCCCCATGTCCGTTCCAGTCATCGCCCGTCTTCGCTCGTGGTCGGGTCGCGAGCGCTATCAGCCGCTGATCGCCGCTTTTCTGGTTTACCTGGCGGCCGCGACCCTCGGGCGGATAACGCTCATGGTTATCAATGGCGGCGATATCCTGCCGGACCTGGCGCACTGGCCGCTGGCGCTGGGCGCCGGGTTACTCGTGGACACGGTCGTCGGGCTGTACGCGTGTCTGCCGTTGGCGCTGTTTCTGTCGATCCTGCCCGCTCGCTGGCTGGATTCGCGCGCCTCGCGCGTGCTGGTGAGCGTCATCACCTGCCTGTTCCTGTTCGGTCTGTTGTACCTGCTGGTGGCCGAGGTGGTGTTTTTTCACGAGTTCAATTCACGCTTCAACAACGTCGCCGTGGATTACCTGATTCACCCGAAGGAAGTGTTCGTCAATATCCGTGACACCTATCCGGTCAAGACGGTGCTCACGCTGACGGTGTTCACCGCCGCCGCGCTGTTCGCTCTGTGGCGGCGCTATTTCCTGCGCGGCCTGTCGGCGCCGCTGACCTGGCGGCCGCGGGCCCAGCTGGCGCTGTTCTATCTGGTGCCGCTGCTCACCGGCGCGGCGGCGCTCAACATCAATAGCACGCATATCTCGGACAACCGCATCCTCAACGAGATCGCCGGCAACGGCGTGTACTCCTTCTTTCACGCCCTGATCAACAACGAATCGGATTACGACACGCAATACGCGCGTATTCCGGAGGCCGAGGCGCTGCAGCGACTGCGGCGACAGGTCGCCGGGGCCGATGACCGGTTTACCCATCCCGCCGATCCCTACGACATCGCCCATGCGGTGCAAACGGGCCGGCCGTTGCGGCCGATGAACGTCGTCATCGTCCTGGAGGAGAGCCTGGGGTCGTTATCCGTGGGTAGCCTGCACCCGCAAGGCGCATCGATGACGCCGGAGTTCGATCGCCTGTCGAACGACGGTCTGTACTTTACCCGCATCTATTCCACCGGCAACCGCACCGTGCGCGGCATCGAGGCGACCCTGACCGGCCTGCCGCCGATGCCGGCCCGCTCCGTGGTCAAGCGCAAGAGCGGGGTGAACCTGTTCTCGCTGCCGTCGGTGTTGCAGCGCAAGGGTTACGAGACCGTGTTTATCTACGGCGGGCGATCCTATTTCGACAACATCCGCGCCTTCTCGCTCAACAACGGCTTCAACCGGGTGATCGACCAGGACGATTTCAAGCACATCAGTTTCACCACCATCTGGGGGGTGTGCGACGAGGATATTTTTCAAAACTCCATCGGCGAGTTCAACCGCATGCACGCCGCCGGCAAACCGTTTTTTGCCACGGTGCTGACGGTCTCGAACCATACCCCGTACACCTATCCGGCCGGCCGCATCGCGGAAGACCCGGCTGCCCAGCGCCGTGAGCACGCCATCAAGTACGCCGATTATTCGATCGGCAAATTCATGCGCGAGGCGCGTCGCCAGCCGTTCTTCCGCGACACCCTGTTTGTTTTTCTGGGCGATCACGGCGCGCGCGTCCATGGCAGTCAGGAAATTCCTATCCGTTCCTATGAGATTCCAGTGCTGTTTTATGCCCCGGGTCTTATTGCGCAGGGGCGGCGTGTCGATCAGCTTGGTTCGCAGATGGACGTGGCCCCGACCATCCTGGGATTGCTGGGGATCGACCACGAAAGCCGCTTTGTCGGGCGCGACCTGTTGCGCACCAAACCATCCGAGGCGCGTGCCCTGTTCAGCCACAACCGCGACGTCGGCCTGCTGCGCGGCAATCGCCTGGCCGTGCTCGGGGTGCGTCAGAGCATCGAGGTTTACGAAGGCGATCCGCGTCGCGCGGAATTCCGGCGCCTGCCACCCGGCGCCGACCCCGAACTGGTGGCCGACGCCATCGCCTATTTCCAGGGCACGAACCGTTTGTATCAGAAGCAACGCCTGCAACCGTTGGCGCAGCGGCCGATCGACACGACCCACGCCGGGGTGGCGACGCCAGGGCACCCGTAATGGCTGAACCGGTCAACCGCCGCGCGCTCCCGTGGCGCGACTATGCATGGTTTGCCGGCCTGCCGCTGCTGGCGGCAGCGGGGCTGTATGGGCTGGTCGAGTACACGCACATCGACAAGGTCTTCAGCGATCTGTTTTTCGATGCGGCCACGAAGAAATTCCCGCTGCGCCACGACTGGTTTCTGGAAGTCGTTGGACACCACTGGGCCAAATATGTGCTGGTGGTGATCAGCTTCGCCTCGCTGGCGGCGGTATTGCTCTCATATGGCGTCGAGGCCTTGCGCCCCCATCGCCGCCCGCTGTTATTCCTGTTCCTGGTGATGATGATCGGCCCGATGGCGGTCGGACATCTCAAGGACGTGACCAACAAGCACTGCCCGTACGATCTGAATGTGTACGGGGGCTATGCTCCTCACAAGAAATTGTTCGAACCGGCCGATCCGGGCGTGGAGCGCGGCCGTTGCTGGCCGGGTGGCCACGCCTCCGGCGGGTTTGCCCTGGTCGCCTTCTATTTTATCTGGCGGCGCTCGCGTCCGCGGCTGGCCATGGCCGGGATGGGCGCGGGCCTGGCCTATGGCATGGCGCTCGGGCTGGGCCGCACGGTGCAGGGGGCGCACTTCCTCTCGCACAACCTTTGGTCGGCCATCGTGGTCTGGCTGGTCGCCTGGCTGTTGTACGAGTTGATCCTGAGACGCGCGCAGGATCGCGACGGGGTACGGGTCGGCCGGTAACGCCAGCCGGACGACGGCCGGTTATGAAATCCGGAGGCGGCCGGGCTACTATTTGGTGCCAGCAGTGACCGCCACCGAGTTTTCGCATGCGCCAAGGCACGAACCCGCCTCGTCACCCCCAGAAGTCGTCCAAGGTCCGCACCCGCACGCTGGAGAAGTTTGTCGTCGAGGAGGTAGAACTCCGCGGCACGCCCGAGCTTGACCAGCCCAGGCCGCGGCGACGTTTTCTTCCGCGCTTCCAGCTTCCTTTCGGTACGGTACTGGGCTGGCTGGGCCTGTGGCTGGCGCTCACGCTCGCCACGCTGGCCGGGCGCGAGGCCTGGCCTTTCGATGAGACGCGCGAACTCGCCATCGCCTGGGAGATGTGGTCGTCCGGCCACTGGCGGGTACCGACGCTCAACGGCGAACCGATCGGACGCGCGCCGTTGTTCAGCTGGCTCATCCTGGCCGCCTGGAAGTTCAGCGCCGTTGACGATCTCATGATCGTGCGCGCCATCGCGCCGGCGTTCTCGCTGGGAAGCCTGGTGTTGCTGGTCATGATCGCACGCAAACTCTGGCCCGACAGTCCGACGGTCGCCAGCCACGTTCCCTATCTCGCCCTGGGGGCGATCTTTGTCGCCCTGGTCTCGCCGCTGCTGCGGCCGGAGATGGTCGGCTTGTTTTTCACGCTGCTGGCGGTCTGGAGCCTGCTGGCCATGTGGCGCTCGCGCGACGCGCGCGCCTGGCTGCTGTTCGGGCCGGCGCTGGGGTTGGGAGTATTGACGCAGGGCGGTTTGGTGTTGATCGCCGTGTTGCCCGTGGCGTTGCTGGCGCCGCTGTGGGCGCGCGGACCGGTGCGTCCGGTGTGGAAGCACTGGTATCTCGATGTGGTCAAGGGGCTGCTGCTGGCGATGGTGCTGGTGTCGGTCTGGCTGGTGCCGGCGACGGCCATGGCGGGTCCGTTGTTCCTCGTGCGTGTGATGACCGACGGCTTTGCCCTGCAAACGCTGGAATTTTTCCCGGCGCGCTGGCCGTGGTGGGGATATCTGTGGCTGTTGCCGGTGGCGTTCCTGCCGTGGTCGGTGTTGCCGCTGTTGTGGTTGCGCCTGCTGCACGCCGGGCGCGCGGAATTCAATGCCGGTGCGGCCTTCTGCCTGGTGTGGTCGGCGAGCACGGTGCTGCTGTTGTCGCTGCTGCCGGTCAAGCAGCCCTCGTTCCTGCTGGCGTCCTTGATGGCGCTGACGCTGCTGGTGACCTGGCTCTCCTTCGAGCCCAGGTTGGACGGGCGCGGCGATCATCACCCGCTCGCCGGCATGACCCTGCCGCTGGTGCTGGCCGGCGGCCTGTTGGTGATCGTCCCCAAGTTGCCGCGCAGCGACTATCTGCCGGCCCTGCTGTGGGACGTCTCGCCGCTGCTGGGGGTGGCGGTCATGATCATCGGTATCGCGCTGGCCTGGATGCCGGTGCACGACGTGCGCCGGCGCATCCTCAACACCGCCGTGTTTGTGATCATGCTGATGACGATCGGCATTCTGGCGGCCGGCTCGCAACTGGGTCCGTTGCAAAACGTCGACACGATCGCGCGCGCCATCGCCGAGCGTCAGGCCGCGGATCAGCCGGTGGCGCATGTCGGCCCTTACCGCGGCGAATACCATTATGCCGGGCGCCTGACAAAGCCGTTGCTGATCCTGGATGCGCGCGACGCCGATCAGTGGTACACGCAACATCCGAACGGCGCGGTGGTGGCGGCCTCCGATGTCTGGCAGCCGGCGGACGCGGGCCAGATCAAACCGCCGCTCGACGTCGGTTTCCGCGATCGCGCCACCCGTTTGTGGAGTCCCGTCCGCTGACTGGCGCAATGACGGCGAATTTCCCATAATCCACGCATGCTGACCGCTCCCGACATCGACTCCGTGGCGCTGGCCCTGGGCCCGCTGAAGATCCAATGGTACGGAATCATGTACCTGGTCGGTTTCGCGGCCGGCTGGTGGCTGGGCGTGGTGCGCGCGCGCCGGCCGGGTTCCGGCTGGAAGCCGGACGAGATCGGCGACATCCTTTTTTACATAGCGCTCGGCGTGATTATCGGTGGAAGGCTCGGATACGTGCTGTTCTACAAGCCGGGCTATTACCTCGGTCATCCGTTCGAGGTGTTCGCCATCTGGGATGGCGGCATGTCATTTCACGGCGGGCTGATCGGTGTGACCCTGGCCCTGGTGTGGTTCGCGCGCCGGACGCAGCGCCGCTTCCTGGCCGTCGCCGATTTCATCGTGCCGCTCACACCGATCGGGTTCGGCGCCGGACGGCTCGGTAACTTCATCAACCAGGAACTGTGGGGAGCGCCGACCGATTTGCCCTGGGGCATGGTGTTCCGCACCGGCGGCAACGTGGCACGCCACCCGTCGCAACTGTATGAGCTGGCACTCGAAGGTCTCGCGTTGTTCGCCATTCTCTGGCTGTATTCGCGCCGGCCGCGCCCGGTCGGTGCCGTCTCCGGCCTGTTCCTGGTCTGTTACGGATCGTTCCGGTTGCTGGTGGAATTCGTCCGCGAACCGGATGCCCATCTCGGATACCTCGCGTTCGGTTGGGTGACGATGGGGCAGGTGCTGAGTGTACCTATGATCCTGCTTGGCGCCTGGCTGCTGTGGCGCGCCGCCGACAGTGTCAGCGCACCCAGATCGTCCTGACGTTCACGAACTCGCGGATGCCGTGCACGCCCAGTTCACGGCCGTAGCCGGAATTTTTTACTCCGCCGAACGGCAGGCGCGGGTCGCTGTGCACCATGCCGTTCACAAACCCCAGCCCGGAGTGGATGGCGCGCACGAACCGTTCGGCGCGGGCGGCATCGCGTGACCACACCGAGGCGCCGAGACCATAGCGGGTGTCGTTGGCCAACCGCAGGGCATCGGCCTCGTCGCGGGCGCGCAAGACGGCCACCACCGGCCCGAACAGTTCCTCGTGATAGGCCGGCATGCCCGGACGCACACCGTCCAGCACCGTGGGACGGTAGTAGAAACCGCGACCGGGTAGAGGATCACCGCCAAGGAGAAGGCGGGCGCCGGCGGAAACGGATTCGATCACCTGCCGGTGCAGCGACTCGCGCAGGTCGGCGCGGGCGAGCGGACCCATTTCAGTATCCGCCTGCAACGGATCGCCCACGCGCAGGGCCTCGATGCGCGGCCGCAGACGCTTCAGAAAATCATCGGCGATCGATTCGATCAGGATGAAGCGTTTGGCGGCGATGCAACTTTGGCCGGCGTTCTGGAAGCGTGCCGTGACGGCCGTCGCCGCCGCGGCGTCAAGATCGGCGTCGGCCAGCACCACGAACGGGTCCGAACCGCCGAGTTCGAGCACGCACTTCTTGAGGTGGGCGCCGGCCACGGCCGCCACGCGCCGGCCGGCCGCCTCGCTGCCGGTCAGGGTGACGGCGTGTACGCGCGCATCGGCGATGAGTTTCTCGGTTTGCCGGCCATCGATCAGCAGGGCCTGGAAGACGCCCGGCGGGAAACCGGCGTCGCGAAACAGTGCATCGATGGCCAGCGCGCACTGCGGCACGTTCGAGGCATGCTTGAGCAGCACGGTGTTGCCGGCCATGAGCGCGGGCGCGGCGGCGCGGAATACCTGCCAGAAGGGAAAGTTCCACGGCATGATGGCGAGCACGGTGCCGAGCGGCGCATAACTCACCAGGCTGCGCGCGGCATCGGTGGCCACGATCTCGTCGGCGAGAATATGCTCGGCCCGATCGGCGTAGTACTCGCATCCCCAGGCGCACTTGGCGATTTCGGCGCGTGCCTCGCGGATGGGTTTGCCCATCTCGGTGGTCATCAGCCGGGCGAGTTTTCCTTCATCCCGGCGCAGATTGGCCGCCAGCGACCGCAAAAGCCCGGCGCGGTCGGCGAACGCGGTCATTGACCAGACAGGCGCGGCCGTGGCGGCGTGCGCCAGCGCCCGTTCGATGGCAAGCTGATCCGCACCCGGAAACGATGCCAGGATTTCACCGCTGGCGGGATTGACGGAATCCATTCTGGTTTCGTGCCTTTCCTCAAGCTGGCGGCCGGGAACCGGCCTTGGTCTAGAATATCACTTATGTTTATCTCCCTGCGGCGAATCGTCCTGCCGGCACTGCTGCTGTCGCTGGCCTCTTTCGGGGCCGGCGCGACGTCGGGCGACGAGGAACAACAGCGTCGCGACTATGGCGCGGCGCTGGAGGCCCTGAAGGCCGGCGATCCCGCCCGCTACCGCGCCCTGCGCCAACGTCTCGACACCTACGTGTTGCGCGGCTACCTCGATTACGAAGACCTGCGTCGGCGTCTGGCGGGCGCCGACACGCGGGAAGTTCATGCGTTTCTGGAAAACAACAACCAGACGCCGGTGAGCGACGTCCTGCGCAAGAAATGGCTGCGCCTGCTGGCGGCGCGCGGCGACTGGGAAAATTTCCACCGTAATTACCGCGACATCCAGGACGACGCGGAGCTGTCTTGCCTGCGCCTGCAGAACCTGTTGCGATCCAGCGAAGCGCAGGCGACGCTGATGAACGAGATCGGCGAGCTGTGGCGCACCGGCAAGCGGTTGCCGTCGGCCTGTAACCCGGTGTTCGCGGCCTGGAAGAAGGCCGGCCACATGTCGGCCGATCGCGTCTGGGAGCGCATCCGGCTGGCGATGGAAAACCGGCGCCCGAGCCTGGCCGAGGAACTGGCGCACTACCTCGATCCAGGCGAACGCGTGTGGGTGTCGCGCTGGATCGCCATGCATCACAACCCGCCGGCCGAGCTGGATCGTCTGCGCTATCCGCTCGAAACGCCGGTGGCGCGCATGGTGGTTCGTCACGGCATTGTGCGCCTGGCCATGCGCGACCCGGCCGAGGCCGTGCGCCGCTGGCAGGCCATCAAGGAGCGTCATCAGCTGTTCGGCGAAGATGATAACTATGTATTTCGTCACGTCGGCATCATCGCGGCGCAACGGCACATGCCCGAGGCCCTGGCCTGGTTGTCGGCGGTGTCGGCCGATCCGAACGACGAGCATCTGCACCTGTGGCGCGTGCTCGCGGCGCTGCGCGCCGGGGAATGGGAGACGGCGAGGCGTTTCATCGCCGCGCTGCCGGAGGAACAGCAACGCGAGGGACGCTGGGTTTACTGGAAGGCGCGCTCGCTCGAAGTCGGCGGCAAGAAGCGCGAAGCCGAAAAACTTTTCCGCGTGCTGGCCCGCGAACGCAGTTATTACGGTTTTCTGGCGGCCGACCGGTTACAGACAGAATATTCCATGCAGCACACGCCCGTGTCGGCCACCCCGGAGGAGGTGACCGCCATGCTGGTGCGCCCCGGCATCCAGATGGCGCAGGAGTTGTACCGGATCGGTCATATCCACGATGCCCGGCGACAGTGGAGCTGGGTGATCCAGCGTCTCAACAATCGCGAGCTGTCGGTGGCGGCGCTGGTGGCCTCGCAATGGGGCTGGCACGACCGCGCCATTCTCACCGCCGGTCGCAGCCAGCATCACGACGACCTCGAATTGCGCTTCCCGGTCTTGTACCGCGAACAGATTGAGACCAGTGCGGCGGCTCAGGGCCTCGACCCGGGCTGGGTGTACGGCGTGGTGCGGCAGGAATCGGCGTTTGTGGTCGACGCCCGTTCGCCGGTCGGTGCGCTCGGGTTGATGCAGCTCATGCCGGCCACGGGCCGCATGACCGGTCGCCGTCTCAATATTCCGGTTCGCGGCCAACAGTCGATACTCGACATCGACAACAACATCAGGCTCGGGACCGGCTATCTGAAAGAGGTCCTGCAGCGTAACCATGGCCACCAGACGCTGGCCACCGCCTCCTACAACGCCGGCCCGCATCGCGTCGCCAGCTGGCTGCCGGACGACAAGGCCATCGATGCCGAGATCTGGGTCGAGTCCATCCCCTTCAACGAGACGCGCGACTACGTCAAAAACGTGTTGGCGTTCGCCGCCGTTTACGATCACCGCCTTGGGATCCGTCAGGTGCGCCTGCAGACGCGCATGCCGAGGGTGGCGCCGCCGAAGCCGCAATCGGGCATCGTATTAGGTCAGGACGAGCGACCGAAGGGAGCAGGGCTTCC
>CAKKRZ010000190.1:0-5476 GCA_919902925.1 Acidiferrobacterales bacterium | reverse complement strand
CTCGATCCAATCGCCGAAACCCGCCAACGGCCAACCTGACAACGCCGTCAGTCCCTGATCATGCGCGTCGGTATCCTGGGCGGCAGCGGCTTTGTTGGCCAGGCGCTGGCTGCGCGATTGGCCGCCGACGGTCACCGCGTACGGGTGTGGACGCGCCGGCGGGAGCGGCATCGCGAGCTGCTGGTCTTGCCCGAACTTGAGCTGGTTGAAGGGGATGTGTATCAACCCGGCTTTCTGCGCGAACAGTTCGCGGGTCTCGACGTCGTGGTGAACCTGGTCGGGATTCTGAATGAGTCGGGTCGTTCCGGGCGTGGATTTTTCCGTGCCCACGCCGAGTTGCCGGAACGCGTGGTCGAGGCCATGCGTGGGGTTGGGGTGAACCGTCTGCTACACATGAGTGCACTGAACGCGGCAGCGCAGGCGCCGTCGCACTACCTGCGCAGCAAGGCCGTGGGCGAGGAAGTCGTGCGTCGCAGCGGATTACGCTGGACCATCTTCCGCCCGTCGGTCATCTTCGGCCCGCACGACAGCTTCGTGAACCGTTTTGCCGCATTGCTGCGGCTCATGCCCGGTGTGTTCCCGCTCGCCTGCCCGGATGCCCGCCTGCAACCGGTCTACATCGATGACGTGGTGCACGCCTACGCGCGAGCGCTCACGGACGAACGCACGGTCGGCCATCAGTACAATCTGTGCGGGCCTGAGGCCTGCACCCTGCGCGAGATTGTCGCGCGCATCGCCGGCTGGACCGGACGGCGCGTGCGCATCATCGGCCTGAACCGCACGCTGTCGTTCGCGCAGGCGCTGGTGATGGAATTTGCGCCCGGCAAACCGTTCTCGCTCGACAATTACCGCTCGCTTCAGCTCGACAGTGTTTGCCCGGGACCGTTTCCCGCCATCTTCGGCCTCGAACCGGCCAGCCTGGAAACGATCGTGCCGACATACCTCAACGCCGGCAGGCGTTTCGATCGTTTGCGCGTCAACGCCCGGCGCTGAGCGGCTTCACGGCGCGGCGGTCAGGAGCTGGTTCAGGCGCGCCTCGCGCTCGTTTTTCGAAAGTTCGGCCAGCGCGCGCACGTCTTCGTAGAATTTCTCCAGGTCGCCGTTGCGTCGGGCGAGCAGGGCACGGAAGGCCGCCGTGTAACGATGATAGGTACCGACCGCGGCCAGCTTGGCGTTGTTCAGGTCGGTGCTCATCCAGCGGTCGTAACGGTCATCGCCGCCCCAGCGTGTGCGCAAGGCGGCGTAGTCGACACGCAGTTCCGCGAACAGTTTGAGTTTGTCGAGACGCTTGTCCTCGTCCGGGATCGTCGAGCGGTACAGGCGGTCCAGTCTTTCACGATAGCGCAGCAACAGCGCGGTGAATGCCTGGCGACGCTCGCGACCGATGCGCACGCGCTCGCGTTCCTGCTCCTGCCCCGGCCGGGCCAGCCAGCGGCGCACGCCTTCCTCCTCGACCGCGACCGCGAACGATTCATTGAAGGGAGTATCGCCGCGCAGATACACGCGTTGGTGGGCCAGTTCGTGAAACACGACCGCCACCGTCTCGATGACCCCGCGGTGCAGCATGGTGTTGAGGAGCGGATCATCGGTGGTGCCGAGCGTCGAGTAGGCGACCACGCCGCCGATGTAGACATCGTCGCCGCGTTCGCGCAGCGCGGCGGCTTCGCGCTCGGCGTGCTCGCGGGCAAAGTAGCCGCGGTAGCTGACGCAACCGACCAACAGGAAACACCATTGCCGGGGTTGCAGCGACAGTTCCGGGGTGGCGAACACGTTCCAGACCGCATACGGCCGGCCGAGGTCGGCATAACGCCGGTAGCTGTCGTTGTCGGGCAGGCCCAGCTCGCGGCTGGCGAAATCGCGCGCCGCCTTGACCTGTTCGAGCCGTTCGCGCAGCGCCGGGGGAGTGGCAGGATCACGGATCACGGTGTCCACTGGCCGCGCGCGGGCGAGCAGGTCCACGTGTCCGCGGATGGCCTGGCCGTAATAGCCGAGCGTGGCGCAACCGCCCAGCAGCAATGGGAGCAGCAACGCCAACAGGCGCCAATATCGACTGGAATCCGGCATGGGGCGCGATTACGATGACCGCATGAAAGTCTATCTCGTCGGCGGGGCGGTGCGCGACAAACTTCTCGGTCTGCCGGTGCAGGATCGCGACTGGGTCGTGGTCGGCGCCACGCCGGACCAGATGGCGGCGCTGGGCTACAGGCCGGTCGGCGCCGATTTCCCGGTGTTTCTCCATCCGCAGACGAAGGAGGAATACGCGCTCGCCCGCACCGAACGCAAGCAGGGCCACGGCTACAAAGGCTTTACCGTCTACAGCGCGCCGGACGTAACGCTGGAAGACGACCTGCGACGTCGTGACCTGACCATCAACGCCATGGCGGAGGACGAGGCCGGCAAGCTGATCGACCCGTTCGGCGGCGCGGCCGATCTCAAGGCGGGAATCCTGCGCCACGTCTCGGACGCGTTTGTCGAAGATCCGTTGCGCGTGCTGCGGGTAGCGCGCTTTGCGGCACGATTTGGGTCACGCGGGTTCCATGTGGCTGATGAGACGCAGACGCTGATGCGGCGGATGGCCGACAGCGGCGAACTCGATCACCTTGTCCCCGAGCGCGTGTGGCAGGAGGTAGAACGCGCGCTCGGCGAGCCGGCGCCGGCGCGTTTCTTCGAGGTATTGCGATCGTGCGGCGCGCTGGCCGTGTTGTTCCCGGAACTGGAGGCGCTGTTCGGCGTGCCGCAGCCGGCCGAACACCATCCGGAGATCGATACCGGCGCGCACATCCTGCTGGTGTTGGAGGCGGCGGCCAGACTCACGCCCGATGCGCGCGCCCGGTTCGCCGCGCTCACCCACGACCTTGGCAAGGGCGTGACGCCGCGCGAAGAATGGCCCAAGCATCACGGTCACGAGGATCGCGGCGCGGAACTGGTGCGCGCGCTGTGCGAACGCCTGCGCGTGCCCAACGAGTTCCGCGATCTCGCACTCGCCGTGGCCCGCCATCACGGAGTGATGCACCGCCTCGACGAACTGCGGCCGGGAACGGTGCTGGAACTGATCGAGTCGATCGACCTGTTGCGCCGCCCGGAGCGGCTCGACCCCTTTCTCGCCGCCTGCGAGGCGGATTACCGCGGCCGGCCGGGCTTCGAGGAGAGGCCCTACCCGCCGGCCGGGAAGCTGCGTGCGGCACTCGCGGCCGTGCGCGCGGTCGAATCGGGCAAGATCGCCGCGGCAACGGGTGGGCACGGCGAACAGATCGCCGAGCGCATCCGCCAGGCGCGCATCCAGGCGATCAAGGCGGTATTATCGGCCGCCGAGCCGGCAACGTAATCCGGAGACCCAGCCATGAACATCCGTCATTTCAGGTTCGTACCCATCACCCTGATGTTGTTGCTGACCCAGTCGCTGATGGTGGCCTGCGCCACCCAGCCGACGGCCGCACCGGCCACCGCGCCGTCTGTGGCGGCACAGCCGGCCGCCGATCCGGTGCGCAAAGCGGTCTACCACGCCGACTTCGCCGATCCGCGCCGCTTCAGCGCCATGCTGACCAACATCAATAATATGGTGACCGTCTACCAGAAGGAGCTGGTCGATTACGACGTGCGCATCGTGTTCGTCTCGCACGGCATCCGTTTTGTCACCACCGACAAGCTCGCCAACACGCCGTTTGCCGAAGACGCCGCGTTGCGCGCCCAGCGCGAGACGCTGATCCTGCGTCTCAAGGGGTTGCGTGAGGTGCAGGGCGTGAAGTTCGAATTGTGCGACATCACCCGCGAGGCGGTGCGTCTGCCGAAGGAGAAACTCATCCCGGGCGTGACGCTTGTGCGTTCCGGCATGGTGCGGCTGGCCGAACTGCAATCGCAGGGCTTCGCCTACCTCAAGATCGAATAAGCCGTGTCCCGCAACCCCGCCAGCCGTCGACCGGCGAGCGCCCCGACGGTTGGTTTTGTCAGCCTCGGCTGCCCCAAGGCGCTGGTCGATTCCGAGCGCATCCTCACGCAACTGCGCGCCGAAGGGTATAGCATCTCGCCGAGTTACGAGGGCGCCGATCTGGTGGTGGTCAACACCTGCGGGTTCATCGACAGCGCCGTCGCGGAATCGCTGGAGGCGATCGGCGAGGCGCTGGATGTCAACGGACGAGTGATCGTCACCGGTTGTCTCGGCGCCAAGGGTGACATCGTGCGCCAGACGCACCCGAAGGTCTTGGCCGTCACCGGCCCGCACGCCCTCGATGAGGTGATGGCGGCTGTGCATAAGCAACTGCCAAAGCCACACGATCCCTGGACCGATCTGGTTCCGGCGGCTGGCCTCAAGCTTACGCCGCGCCACTATGCCTATCTGAAAATCTCGGAAGGCTGCAACCATCGTTGCACCTTCTGCATCATCCCGTCACTGCGCGGCGATTTGGTCAGCCGGCCCGTGGATGAAGTGCTGCGCGAGGCCGAAAACCTGGTGAAGGGCGGCGTGAAGGAACTGCTGGTGATCTCGCAGGACACCAGCGCCTATGGCGTCGACGTGAAGTACCGCACCGGTTTCTGGAACGGCCGGCCGGTGAAGACCCGCATGACCGAACTGGTGAGCGCACTCGGCGAGTTTGGGGCGTGGGTGCGTCTGCATTACGTCTACCCCTATCCGCACGTCGACGAGGTCATTCCGCTGATGGTGGAGGGCAAGGTGCTGCCTTACCTCGACATCCCGTTTCAGCACGCGAGCAGTCGCATTCTGAAGCTCATGAAGCGCCCGGCGGCCGCCGAAAATACGCTGGCGCGAATCCGGCACTGGCGCGAGCGCTGTCCGGACCTGACCATTCGTTCGACCTTCGTGGTCGGTTTTCCCGGCGAGACGGAAGAGGAATTCCGGCAACTGCTAGATTTTCTCGATGAAGCGCAACTCGACCGCGTCGGCGCCTTCGCCTATTCACCGGTCGAGGGCGCGGCCGCCAACGCACTGCCCGGCGCGGTTCCCGAGGAACTCAAGGAAGAGCGGCTGGCGCGCTTCATGGAACACCAGGCGCGGATATCGGAGGCGCGACTTTCGCAGAAGATTGGCCGTACCCTGTCAGTGATGATTGACGAGATTGCGGAGGATGGTATCGCCACCGGCCGCACGATGGGCGATGCGCCCGAGATCGACGGCATCGTGACGATCGAGGGCGGGACGAATTTACAGTCTGGCGATCAGGTGCGGGTGGCGATCACCCACAGCGACGAGCATGACCTGTGGGGAAAGGTGGAGACGACCCGTGGTTGACCGCCAGCCAGGAGACGACCGACCCTGCCGAGCCCCGGGGAGGCCGATCTTCCCGGCGTCACGGACATCGCCCTCAATTCGTCTCCGCCGCCCGAGAATTACGTCCGCGCGCTAGCGCGGGCCAACGCCACGGCCGCCACCCGTCTCGGGGTTTACCGGCTGCTCTCCTGGTATGACCGCGATCTTCGAGTGGATCGAGGTGTTCTACAACCGGGAACGCCTGCACCAGAC
>CAKKRZ010000189.1:13768-25239 GCA_919902925.1 Acidiferrobacterales bacterium | reverse complement strand
CCGTCAACCGCTTCGCGACGGCGCACCGAGTCGGCATCGATTTGTTTCTGAACCCCGCGCGCCTTTTCAAGCGCACGCACCTGCGGATCGGCGAAGGT
Source organism: Acidiferrobacterales bacterium (assembly GCA_919902925.1). Classification (GTDB taxonomy): domain Bacteria; phylum Pseudomonadota; class Gammaproteobacteria; order Acidiferrobacterales; family Sulfurifustaceae; genus CAKKRZ01. Next base: position 25,141 of record CAKKRZ010000189.1, on the reverse strand, counting down.
CCGCTCGGGGGGCTTCGAATCGCCGCATCCAGTCAGCAAAACCACAACACTGATCATCACTATGCGCATGGTTATATTCTCCGTCTGAAATTAATCAACGACGATCGTGGCTGAATTCGAAAGAATCGGAATACAACCGGTCCGGCGGCAGCCCGCGGGCCAGAAATTCGCGGCGGATGGATTCGACCATGACCGGCGGCCCGCTGGCATAAACCTCGCACCCCGACAGGTCCGGGTAATCGGCCAGCACCGCCTGGTGCACGAAGCCGGTGCGGCCGCTCCAGGCATCCGCCGGGTCCGGTTCCGACAACACGGGCGTGTAACGGAAATCCGGGTGCTGCTCCGCCCAGCGTTCGGCCAGCTCATGCCGATAGAGATCCGGCCGGGCGCGCGCGCCCCAGTACAGGTGTAGCGGCCGGTCCGGCTGGGCCGCCAGCACCTGCTCGATGATGGCCTGCATCGGCGCAAAGCCGGTGCCGCCGGCCACCAGGATAACCGGCGACGATCCCTCACGCAGAAAGAAGCTGCCGTACGGTCCCTGGAAACGCAGCAGGTCGCGTTCCTTTAATTTCTCGAACACGTGAGTGGTGAACAGCCCGCCCGGCACCTGGCGGATGTGCAGTTCCAGCAGTTCATCGCGGCCCGGCGCGTGGGCCAGCGAGAAGCTGCGACGCGCACTGTCGCGCAACAAGATATCGATGTACTGTCCGGCGAGATACTGGAAGCGTTCGTGTTCGGGCAGCTTGAGCGAAACGACCATGACATCCGGCGCCGCCCGTTCCAGGCCGACCACCCGGCACGGCAGAATGCGGATCGGAATGTCGGCGGCCTGCTCCAGCACGCGCGCCTCGATAACCACGTCGGAGAGGGGTTTGGCCTGGCAGATCAGTACGGAACCGGCCGCGCGTTCGGCCGCGCTCATGGCCCGGTCTTCGTATTGGCCGTAGTCAACGCGGCCCGCCAGCAACTTCGACTTGCAGGTGCCGCAGCTGCCACCGCGGCAGCTGTACGGCAGCGCCACGCCGGAGCGCAAAGCGGCGTCCAGAATGGTTTCGGAATCCTCAACCGTGAGAATTCGACCGGCGGGTTCAATGCGGACCTGGTGTGACATGGACTCGTGCGGAGGAAAACGGCCGCTATTGTCACCGAATTAACCCGGTGACGGAACCCTCGGTCTTCGGGGGAAAAGCAATCGAACCGCGGATCAGATCCAGGAGACGCCGTGCACGCGCTCGAAGATCTTCACGCCACGATCGATGTTCTGCTGGCGGAAGGCATCCCGGGCCGCCGCGCGACACTGCTCACGGTCGCCGCAGGCGACGCCATCGACGCTGTACACTACGCGCAAATCGGTGCGGACATAACGGCTGCCCTGCCACTCGTAACGCGACACCTGTTCACGCTGGTCGGGCAGCACGGCCCGCACCTGCACGGTCGGGTAGGCCTGCCGGTCGCGGCTCAACTGATACTGGCCGTTCACCGCCAGCAGCGCGCGTGCGCCGTGATCGGACTTTTCCACCAGCCAGGCACGACAGGTCGTGCCCACGCAGCCCGGACGCATGACGATGAAGATGCTGCCCTGGCGGCTGCGGCCGACCCAGCGGCTGTCGAAATCGCTCGCCTGCAGGCAAAGATCGGCGGCCTCACCCGAGGCCGGGACACAACTCTGCACGACGTCGGCCGGCAGTTCGCTGGCCGGGAGCGCCGGGTCGTGGGTCTCGGCCGCGACCGCCCACAGACCCAGGCCGGCAGCGAGGCCAGGCATCAGGATTCGGGTCAGGCGGTTCATCGTGGTCGTGATATCCAGGTTACGTACGGTATACAAGGCATATTCCGTGCCATCGGAGCGGGAGGACTGAACAGGCGGAATTCCGCAGATTTCGCCCGCCCCGCGGTGGACGGAACGCGCCACCTGCCGACCATCGACGGCAGATCGGCCGCGCTCCGCACGAGCTTGGGAAACGCCCGTTACTGTCTGCCTCCCCCCGGGGGACTGTCAAGGGAAAGATGACCTTGGTCATATTTGACAGCCCCGGGCCGACACCGTATATCCGGCCCATGCCTGCCCGACAGTCCATCGCGTTCGCGCAGAGCGCATGAGCACGGAAATTCTGGTCGAGGTCGAACACGTCGCCCGCGACTACGGCGATCGCCGGGTGTTGCGCGATATCCACTTCTCGCTGCGCCGCGGCGAGGTCCTCGGCTTCCTCGGACCCAACGGTGCCGGCAAGACCACCACCATGCAGATCCTGTCGGGCAACCTTGCCCCCAGCGAAGGACGCGTGCGCATCGCCGGCCACGACCTGCTCGATGAGCCGCGCGCCGCCAAGAGTGCGCTTGGCTACCTGGCCGAGACCCCGCCGCTGTACCGCGACCTGACCGTCGATGAATATCTCGATTACTGCGCGGCGCTCAACCGCCTGCCGCGGCGCGAACAGAAGCCGGCGCGCGAGGCCGCCAAGCGCAAGTGCGGGCTGGAGGAAGCCGGCGGGCGGCTGATCGCCAATCTGTCCAAGGGTTACCAGCAGCGCGTCGGCATCGCCCAGGCGATCATCCATCTGCCGTCGCTGGTAATCCTGGACGAACCGACCGTGGGGCTCGACCCCATCCAGATCCGAGAAATTCGTGCGCTCATCCGCGATCTGGGCCGCGAGCACAGCGTGATCCTCTCCACCCACGTGCTGCCCGAGGTCCAGACCGTCTGCGACCGGGTGTTAATCGTGCACGAAGGCGAACTGGTGCTGGATGAAACGATCGAGCGACTCGACCGGCACATGAAAACGGCCTCGATCACGGTCGCCTTCCACACCCCGCCGGCGACGGGCGAGATCGAGCGCCTGCCGGGCGTGACCGCGGTGCAGCCGGAACGCGACGGGCGCCTGCGCATCCTGCACGAGGCCGATGCCAATCCCACCGCGGCCATCGTGCAACTGGCGAGCGAACGTGGCTGGGGACTGTACGAGATCCGCCCCGGACGGCTGTCGCTCGAACAGCTGTTCGTCGAGCTCACCACCGAACGCGAACCGAGCGCGGGCGACGATGGCCGGGGCCCGGCGCCATGATATTCACCATCGCCTGGCGCGAATTCCGCTCGCTGTTCCTGTCGCCGCTGGCCTGGGCGATCCTGGCGGTCCTGCAACTGATTCTGGGGATTCTTTTCTTTTACATCCTGATCGTCGTGTACGGGCCGAACCAGGATAAATACGCGCTGATGGAAGGCTGGCCCGGCGCCACCCTGATCATCCTGCCGAACTTTCTGACGCTCGCGGCTTTCCTGTTGCTGCTGGTGGTGCCGCTGCTCACCATGCGCCTCATCTCCGAAGAACGGCGCGCGAAAACCCTGACGCTGCTGTTCAGCGCGCCAATATCCATGACCGAGATCGTGCTCGGCAAGTATCTCGGCGTCATGCTGTTCCTGCTGCTGGTGCTGGCGCTGGTGGCGCTGATGCCGCTGTCGCTGCTGCTCGGCGGTCGCATCGACCTCGGCGTCGTGTTCGCCGGCCTGTTCGGCCTGGCCCTGACCCTGGCCAGCTTCGCCGCGGTCGGCCTGTTCATCTCCACCCTCACCCAGCATCCGACAGTCGCGGCCATCGCCTCGTTCGGGGCGCTGCTGTGCTTCTGGCTGCTCGACGTCTCGGTGCAGGGCACCGGGCTTGTCGCCTACCTGTCGCTGTTCAACCACTACCAGCCGTTCCTGCAGGGCGTGTTCGACACGGCCGATGCCGCCTACCATCTGTTGCTGATCGTCACCTTCCTGACGTTGAGCGTGCGGCGGCTGGACGCCGACCGACTGGGGATTGCATGACGCCGACCGACCGCCACCGTTGGCAGCTGCGGCTGGTCAATGCCAGCTTCGTCGTGCTGTTGCTGTTGGCCATCGGCCTGCTGCACTGGATGAGCCGCGAGTACCACCTGCGCATCGACCTCACCCGCGCCGCCAGCCACTCGCTGTCGGCGGCCAGCATCGCCGTCGTGCAGCGGTTGAAGGGGCCGGTGCGCGTCAGTGCCTATGCCAGCGAACGTGACGACCTGCGCCGCGTCATCCGCGAGTTTATCGGCCGTTACCAGCGGCACAAGGCGGACATTACCCTGGCGTTCATAGATCCGGACGCCAACCCGCAACAGGTGCGCGAGGCAGGCGTGCAGAGCGACGGCGAGCTCATCATCGAACACAACAGTGCCAGCGAACGCATCGTGCCGTCGCGTTTGAATGAGGAAAATCTGACTAACGCCTTTACCCGCCTCGGTCACCGCGAAGAACGCTGGGTGATATTCCTGGCGGGGCACGGCGAGCGCAGCGCCGAGCGCGCGGCCAATTTCGACTTGTCGCTGTGGGCGCAGGAGATGCGCAAGCGCGGCTTTCGCACCCGCAGCCTGTCACTCGGCGATCACCCGCAGTTGCCGCGGAATACCTCGGTGCTGGTCATCGCCGGTCCGCGCGCGCGCCTGCTGCCGGGCGAGGTGAAAGAAATTGAACGGTTTCTGCAGCAGGGCGGCAACCTCCTCTGGCTGCATGACCCAGGCCCCTTACACGGCCTGGAGCGCCTGGCCGAGCGACTGGGCATCGAATTTCTTCGCGGCGTGATCGTCGATCCCCGTTCGGCGCAGATCACACGGCGCGCCACCGCCGTGATCGTGGCCCGTTACGGCCAGCACCCGGCCGTGCAGAACTTCAGTGAGCAAACGATATTCGTCGACGCCGCCGCCATCGCGCTAGCGGAGAGCGACGACAGCCGCCCCGCCGGGCGGGCGGCGGCCGACCGCTGGCATCGCCAAGTACTCTTCGACACCCGCGCCGAGGCCTGGGCGGAGACCGGCCCGACGCGCGGCCGCGTCGCCTTCGACAAGGGCCGGGACACGGCCGGCCCGCTCAACCTGGCGGTGGCCCTGACGCGCGACGTCCAGCCGGCCGGCGACAACGCCGCGAACAATGCGCGCCGCCAGCAGCGTGTGATCATCGTCGGTGACGGCGATTTTCTCGCCAACCAGTACCTCGCCAACGCCGGCAATCTGGAGATGGGCCTGAGCCTGATCAACTGGTTGTCGCGCGACGACGCCTACGTCAACATCCCGGTGCGAACGGCCTCCGACCGCGTGCTCACCCTGTCGCCCACCGCCTGGATCGGAACCTTCGTGGTCTTTCTGCTGGTGCTGCCGGCCGGCTTCATTACCGCCGGCGTGTTGGTCTGGATCAAACGCCGGCGCCGTTGATGGAACCGCGCCTGCGCCATCGGTGGGTGTTGAATCTCACGCTGGCGGTGCTGGCCGGCGGCCTGTTGCTGGTGCTGCTGTGGCGACCGGGGCAGCCGCCGGCGCCGGCGCCCCTCACCGGCCTTGCCGCCAACGACATCACCCGCGTCGTCGTTCGTCAGCTACGCCAGGCCGATATCGAACTGGCACGCGACCAGGGGCACTGGCGTTTGGTGAAACCGGTGGCCGCACGCCTCAACGCACGCGTGCTCGATCAACTCCTGCGCCTGCCGTCAGCCCCGGTGCTGGCGCGTCCGGACGACGCGGCCGGCCTGGCCGGCTTCGGACTGAATCCGCCGCGGGCACGTGTGTTCGTCAACCACGAGGAAATCGAGGTCGGTGCCCTGCATCCGGTCAAGGGTCAGATCTATGTCCGCCACGGCGGTCGTGTGGCGCTGGTGCCGGCCACGCACGCGGCCGCGGCCACCTACCCCTGGACGCGGCTGCTCGATCACCGTCTACTCGGCGAGGGCGTGGCGTTGGCAGGACTGCAACTGCCTGGCTTCCGGCTCGCGTTGCAGAACGGCACCTGGCAACGCCACCCGGCCGACCAAGCACTGAGCGGCGACCGCATCAATGGTTTCGTGCAGGAGTGGCAGCAAGCCACGGCACTCGCCGTCGATCCCATGACCCGCAAACCAGCCCTCGGGCGCATCACGCTCGAGATTCGCGAGCGCGAACAGGTCCGTCGTCTGGTGCTGGAGATTGTCGGTTACCAGCCGGAATTCGTCCTGCGCCGACGCGACGAGGGACTGGAATATCACTTCCCCGAAGATGTCGGCCGGCGGCTGATGAAGCTGGGTGGCGAATGAATCGTAGCGAGTGAAGTGCAGAACATAAGTTCTTCGTCACCGCCTACCGTTCTTGAGTTCTTCGCCCATCATTCATCACTACCTTGACTCATGCCTGAGTTGCCGGAAGTCGAAACCACCCGCCGCGGCCTGGAAGCGCCGTTGCGCGGCCGGATCGTCGCGCGCGTACTCGTGCGCGAACCGCGGCTGCGCTGGCGCGTTCCGCGCCGCCTGGCACAAGAACTCCCCGGGCTGACGATCCGCCACGTTGAACGCCGCGCCAAGTATCTGCTGCTCAGGACCGACGCCGGCACGGTCATTCTTCACCTCGGCATGTCGGGCAGTCTGCGGGTCATCAAGGCCGGTACGCCGCCTGAAAAACACGACCATGTCGATCTGGTGTTCGACAACGGCCGCTGCCTGCGCCTGCGCGATCCGCGTCGCTTCGGCGCGCTACTCTGGACTCGCGACGATCCGATGCGGCATCCGCTGCTCCGCCACCTCGGCCCCGAACCGCTCGGCCCGGACTTCCATGCCGGCCACCTGTACGCCGCGACCCGGCGCCGCCGGGTGGCCGTGCGCGATCTGCTACTGAATTCGCGGATCGTGGCGGGCGTGGGAAACATCTACGCTAACGAAGCGCTGTTTCTGGCCGGGGTGCGACCAGGGCGGCCGGCCGGTCGCCTGACCCGCGCCGAGTGTGCAGACCTGGTCAGGACGATTCGCCAAACCCTTAAGCGAGCCATCCGCTCGGGCGGTACCACCCTGCGGGACTTCACCAATGCCGACGGCCGACCCGGCTACTTCCAGCAGACGCTCAATGTGTATGCCCGGGCCGGCGAACCCTGCCGCCGCTGCCGCCACCCGATCAAGGCCATAAAACTGGGGGGTCGCAGCGCCTTCTACTGCCAAAAATGCCAGTCCTGACAAAGGGTTGTCACTCGTAGTTTAGGTAGACTACACTTTCGCGACATAACCCATTGATAGACGGCGGTGTCTCTCCTGCCATCGATCAAACCACCCCACCGACCGTCCAGCCCGTGGCTGGCGAAATCGGCCGGAAATCGCCAGTATGGCGTGCTTTAATCAGACTTTATGGCCAGCAAAAGCACCAGTCTCGACCAATACGTCCACGCTTACAGCTCATGGCGCAGCAAGATCGCCGACTCGGTGGGCGAGCTGCGCAGTTGGCTGCACGCTCAGGACCTCGGCGACCCGCAGGCCGAACAGCGCCTCGATCACGTCGTGACTACCCTGCGCGACGACAAGCTCTACATCGCCTTCGTCGCCGAGTTCTCGCGCGGCAAGTCCGAGTTGATCAACGCCATCTTCTTCGCCAATTTCGGCCAGCGCATCCTGCCGTCCAGCGCCGGGCGCACCACCATGTGCCCAACCGAGCTGCTGCACGACCGGGATACGGAACCGAGCCTGCAACTGCTGCCGATCGAGACACGCAAGAACGGCACCACCATCGCCGAATACAAGACCCTGCCGGAAGAATGGAAGGTCAAGCCGCTCAACGTCAAATCTTCGTCCTCGATGATCGAAACGCTCAAGCACATCGTCGAAACGCGCGCCGTCACGCGCGAAGCGGCGCAGGCGATGGGCTTTCACATCGCCGAGGACGAGACCCAGATCGGCCTGCGGCCGAGCGACGATGGTCTGGTCGACATTCCGAAATGGCGTCATGCCGTCATCAACCTGCCGCACCCGCTGCTTGATCAGGGGCTGGTGATCCTGGACACGCCGGGCCTGAACGCCCTCGGCGCCGAGCCGGAACTGACCCTCAGCATGCTGCCCTCGGCGCATGCCGTGCTGTTCATCCTGGCCGCCGACGCCGGCGTGACCAAATCGGACATCGAGATCTGGCACAACCACATTGGCGCGCCCAAGGACGGCTCGCACAAGGGCCGGCTGGTGGTGCTGAACAAGATCGACGGGCTGTGGGACGAACTGCGCGACGAGGACGAGGTCAACCGCGAGATCGATCGTCAGGTGCGGGAGTCCGCCAAGACCCTCGCCATCCCCGAGCACAACGTCTACCCGGTGTCGGCGCAGAAGGCGCTGCTCGGCAAGATCAAGGGGGACCGCGCGGTGCTGGAGCGTTCGCGCATCGCGGCGCTGGAGCAGGCCCTGGCCAACGAGATCGTGCCCAGCAAACGCGAGATCGTGCGCGACAACATCGTCGGCGACATGAACGACGTCATCCGCGCCGTGCGCCTGGTCATCATGCAGCGCCTCAAGGGTGTGTACGAACACATGGAGGAGCTCGGCGGCCTCAACGACAAGAACCTCGACGTCATCGAGCACATGATGCAAAAGGTCAAGGTCGACAAGGAGATCTTCGAAAAAAGTCTGCAACGTTTCCAGGCGACGCGTTCGATCTTCTCCAAGCAGACCAACGTGCTGTACAGCCACCTGAACCTGAGGACCCTGGACACGCTGATCGCCGAGACCAAGAAGAACATGGAAATCAGCATGACCACCGGCGGCCTGAAGGAGGCCATGGATCACTTCTTCGCCCAGGCCCTGATCGGCATGGAACGCGCGTCGATCCAGGCCCAGGAAGTGAAGGAGATGATGGAAGGCGTGTATCGCCGCTTCCAGGAAGAGCACGGTTTCGCCAACGCCAAACCGGCCAGCTTCTCGGTGACCCGCTACGTGCGCGAAATCAAGCGCCTGCACGACCGCAACGACCAGTTCATGAAAGGCTTCTCGCTCATGTTCACCGAGCAGAAGGTCCTGATTCGCAAGTTCTTCGAGTCGTCGGTCGCCAAGATCCGCGCCATCTACAAGACCGCCAACCGCGATTCCGACAACTGGCTGCGCAACCTGATGTCGCCGATGGAATCGCAGGTGCGTGAACACCAGATCCAGCTGCGCCGCCGGCTGGAGTCCATCAAGCGCATCCACCAGGCCAGCGACACGCTGGAAGACCGGCTGCACGAGCTGGAACAGATCCGCGACGGCGTCCGCGACCAGGAACGCCACCTGGAAAACCGCATCGACACTATCATGCAACTCCTCAAGATCGAGGAGCCGCTGGCCATCAGCGCCGGCGCGGCCTGACCCGGTCGTCCCCGGCTAGCGGTCGGCGGCGGCCGGTTTGACCGGCTCGCCCAACACTACCTTGCCTTCACCGCCACCGCGCGGATCGGACGCGGCCTGCAAGCGGCCGAGGCGTTTGTCCCACACCACGATCTGCATGTTGCCGTAGGGCCGCAACTCACGCTGCAGGTGGCCGAGTTTTTTCAGGTGCTCGCGACCGGCGCGGTCGAGGGCGTCAGGCTCGTATTCCACCCGGTCGGGCAGATACTGATGATGGAAGCGCGGCTTGCGCACCCAGGCCTCGGCATCGCCGCGGCCGTCGGCCACTTCCAGGGTCGCCAGCAACACCATGCTGATGATACGGCTGCCGCCCGGTGTGCCGAGAATCACCACCCGGTCGTCGGTCTCCAGGAACGTCGGTGTCATGCTGGACAAGGGCCGCTTGCCGGGCGCCAGTTTGTTGGCGCGGCTGCCCACCAGCCCGTAGGTGTTGGCCGCGCCCGGTAACAGCACGAAGTCGTCCATCTGGTTGTTGAGCAGCACGCCGGTGCCGGGCACCGTGAAGGCCGAGCCGAAGGAGGTGTTGAGGCTGAGCGTGGCCGCCACGCGGTTGCCCTCGGTGTCGATGATCGACAGATGTGTGGTGTTGGTACCCTCTGCGCCGGTCTCGCGATCCTGACCGACCAGCCGGGCGCGGGTATGCGGGCGGATGAGCGCGCGTAGACGCGCATGGTAGATAGGCGACAGCAACCGCTTCGTGTCGATCGCCACGAAATCCGGATCGCCCAGAAACCGGGCCCGGTCGCGATAGGCGATGCGCATGGCTTCGATCACGGCGTGTGCGCGCTCACTGCGATTCATGCGCGCCAGATCGACGTATTCCAGAATACCCAGCGCCTCGACCAGAACGATGCCGCCCGACGACGGCAGCGCCGCGCTGGTAATGCGCAGGTTCCGGTAGCGGCCCTGCACCGGGGCGCGTTCCACCACGCGGTACGCGGAAAGATCCTCTTTCGTCCACAGGCCGCCGTGGGCACGTACACCGTCGACCAGCCGCCGGGCGGTCTCGCCGCCATAGAATCCGTCATGCCCGCGGGCGGCGAGCCGCTCCAGCGTTTCCGCGAGCTCCGGCTGTTTCACCACGTGGCCGTCATTCGGCACGAACCCGTCGTCCAGAAAAATGCGCCGCGACTCCGGATCGCGGCGCAAGGCCTCGGCGCGCCATTCGGCCATCTGCCGGTACGGCGGGTGGACGACAAATCCTTCGCGCGCAAGACGGATCGCCGGCGCGAGCGTGACCGACAGCGGCAGACGACCGTAACGCTCGGCCAGATGAACCAGGGCCGCGGGCGTGCCCGGGATGCCGGCGGCCAGCGCTCCATCGAGGCTGGCCCTCGGCTTCGGCCGGCCGTTGGCATCCAGATAATGTTTGGCGGTGATCGCCATCGGCGCGCGTTCGCGCGCATCGATCATGATGTCGCGCGATTCGCATTTTGCCTTCGTGTCTTTCGGACAATCCTTCGGCTCCACACGCAGCAGGTAGAACCCGCCGCCGCCGAGACCGTGCCCGTACGGTTCAACCACCGCCAACACAGCCGAGGCCGCAATCGCAGCATCGAAGGCATTGCCGCCGCGCCGGAGAATATCGATCGCCGCGCGCGTGGCTTTGGGATGGGCGGTGGCGACCGCCACGCCCGGCGGTCGCGGCGTATTCGCCGTCGCCCACGAGGGCAGCAGGAAACAGCAGACGAGGACCAGAAAACGAAACATCAGAGGGAGGAAGCAGCGGCGTGGCCGGTAGGCCAACGCCTCAGCCCGCCTTGCGCATCAGCGCTTCGTACTTGATCTGCAACTGCTCGGGGGATTCGGAATAGTTCGGGTCGGTCAGGATGCAATCGACCGGGCAGACTTCCACGCACTGCGATTTCGTGAAGTGGCCGACGCACTCGGTGCACAGATTGGGGTCGATGATGTAGATATCCTCGCCCTGCGAGATGGCGCCGTTCGGACACTCCGGCTCGCACACGTCACAGTTGATGCATTCGTCGGTGATGTACAGCGACATGATTCAAACCCTGAGGAAAATAATGGCTTTACGGGGAAAATATTAACGCACTTTCGACTTGAGCGCAGCCTGCACCGCCGGGTGCACGAAGGCGCCCACGTCCCCGCCGAGCAGCGCCACCTCCTTGACCAGCGAAGCGGAGATGAACATTTCCTGCTCCGCAGGCGTGAGGAACACCGTCTCGATCTCCGGCGCCAGCCGGCGGTTCATGCCGGCCAG
>CAKKRZ010000189.1:0-13668 GCA_919902925.1 Acidiferrobacterales bacterium | reverse complement strand
GCGTGAGGAACACCGTCTCGATCTCCGGCGCCAGCCGGCGGTTCATGCCGGCCAGTTGGAACTCATACTCGAAATCGGAGACCGCGCGCAGACCGCGCAGCACCACCCGCGCCTTTTGTTCACGCACGAAATCGACCAGCAGGTTGTTGAAACCGAGCACGCTGACCCCTTTGACATCGGCCAGCACCGTCCGGGCCAAGGCTACGCGCTCGTCGAGGGTAAAGAGCGGATCTTTGTGCTGGCCACCGGCGATGGCCACCACCACGCGCTCGAACAGCCGCGCCGCCCGACGCACCAGATCGGCATGGCCGTTGGTGATCGGATCGAAGGTGCCGGGGTAGATGGCGGTGACGTTCATGGAGATATCGCCAGTATAACCGCTCAGGGCACCACCGGGCCGGCGCGCAGCAGGTGGTAGCCCACCTGGCCGGTGGCCTTGTGCTTCACCGTCTCCCATCGCGGTGGCAGCGGCAGCGGAGCGAGGGTCGCCGGGGCCTCGACGTAGACCAGGGCGCCCGGCTTGAGCCAGCCGCGCTCCGCGATCGTGCGCATGCAGACCGGGATGAGATCGTCGCTGGCAAAGGGCGGATCGACGAAGATGATGTCCATGGGGCTTACCGCGCCGGCCAGGTAATCGACCGCGTCGGCCTCGACTACCTCGGCCGCGTCGGCGCCCAGCTGTTCGAGATTTCGCCGCAGCAGGTCGGCCGCCGGCCGTTGACGCTCCACCATGACCGCGTGCCCGGCGCCGCGCGACAGCGACTCGATGCACAACGCACCGCTGCCCGCGAACAGATCGAGGCACGCGGCCCCGGGCAAGAACGGCGTGAGCCAGTTGAACAGGGTTTCACGAACGCGGTTGGGTGTCGGCCGCAGACCCGGCATGTCGGTGACGTCGAGATACCGCCCGCGCCACTTGCCGGCGATGATGCGCACACGGCCGGGATAGGCCGCCGCCCGCGGCGGCCCGCTCTGTTTCGCTCGGCGGGATTTCATTCGACGATAAAACTACCGGCCGCCGACGGTCACGGTGACCAGCTCATTCAGCCGCACGCGACGCTGAAAAGCATCGCGGATCTGTTCGACGGTCACGGTCTCGACGCGCGCCGTAAAGGTATCGAGCCAGTCGAGCGGCAGTTCGTAGAAGGCGATATAGGCAACCTGATCGGCGATCTTGCGGTTTCCGGCCAGCTTGAGCGGATAGCCGCCAACCAGGTGCTTCTTGGCATCCTCCAACTCCTTCGCCGTCGGGCCCTTGGCGATGAACTCATCGAGCACACGCCGCACGACCTTGAGCGCATCGGCCTTCTGGGTGTTCTTGGTTTGCAGGCCGAGCACGAACGGTCCGGCCTCGCGCATCGGCTGGAAGTAGCTGTAGACGCTGTAGGCGTAACCGCGCTTCTCGCGCACCTCGTCGGCCAGGCGCGACACCAGCCCGCCGCCGCCGAGAATGTAGTTGCCGACATAGAGCGGGAACAGGTCGGGATCGTTTCGCACCAGCACCGGCATGCCGATGCGGACGTGCGTCTGCTTGGCCGGGAATGCGATCGCGCGCTTGATACCTTTGCCGTTGGTGACCTTCGGCAGAGGTGCTGCGATTTCGCCGGCCGGCAAATCGCCGGCCACGGTGTTGGCCATCCGGTTCGCCTGTCTGCGCGTCAGATCGCCGACGATGACCAGCACGGCATTGCGGCCGACGTAGTAGCGCCGGTAATGGGCAACCAGATCGTCGCGCGTCAGGGCCTTGAGCGAATCCGGGTCACCCGGCGGATCCGCCGCGTAGGGATGCGAACCGTACAGCTCGCGATAGAACGTCTTCTGAACCACGGCGGCCGGATTGGCCAGATCGCGTTGCAGCGCGATCAGGGAACGGGCGCGCTCACGCTCGAAGGCCCCGGCCGGAAAATCCGGCTGGCGCACGATCAGTGCCAGCAGTTCCAGCGCCGGTTGCAGCAGCCTGGCCTCGCTCAGACTGCGCAACTCGACGACGGCCATGTCGCGACCGGCATCCTGGCCATACTCGGCGCCGAGCCGCTCGAAGCGACGCGCGATCTCGCCGGCATCGAGCCCGCCCGCCCCCTCGTGCAGCAGGCGGTTGGTCATGAGCGCAAGACCAGACTTGCCCACCGGGTCGCGGCTGGCGGCGGAGTCGAACACCAGACGCAGCTGCACCATCGGAATATCGTGGGCCTCGACGAAATACACGCGCGTGCCGTTGGCCAGCGTCCAGTGCTCGATGCGCGGTCCGGCTTCCGCCGGAGACGCAAACAGCAACATGGCCAGCCAGAGTGCAAGCAACGTGCTCAAGATTCCCTCACCCCTTACCCTCTCCCGGAGGGAGAGGGGGAGTTGGCGAAAATCTACATAATTACTGGCCATGGCGCCCCTCCATCGCAGGACGGCGTTTCTTCTTCCCGGGATCCATCGGCAACGGGTCCAGCACCGCCACCGTCAGATTGCTGTCGATGAGGTAGCGACGCGCCACGGTCTGCACCTGCTCCGGCGTAACGGCCTGGATGTGACGGACGAAGGCATCGGCCTGGCGCCAGTCAAGCCCGATGGTCGCGTAACTGGCCAGCTTGCGTGCCTGCATATAGATGGAATCGCGGGCGTAGACATCCGCCGCCGCCACTTGCGCCTTCACGCGCGCCAACTCGTCGGCGCCGACCGGCTCGCGCTTGAGGCGTTCGAACTGGTCGCGGATGGCGCGCTCCAGGTCTTCGATGGTGTGCCCCTGCGCCGGATGTGCCTCGGCCATGAACAGGGTGGTGCCGCGTGACACCGGAAAGTAACCGACGCCGGCGCTGGCGGCGATCCGGCGCCCGCGCACCAGATCGGTGGGAAAGCGCGCGCTATTGCCGCCGTCGAGGATGCCGGCCAGTACATACAACGCATAGGGCTCCCAGGATTCTCGGTGAGCAGTGTGAGACGGAGCGTGGTATCCCATGACCAGGTACGGCACCTCGGCCGGCAACTTCAGGCGCACCCGGCGCGATTCGGTCTGGGGCGGTTCGGCCGGCAGCACCGGGTGATTGTTCGCGCGCGCCGGGATCGGGCCGAAGTATTTTCGCGCCAGGGCAAATACCTCCTGCGGGTCGACGTCGCCCACCACCACCAGGGTCGCATTCGACGGCGAGTAGAAGCGGTCGTACCAACGGCGCAGGTCTTCGACCTTCATGTTTTCCAGGTCACGCATCAAACCGATCACCGGATGCCGGTAGGGCGAGACGCGGTAGGCGGTGGCCATGAAACGTTCGTCCACCTGCTGCTCCGGCCGGTCCTCGATGCGCAGGCGGCGCTCCTCCATAACCACGCGGATTTCCTTGCGGTACTCGACCGGGTCCAGGCGCAGGTTGTGCATGCGCTCGGCTTCGAGTTCCAGCGCCACCGGCAGGCGCGAACGCTCCAGCATCTGGAAATAACCGGTGTAGTTGTGCGAGGTAAAGGCGTTTTCGGTGCCGCCGTTGGCGGCGATGATGCGCGAGAATTCGTTGGGCTTGAGGCGCTTCGTGCCCTTGAACATCATGTGTTCGAGCACGTGCGAGACGCCGGTGATACCCTCGGGCTCATCGATGGAACCGACCCGGTACCAGACCTCCGACACCACCACCGGCGCGCGGTGGTCTTCCTTCACGATCACGCGCAGGCCGTTGGCCAGCGTGGTTTCGTGCACGGCACTGGAACGGCCGGGCGTCCCGGTCGCGCAGGCGGTGAGGAGCAGCAGACCGGTCGCAATCACCAGCCGCCGTACGGGTATCTCGTGCATGGAGAGTCCTTTTATAATGGTCACGACGTCGCCGGTAGCATAACCGAAGCCCAACCGATCCAGTAAACACCTTGCCATCATCCGCCTCGCCTCCCGCCTCCAGCTCTGACCGCCAAACGCCCTCCGGGTTTCTGGGCCGGCTGCGCCGCGGCCTCGCCAGCACCGGCCAGTCGCTGGCGCGCGGGCTCGCCGGCCTCACGGGCGGCGCGCCGGACGCCAAAACGATTGAAGACCTGGAAACCGCCCTGCTCTCCGCCGACGTCGGCGTCGACACCACGCGCGTGCTGCTCGACGCCATCCAGCGGCGGATGTCGCGCCGCGAACTGGCCGACGGCCCGGCCGTGGCCGCGGCCCTGCGCAGCGGCATCCGCGAGCTGCTCGCACCCTGCGAGGCGCCGCTGCACCCCGACCCGACGATCAAACCCTATGTCATTCTCGCCGTCGGCGTGAACGGCGCGGGCAAAACCACCACGCTCGCCAAGCTGGCGGCACAGCTCCAGCAGGACGGCCGGCGGGTACTGCTGGCCGCCGCCGACACGTTCCGCGCCGCCGCCATCGAACAGTTGCAGAGCTGGGGTGACCGGCTCGATATCCCTGTCATCGCCCAGCACACCGGGGCCGATGCCGCCGCCGTCGCGCACGACGCCATCGCCGCCGCCCGGGCGCGCAACGTCGACGTGCTGATCGTCGACACCGCCGGCCGCCAGCACACCCACCGCGGCCTGATGGACGAGTTGCGCAAGATCCGGCGGGTGCTCGACAAGGCCATGCCGGGTGCCCCGCACGAAGTGCTGATGGTGCTGGATGCCGGCACCGGCCAGAATGCCCTGTCGCAACTGAAACATTTCCACGAGGCGGTGAATGTCACCGGTCTGGTCGTCACCAAGCTGGATGGCACCGCCAGGGGCGGCGTGCTGATCGCCATCGCCCGCGCCTTCCGGCTGCCGGTGCGCTTTGTGGGTGTCGGTGAATCGATCGAGGACCTTTTGCCCTTTCGCGCCGATGATTTCGTCGACTCGCTGATCCCGGAGCGCTGACCGATGCTGCAACTGAGCCACGTGGGCAAACGCTACCCGAGCGGCTACGAGGCGCTCAAGGCGGTCAGCTTCACGCTGGCGGCCGGCGAGATGGTGTTTCTGACCGGCCATTCCGGCGCCGGCAAGAGCACCTTGCTCAGATTGATCGCCCTCATCGAGCGGCCGACGCGCGGACAGCTGATCGTCGCCGGCCGCAACCTGCAACGTTTCCCGGCGCGACACATCCCCCGCTATCGACGCGACCTGGGCGTGGTGTTTCAGGACAACCGCCTGCTGTTCGACCGCACGGTCTACGACAATGTCGCCCTGCCCTTGCTCGTCACCGGCGCCCCACCGGCGGAGATCCCGAAGCGGGTGCGCGCCGCGCTCGACAAGGTCGGTCTGCTGGAGAAGGAGCGGTTGAGCCCGGTCGTGTTGTCGGGCGGCGAACAGCAGCGCGTCGGCATCGCCCGCGCCATTGTCCACCGGCCGACCATCCTGCTCGCCGACGAGCCGACCGGCAATCTCGACCCCGATCTGTCGCTCGAAATCCTGAAACTGTTTCTCGATTTTCACGATCACGGCACCACCGTGCTGATCGCCACCCACGACATGAACCTGCTGCGCGTGGCCAAAAAGCGCGTGCTGCAACTCGACCACGGCGAACTCATCCTCGATACGGGGGCGCGCGCATGATCGTCTGGGCGCGCCATCATCGTCAGGCCCTGGCGGCGGCGATCGCCAGTCTGCTGCGCACGCCGCTGGCCAGCCTCATGACCGTCGCGGTCATCGGCATCACGCTGGCGCTGCCGACCGGTCTGCACGTCGTGCTCGACAACCTCAGCCACCTGACGGGCGGCTGGACGCGGGAGGCCGGCGAGATTTCGGTTTTTCTGAAGCCGGGCACGTCCACGGCGAGCGCCGAAAAACTGGCGGAGCGGCTGCGCCGCGAAAGCGACATCGCGGCCGTCCAGCACGTCACGCCCGATCAGGCCCTGCGTGAATTCCGTGCGCGCCCCGGATTCGGCGAATCGCTGAAGGCGCTCGATACCAACCCGCTGCCGCATCTGCTGGTGGTGCGTCCGGTGGCGTCGCTGTCCGCCGAAAGTCTCGATTCGCTGCGCCAACGCCTGGCAAAGGAATCGGCCGTCGACCAGGCGGTTCTGGACCTTGCCTGGGTGCGGCGCCTGCAAAATTGGCTGGAACTGGCCGGACGGTTTGCGGCCATGCTCGCGCTGCTGCTGGCGCTCGGCGTGCTGCTCATCGTCAGCAATACCATCCGCCTCGCCGTGGCCAATCGCCGCGACGAGATTGCCGTGACCAAACTGGTGGGCGGCACCAATGCTTACATCCGCCGGCCTTTTCTCTACGGCGGCGCGTTGCAAGGGCTGTTGGGAGGCCTGCTGGCCTGGCTGCTGACCCTGGGGGCCCTATGGGCACTGGCCGGGCCGATCGGCGAACTGACCCGTCTCTACCAGTCGGATTTCGCCGCCCATGGCCTGCCGGCCCGGGAGCTGCTGATACTGGTGGGCGGCGGAACCCTGCTCGGCTGGCTGGGGGCCTTTATTGCCAGCAGTGTGCATCTCTCCGCCATAGAACCAACATAACTCACTGTAGTTGATTGGATTTTCAGTCTGAACTTTGCCGCTGATTGGCACTCTCATAACGCGAGTGCTAATATTCGAGCCATCAGATGTCAGAGGGAGAACCATGACAAATTCACTGCCGATTCCGATCGCCCTGAGCCCTGAACGCGGGCTGTCTGCTTACCTGCGGACCATCAATGCCATGCCGATCCTGAGCGCCGAGGAAGAAACGGCGCTCGCCCTGCGTTACCACCAGCACCACGATCTCGATGCCGCCCGCCAGCTGGTGGTATCGCACCTGCGCTTCGTGGCGCGCATCGCCCGCGGCTTCAATGGCTACGGCCTGCCGCAGGCCGACCTGATCCAGGAAGGCAACATCGGCCTGATGAAAGCGGTCAAACATTACGACCCTGACCGCGGCGTGCGCCTGGTGTCTTTCGCCGTGCACTGGGTCAAGGCCGAAATCTACGACTACGTCCTGCGCAACTGGCGCATCGTCAAGATCGCCACCACCAAGGCGCAGCGCAAACTTTTCTTCAACCTGCGCAAGTCGCGCGAACGGTTGGGCTGGATGAGCGAGGACGACAAAACCTCGTTGGCCACCCGCCTCAACGTCGACCCGAAAGTGGTCTCGGAGATGGAGGCGCGGCTTACCAGCCACGATCTCCCGTACGACGGCGCCATCGAGAACGACGACGAGCACTTCACCGCCACGCCGGCCGGCACCCTGCCGGACATGCGCTACAACCCGGAAGTGATCGCCTCCCGCGCCGACCAGGTGGACGACCGTCAGGAGAAACTGACGACCGCGTTGGAGCGTCTCGACAACCGCGCGCGCGACATCATCGAACGTCGCTGGCTGCGCGAGGACGACAAATCCACGCTCCATGACCTGGCCGCGAAATACGGCGTCTCGGCCGAGCGCATCCGCCAGATCGAGAAACGCGCACTTGCGCAGATGAAAAATGCACTAACCGCGTAACCAGCAATCACCTTCCGGTAATGGCAAAAGGGCTTCCGCGTGGAAGCCCTTTTTCATTGAACGACACGGTCACCCGCTCAACCAGCGGCACGCCGGCCACATCAGTCACAAGGCAGGTGAAACCAGAAAGTGGCGCCCGCGTCGGGATTATTGCGGGCGCCGATCTCGCCGCCGTGCAAGTGAATCATCTCCTTGCAAATGGCCAGGCCCAGGCCGCTGCTCGTCTCGCCGCCCGTGGGGCGATTGCTCAGGCGCGAATAGGCCACGAACAACTTTTCCCGCTCGGCATCCGGAATGCCCGGCCCCTGATCGCAGACCTCGCAGGCCAGCGAATCGCCGTCACGAAACGTGCGCACTGTGATGGTTTTGTCTTCGGGGCTGAACTTGATGGCATTGCCGATGAGATTCTCCAGAACCTGCATGATCCGGGAATCGTCGGCCATGATGGTCGGGATATCGTTGGTGAATTCCATTTTCAGACTGATTCGTTTGCTGCTGGCGTAGACCGAATTGCGCGTCACGGCCTGGCGCACGACGGCGCCCAGGTCGGTGGGTAACGTGGTTAACCGCAGGCGCCCCTCGCGCAAGGCGCCCCAGTTCAGGAGGTCTTCGACGATACCCTGCATGTACTCGCCGGTTTCGATAATGAACGACAAGGAGGAATGCTCGTCGTCAGTCCGTGGCGATCCCGGCTGGGAATCTAGACGCAACTGGCGGGCGATATCCAGCACCAGCATGATCGGTTTCTTGAGGTCATGGCTGGCAATCTGCAGGAACCGGTCCTTGGCCTGCTTGAGTTCCTTGAGGGCCAGCTGGGTACGGACGCGTGCCAGCACGATGCCCAGATCGAACGGCTTGGTCACGTAATCGTTCGCGCCGTCGCGCAGGGCGCTCACGACGTCCTCGGGCTGACCGAGCCCGGAGATCATGATGATCGGCATGTCGAGCAGATTCTGCTTCTCGCGCAACTGGCGAAGCAACGTCAGGCCGTTCATGTCCGGCAGACGGATATCGAGCAGCATCAGGTCGAAGGACCGGCCTTCGAGCATCGCGACGGCATCGTGCGCGTTCTCCGACGTCGAGACGACATAGCCCTCACGTTGCAGCTTGATAGCGAGCACGTCCCGCACGCCGCTGGAATCGTCGACGATCAGCAGACGCCCCTCCCCCGAAGGCGCGCGATCTTCCTGTGGGCTCAGGCTCTGGGCCCCTTCCGGATTTCCCTTGCTCATGTCGCCGGTTATCTGTCCGCGCGGACAGTCCTCTCCATTGGTCTGTATGTCTGACGACGCCGGGATTCAGGGTGAGGCCATGAATTCCAGCGCGTTGCCATCCGGGTCGCGGCAGAAAAGCGCATCTCGCCCGGACCTGCTGGAAGTATAGGCAATCCCGGCCAGGTGCAGCGCCTCCCGGACCAGCGCCAGATTTCTCACGAGAATCGCCGTGTGGCGGTCACGCCCACCGTGCGCCGGGCGACCTGTATTGGCATCCATATTCGGCAATTCAAGCAGATGGATCTGCTGCCCACCGACCGCCAGCCAGGCGCCGGGATAGCCGAGATCGGGGCGCTCCGGCAGCACGCGCAGCCCCAGCACATCCCGGTAAAAACACAGCGCCCGTTCCGTCTTGGCCACGAGCACACTGACGTGTGCAATCTCCAGGTATTCGATCATTCCGCCTCCAGTGCCGTGTGCGCGGATTTCACGCCCGGCGCCCAGTTGGCAATCGCCCAGCCCCACAGACTGTCGAGATCGGCGTCGCGCAGTTCACCGGGAAGCGTCTGGCCGAGATGGCCGAGCGCATCCAGCAACTGCGGCACGGCCTGGCGTGCATCCAACGCCACCGCTCCGGTCTGCTTGGAGAGTTTCTCACCCTGCGCGTTGGTCACGACGGTGCAATGCGCATATCGGGGCGCCGGGAAGCCCAGCAACCGTTGCAAATGGATTTGTCGCGGCGTGGATTCGAGCAGGTCAGCGCCACGCACAACATGCGTGATGCCCTGATCGGCATCGTCCACCACCACCGCCAGCTGGTAGGCCCAAAATCCATCGGTGCGCTTCACCACAAAATCGCCATAGTCACGCGCGAGGTTGCGCTCGATCCGGCCCTGCCAGCCATCCTCGAAAACCATGGCCTCATCCGTAGTGCGCACGCGCCACGCCCGCACGCCGCGCCCGGCGGGCAGTCCACCCCGGCAGGTTCCGGGATAAACCGGACCCTCGATGCCGTGGACGCTCGAATCGGCGATCTCACGGCGGCTGCAGCCGCAGCCATAAACAACGTCTTGTCGCTCCAGTTCGCGCAACGCCTCGGCATAATGATCGTGGCGGCGGCTCTGGTACAGCACCTCGCCATCCCACTCGAAGCCGAAGGCCTCCAGCGTGCGCAGGATGTCATCGGTGGCGCCGGGCATTTCGCGCGGTGGATCCAGATCCTCCATGCGCACCAGCCACTCGCCGCCCCGCGAGCGTGCCTCGAGGTAACTCGCGCAGGCAGCCACCAGCGATCCGGCATGCAGGGGCCCGGTCGGTGAAGGCGCAAATCGGCCGCGGTATGAATCGGTGGCTTTGACCATCTGGAAAATGTGGTTGCGCCGACGTTTACGGACAATGGCAGTCCCGCTAACCTAGTGTCCAGACATTATCCATGACTGCCCAAGCTGCCACCAAATCCCTGGACTGGATCAAGCGACGCGAGGCGCTGGCACGCTCGCTGCGCACGCTCCTGCCCAACGATGCGCTCCTGACCGAGATCGAAGACCGCCGCCCGTATGAATGCGACGGCCTGTCCGCCTACCGGCGGGTACCGGGGCTCATGGCCCTGCCGCGGTCGATCGACGAGGTGGCCGCCGTGCTCAAGTGCTGCCAGGAGCAGGGCGTGCCCGTGGTCACGCGTGGCGCCGGCACCGGCTTGTCCGGCGGGGCGCTGCCGCACGAACAAGGGCTGCTGCTCTCGCTCGCGCGTCTGCCGCAACTCAATGCCGTCAAACTTCCGGCCGGTGTCGACGAGGCGAAACTGCGTTCGATCCTGCTCAACGACTACAGCCTGGAAGTCGGCGCCGGTCTCGGCGCGCTCGCCGGCAAAATCCTGCGCATCGGCCTGATGGGCCACGCCTGCAACCGGCGCAACATCAGCCTGTGCCTGTCGGCGCTGGCCACGGCGCTGCCGCAAGCACAGGCAACCACGACGAAGGTGGCCCAGACCTGATGTCCCTATCAATAGAATCAGCGGCCGATCCCGCGACGTCGTAATTCATTCATCGGGATCGGTGCTCCGGTCATCGGGTATCCGGTAGCCCCGGGCAGCGGTATCCGCGCCGCGATCCTACTATTCGTCTCGACGATGGATTGTGCTTCGCCAGCGCACGGCCTGCAGTGGTGGAACAGTAGTACACAAAAATAACTCGGCCGAAAGGAACCACGGCTTATCATGAGACTCGGTGTTCCCAGGGAAATCGCCACCGGCGAAACGCGCGTGGCGGCCACGCCGGAAACGGTGAAGAAACTTCACGCCGCCGGACTCGAGGTCGCGATCGAACGCGGCGCGGGTCTCGGCGCGCATTTCACCGACGAGGCCTACATAGCCGCCGGCGCCACGATCGTGGACTCCACCCAGGCGCTCGGCAGCGACATCGTCTTCAAGGTTCACAAACCCGCACCCGCGGAAATCCGCCAGATGAAGCGCGGCGCGGTGCTGATCTCCTTCCTCGACATGTGTCACGACGACGGCACCTACGACCTGCTCGCCGAACAGGGCGTGGATGCGCTGGCGCTGGAAATGATGCCACGGCTGTCGCGCGCCCAGACCATGGACGTGCTCACCTCGCAGGCCAACATCGCCGGCTATCGCGCCGTGCTCGAGGCCGCGCGCCTCTATGGGCGTTTCTTCCCGATGATGATGACCTCGGCCGGCTCGGCCAAGCCGGCGCGCGTGGTGGTGCTGGGCGCCGGCGTCGCCGGGTTGCAGGCGATCGCCACCGCGCGCCGGCTCGGCGCGCAGGTGTGGGCCTACGACGTGCGCCCCGAGGTCAAGGAACAGATCCAGTCGCTCGGCGCCAAGTTCATCGAATTTGACCTCGGCGAGTCTGGCTCGGGCAGCGGCGGCTACGCCAAGCAACTTTCCCCCGAGGCGCAGCAGAAACAGCAGCACATGCTCCAGGAAGAACTGAAAAAAGCCGACATCATCATCTCCACGGCACTGATCCCGTGCATGCCGGCACCGGTGCTGATCACCGAGGACGCGGTCAAGGGCATGCACGAGGGCGCGGTGATCGTGGACATGGCCGCGGCCACCGGCGGCAACTGCCCGCTCACCGTGCCGGACGAGATCGTGAACAA
This sequence comes from Acidiferrobacterales bacterium, assembly GCA_919902925.1. GTDB lineage: Bacteria > Pseudomonadota > Gammaproteobacteria > Acidiferrobacterales > Sulfurifustaceae > CAKKRZ01. The sequence continues at coordinate 1,981 of CAKKRZ010000189.1, read as the reverse complement.
GCACGGCGTGATCCTGTGCGGCGTCACCAATTTCCCGGCGCTCATGCCCTCGGACGCCAGCAACTTCTTTGCGCGCAACCTGTACAACTTCCTGATGCTCATGCTTGAGCAAACCGACGGCGCGTGGCGCTTCAAGGACTGGTTCGCCGACGAGATCACCACCATGACCCTCATCACACACCAGGGCAAGGTGCGCTTCGAAACCACCAAGAAATCCAAAAAGACAAAAGCAGGGTAAACCGATGTCCGAACCGATGGTCGTGCTGTATATCTTCGTGCTCGCCTGCTTTATCGGCTACTGGGTAATCTGGGGTGTGACGCCGTCGCTGCACACGCCGCTGATCTCGCTCACCAACGCCATCTCCGGAATCATCATCGTCGGCGCCATCCTGGTCGCCGGTTTTGAAGGTTCACCCCTCACCGAAGCGATCGGCTTCATCGCCGTGCTGCTCGCCTCGATCAACATCTTCGGCGGTTTCGTGGTAACCCAGCGCATGCTGGCCATGTTCAAGAAAAAGCGCGGGCCCTGACATGGTGCTCGGCCCCGATGCGCTCGCCCTCGCCTACCTCGGCGCCGCGACGCTCTTTATCCTCGGCCTGAAAGGCCTCACCCATCCGTCCTCGGCGCGCCGTGGCAACGTCTACGCCATGGCCGGCATGGCGGTGGCCGTAGCCGCCACCCTGCTCAACCCGGCGGTCAAGTCGTACGGCTGGATCATCGCCGGGATCGTGGGCGGCGCGGTGATCGGCACGCTCATCGCGCTACGGATCAGGATGACCGCCATGCCGCAACTGGTCGCGGCGTTGCACAGCTTCGTGGGACTCACCGCGGTGCTGGTCGCCATCGGCACCACCCTCACGCACGCGCACAACCCTGTGCTGCTCGCCGAACTCTTCGCCGGCAGTTTCATCGGCGCAATCACGTTCACCGGTTCGCTGGTGGCCTTCGGCAAGCTCCAGGCGCTGCTCCCCTCCAAACCGCTCCGGTTCCGGGGCCAGCATCTGCTCAACCTCGCCCTGTTCGCCGCGCTGCTCGCGCTTGGCGCGGACTTTGTCCTGAACGATCGCTTCGTCTCGCTGCTCGCGCTCACCGCCATCGCGCTCGTCCTCGGTCTGCTGCTGGTGCTACCGATCGGCGGCGCCGACATGCCGGTGGTGGTGTCGATGCTCAATTCCTATTCCGGCTGGGCCGCGGCCGCCACCGGCTTCACGCTCTCGAATCCGCTGCTCATCATCACCGGCGCACTGGTCGGCTTCTCCGGGGCGATCCTGTCCTACATCATGTCACGCGCCATGAACCGCTCGATTGTTTCGATCGTGTTCGGCGGGTTCGGCGGCGCCGCAGGCGTTGAAACGGCGGTGGCCACGGCCGCCGGCAAGGGCGTGAAGAGCGCAGCGGTCGAAGACGCCGTGTTTCTCATGAGCAATGCCTCCAAGGTGGTGATCGTGCCGGGCTACGGCATGGCGGTGGCGCAGGCCCAGCATGCACTCAAGGAACTCATGGAGACACTGCTGGCCAGGGGTATCGAGGTCAAGTTCGCCATCCACCCGGTCGCCGGGCGCATGCCCGGCCACATGAACGTGCTGCTCGCCGAGGCCGATGTGCCCTACGACCACGTGTTCGAGATGGACGAGATCAACCCCGAGTTCAGCACCACCGACGTGGCCCTCGTCATCGGCGCCAACGACGTCACCAACCCCGCCGCCAAGACCGAGAAATCCTCGCCGATCTACGGCATGCCTATCCTGGAAGTGAGTAAGGCCCGGCACATCTTCTTCGTCAAGCGCTCCATGAAACCCGGCTACTCGGGCGTCGACAACCTGCTCTTCTACCAAGACAACTGTTCGCTGGTGTTCGGCGACGCCAAGGCGGTGTGCGAAAAAATGGCCGCTGAGCTCAAGGCCACGGCGTGAAAGCGCAGGATATTTGCTCTGACACCAATTCTCAACATGACCAACCGAACGATATGCTTGGGCACAA
>CAKKRZ010000188.1 GCA_919902925.1 Acidiferrobacterales bacterium | reverse complement strand
ACCATGCTGTAGGGCGTGCCCTCGACGATGCCGAGAAACACCTGTCGCACCGGCGCGTTGTTGACCGCCAGATCGAAGCGCGGTTCGAGCGGCGTGGTGCGCCCGGTCGGCAGATTGATCTCGATCGGCGGCAGCAGCGCCTTGCGCACGTCGGTCGGCACGCCCTGGTGAGAAGAGCGCGCCTGGTCGAGGGTCTTGTCGATGTCCTCGCGCGCGGCGTTTCGCCACCCCGGTGACGGCGTCGTGCAGCCGGCCACGGCCAGCGCCGTCGCCAGCAGCAGCGCCAGTCGCGCCTGTAAGATCGGTCGTCTCATCGCGGTCACGGCGTCTTGTCCTTGTTCGTTTTCCCCGTCAACTTCGGCAACATGCGCAACACGCGCTCGGCCCCGTCCGGTTTCCGTAACACCACTTCGTAGGGCCGGATCGCCACCAGCGTCTCGGCCCCGACCTTCTCGCCGACGCGATAGGTTCGGCCTTCGATCACGGCCCGCCGGTCAGTCGTGGACACCAGCGTGGACTGCAAGGGCGAACCGCCGCGCGGGGCCAGGGTATCCGGATGGCCGCTGTAGGGACGGGTCGGGTCGACCAGTTCGGCGACTGCCGTCCCGCTCACCATCAGCAGGCCGGCCGCCCAGCCGGCAATCAAGGCACTCCTTCCTCGTCTCATATATAGGTCATCTACAATATTCATGCCATGGGGCGCTTACAGGCCGATCCAACCCTTGTGCGTGCTCAGGGTATAGAGCTCCAGCGTGAGTTGGGAAATCGGGTAATCCTGCGCCTCCAGCGTCACTTTTCCCCAGAAGACCTTCCACTGAAGTGCCTCGAGCGCGCGCAGATACCCCAGCAGTTCGGGATATGTCCCCTTCACGACGATGCGCATGCCGTGTTTGTACAGGCCCGATTCGGCCCCGCCCGGGGCCGGCTGTGAAGCGGCCGTTGCTGGCGCCGGGCTGCCGCTGCCGGCGGCCGCTTCCTGAATCGGCACTGGCGTCAGGCTTTCCAGCTGCACCACCACCAATTGCCGGTTACGCGAAAGAATCTCCTCCACCAGCCGGGCCATGTCGCGCGGCGAAACCAGCCCGCCGGTGGACTTCGCCAGGATGTCGTCCAGGGTCGACAACTGCTGCTGAAGTGAAATGATCTTCTGCGCGACCGGCGAGGCCGGATCGTCGGATCCAGTCAGCAACATCTGCAGTTGCCGCTCGTAGCTCTGTATCTGGTCGTGCTTGGTGGTGAGCTGGCGCTGCAAGCGCTCGCGTTCGACAGCCATCGGCTTGAGGGCCAGCTGATCGGCAGCGAGGTACACCGCTACCAGCACGGTCAGAAAGATGATCGCCCGTTCGCGCAACGTCATGGCATCGATGCGCTCGCCGATGGCGCGCAGACGCAGGCGCAGTGTCTCC
>CAKKRZ010000187.1 GCA_919902925.1 Acidiferrobacterales bacterium | reverse complement strand
GGCTGGCCGCGGTTGTTCAGCTTCTCCTCGATCAGTTGCAACCCCGGGACGACACCGGCGATTCCCCCATAGACCTCGGCCACGTTCTCGGCGTCGAAGCTGAACAGGCTCTTCAGGCTGGCCGCGAAGGCAGGTTCATCGGCGCGCCCCTCGCGAGCGAGCGTCTGTGCCAGGCGCGCGGCCTGGAAGAGGCCGGCGAGGGCGAGCGTGCGGTCGTGCAGGGGATCGGACACGGGGAAAGGCGGGGTGACCCCGCGGGTCAGGCTTCCTTGAGGCAAGCGCGCTCAACCGTGACCTTGCCGACGCCCGGCAATTTCACGACGGCGTCGTGCATCTGGGTGACGATGGTGTCGGCGAAGGGGCAGTGCGGCGTGGTGAGCTGGATGCTGATGTGCACGTCACCATCGACGATATCGATTTCCTGGATAAAACCGAGTTCGACCACGTTGTGGCGAAGCTCCGGGTCGTTTACGCTTTTGAGTGCGGTCAGGATCATGTCTTCGGTTACGGGCATGGTCGCGTCCCTCTCGGCATCGTTCTGCTGTCGGGACAGTCTAGCAGATCGGACCGGGTAGTCCCGGGATACCCCCGCGCCGCGGTCAACCATGCCGGAATGGTTGCCGCCCGACGCCACTTCAGATTGGCCGAGCCCCGGCCGATAATCCGTCCAGGGCCTCCGACAAACACCCAGGCGGGGAAAGGGTCCGACCTCGCCGGCCGACCAAGTTCTTGGCTACAGTTAGGGAACCTCGGATGAGTAAACATCGGTCATGACGGACGGCGGGCACAAACCGGTTATCGGCCTCATCATGCTGGGCGGCGGTGCGCGTGCGGCCTATCAGGTCGGCGTGCTCAAGGCCATCGCCGATATCCTGCCAGCCAACATTTCCAACCCGTTCCCGGTAATCACCGGCACCTCGGCCGGGGCCATCAATGCCACGGCGCTGTCGGTCTACGCGCACCGCTTTCGCGAGGCGGTCAAGCGCCTCAATTTCGTGTGGCGCAACTTCGAGGTCGGACAGGTGTTCCGGGCCGATCCCTGGGGTGTGTTCGTGACCGGCGCGCACTGGCTGAGCGCCCTCATGCTCGGCGGTCTCGGCCGGCGCAATCCGCAGGCCTTGTTCGACCGCGCACCGCTGCGCCAGCTGTTGCAGGAACGCATGCCGTGCGAGGGGATCCAGGACATGATCGACGCCGGATACCTGCGCGCGCTCAGCATTACCTGTTCCGGCTACAGCTCGGGCGAATCGGTGACCTTCTACCAGGGTGTCGATTCCATCGTGCCCTGGAGACGGGCGCGGCGCATGGGATGCGCGACGCGCATTACCATCGACCACCTGATGGCATCGTCGGCCATCCCGTTTATCTTTCGGGCCGAGCGCATCAACCGCGAGCATTTCGGCGACGGGTCCATGCACCAGATGGCGCCGATCAGTCCGGCCCTGCACCTCGGCGCCGATCGCCTGCTGGTGATCGGCGTGCGCCAGGCCAACAACAGCGCACCGGCGCGACCGGAGGACAGCGGCCCGCCGTCGCTCGCGCAGATTGTCGGCCACGTGCTCAACACGATTTTTCTCGACAGCCTCGACGTCGATATCGAGCGCGTGCATCGCATCAACCGCACGCTGGAGATGATTCCGCCGGAACAGCGGCGCGAGGCCGGTGTACCGTTGCGGCGTGTCGAGGTGTTGATGATCTCGCCCTCGCAGAACCTGGAGGCGATCGCCGCCCGGCATGCGCACCACATGCCGCGCACGGTGCGCTTTCTGCTGCGCGGAATCGGTGTCCACCGGCGCAGCGGCGCCAATCTGGTGAGTTACCTGTTGTTCGAGAAGCCGTACTGCCGGGAGCTGATCGACCTCGGTTACGCCGACGCCATGGCGCGCCGGGAGGAGATCGAGCGGTTTTTCGATCTGCCGGCGGCGGAGGCTGCCACCCAGCCACCCACCGCCGTCAGTGGGTAACGCGCGCCGACCCGCGCGGACCATACAGTACGCGCACGCGGTCGCCGGGCTTGAAGGCTTCCGTGGCGGCTTGGGTGATGGCGAGGGTGCGGCCGGTATCGAGCTTGACCGTGATCTCGTAACCCTTCTGGCGGGTGGCGGCCTCCTCCACGGCGGCGCCGGCGATGCCGCCGCCGACGGCACCGAGGATACCCATCACGCCACCGCTGCGTCCCGAGCCGGAGGTGGTGATCATGCCGATGCTGGCACCGGCGGCCGGACCGACGCCCGACTTGGTGCCTTCGATAAGAACCTTGCGAACTTCGAGCACCGTGCCGAACACGACTTCGTGCACGCTGCGCGCCTGATGGCGTTCGTAGGATTCCGAGCCGAGGCCGGAGGCACAGCCGGTGAGCAACAGCGTGGTCAAGAGGATCAGGGAGGTCGAGGTGCGCATGGGTATGCTCCGGATAAGGTCAGCTCTGATGCAACAGTGTAGCGCAGTCGGCGATGGGCAAGTAAACACGCGGCAGATAACCGGTCAGCGGCGGTTGACGTAACAGCCGCCGGGAGAAAACCAGTGTGAACTGGTTCACACCCGGGAGCGGCAGCCAGTACACTCCAGCTGTTCAATCCGCTTAAGCGCGCGGGACCTTGTGCTGAACCAGCAGACGATCCAGCCACAGTCCGGTCAGGTGCTCGGCCAGCCGGTTCTGCCCTTGACGCTCATCCACGTTGTCGAAATCGACCATGTCCAGGGGCTCGTCCTGCCAGGAACAGGCGAACACCGCCTTGGTGCGATGGCCGGTGGCGGGATCGATCTGCCATTGCAGGCACTGCGAGCACACGCCTTTCAACATGCATTGCATCATGCCGTGCACGGCACAGGTGGATTCCACCACCCCGGCCAGCGCCGCGGCCAGCGAACCGTGCCTGAGTTCGCGAACGATTCGTGACAGCGCGGTATCGCCGATGACTTGCAGGCGGTTGACCTGCGTGAACGGGATCGGGTTTCCGTCGTCCAGCTGGCCGTGGGCGTATCGATTCAGAATGGCGGCGATCTCGCCGCGGACGACGCGGTCGCCAGGGCGGCGGGGCTGGAACGTCCCGTCGCCGCGGACGCACCAGATAATGTTGTCGGCGGCGGCTTCGACGGCAGCGCGCAGAAAAACATCTTGTTCGCGCGCGAACAGGGCGAAGTAGAGCACGCGCGCGCCGGCGGCGCGCCAGGCTGGGCCGGTCGCGAGCAGAATGGCGGCGGCCTGCCGGCCGCCGATGAGCAGGATGGTGTCGCCGGCATGGCCGGCGCGGGTGCGCACGCCGGTGGGGCCCATCAACAATACCGGCTCGCCGGGTTTCAGGGTGGCGACCAGACGCGAACTGGCGCCACGCTCAAAGACGATCATTGACACCGTGCCGCGCTCCGCGTCCACGCGCGCGCCGGCCAGCGCCAGCGGTTCGGTGTGCAGGCGCGTGCCCGCGAGCAGCGGCGCGGACGATTCGAAATTCTGCAAGCGGAAGAACTGGCCGGGCTGGAAGCGGCGCGCGGCCATCGGCGCGCGCACCGTCAGCTCGATCACGTCGTCCGCCAGACGCGTCACCGCCACGACCTCGGCGCGGAACAGGTCTGACATGCGCGCGTGAAAACCGGCCAGCTCGCGCGTATCGCCGCGTGCTTGCGCTCGTGTCCCGAAGACCTCGACGATCTTCGGATAGACGCGGCTGCCGGAGGCAACGGCCTTGACCACGTTGCCGTTGAAGTCGGGATGCGTGTCACCGACGAACGAGACGAACCGGCCGTGGTGCGCGTACGAGGTAAAGGCGCCGAAGCCTGGACTCTTGCAGTGGGCCGCGGTCGGCACCGGATGGGTCGCGCCGTCGCGCACGACGTGGGTCTGGTAGTGTCCGCGCTCCTTGACGAAGTGGCCCTTGTGTTCGAAGGCATAGGCCACGTTCGGCCGGGCACCGGTGGCCACCAGCACGCAGCGCGCCGGCAGCGCGGTTTCCTCGCCGATGTCGCGCCAGTGACCGTCGGCCGCCGGCGCCTGGCGCGCGAACACCAGTGCCTCGATGTGCCCGAAGCGGTCGCGGGCGGCGCGTTTCGGGCTCAACCCTTCGGCGTAGGTGACGCCTTCCTCGAAGGCCTTGGTGATTTCCTCGTGATTGCGGACATAGGCCGGCGATTCGGCCAGCGGTCGTCGGTAGACGACCGTGACCCCGCCCCAGCGGCGCAGCAGCGGCGCGAAGTCCGGCACTTCGCCGCTGCGGCGGGCGCGCTCGCGCTCGGCGTGCACCGCGCGCCCGTGTTCCAGGAATTCATCGAGGACCATGAGCGATTCTTCATCCAGTCCGGCACGTACCGTTGTTTCCCCCAGCGCCTCGCAGCGCTCCAGGGTTTTTTCCACCTGGGCGAGGTAATAGGCCTGCACCTCGGTGGCGGCATCGATACCGGTGAGCCCGCCGCCGATCACCACCGCCGGCAAGCGCACCTGGAGGTTGGCCAGGCTGGAGCGCTTGGCGGCGCCGGTCAGTTGCAGACCCATCAGGAAGTCATTGGCCTGACGCATGCCGCGCGCCAGCGAGCCCGGGATCGGCAGGGCCTGCGGCAGGCCGGCGCCGACGGCGATGGCGACATGATCGAAACCCAGCGACCAGGCCTCCTCGACCGTGATGGTTCCGCCGAAGCGCACCCCGCCGTAGACCTGGAAGGTCGGGCGGCGGGCGAGCGTGAGATAGATGAGTTTGAGGAAATTCTTGTCCCAGCGCACGGTGATGCCGTATTCGGCCACGCCGCCGAAACCGGCCATGACGCGCTCATCCAGCCGCTCTTCCAGTGTCGCCCAGTCACGTACCGGCCGGTCGATCAGCTCGCGCGCCAGCGGTTCGATCTTGAGGCCTTCGGTGCCGACCACCGCGAACCCTTCCATCAGCAGGTGATGGGAGAGTGTGAAGCCCGCCGGTCCCATGCCGGCCACGAGCACCTTGAGCCCGTTATAAGGACGCGCCAGGTATTGCGTGCGACGCAGCGGATTCCAGCGTGTCAGCAGATCGTAGATTTCCACGCCCCAGGGCAGGGCGAGCACGTCGGTCAGGCAGCGGGTCTCGATTTCCGGAATGTTGACCGGCTCCTGCTTCTGGTAGATGCAGGCCTTCATGCAGTCGTTGCAGATGCGATGGCCGGTGGCCGGGCACATCGGGTTGTCGACCATGATCATGGCCAGCGCCCCGAGCGTATGTCCGTCGCGCTTCAGGCGATGCATCTCCGAGATTTTTTCGTCGAGCGGGCAGCCGGTGAGGATGACGCCGAGTGGATCCTTTTTGAGGCCTTTGTCCGGCTCGCCCTTTTTTTCCGGGAAACCTTTGGCGCAGAAATCGCCATCGTGATCGTGGCAGTAGATGCAGTAGTGGACCTCGTTCTGCACCGCGCGCGCGGACATGCGCGGATCGGTCAGGGTAAAACCGTCGCGCCGGCGCCGGTGGCTCGCCGGGCCCTCAGTACGGGCATGGCGATCGTCTGCGATCGGGACGATCGGGACCAGGTTGGCGTGATCGCGCGGGCTCGGCAGCAGGAAGCTCACCCAGCCGCGGGTGGCCGCG
>CAKKRZ010000186.1 GCA_919902925.1 Acidiferrobacterales bacterium | reverse complement strand
CAACTGCCTCGCGAACGGTCACGGCCTTGGCGCCGACGTCGACCATGTGCGCCTCACCGCGCCGGTTGAGGTGCGTTAAACCGCGACCAGGCCGTCCCTGGCCTGCGGCCCTCGGACACGTGTCCCTGACGTCCAGCCTATTACGCCTCCCATCGGCGAAGCGCTGACGCAGTGGGCGGGATTTTTTCTTCTTCTTAATGCGGCGCGTGCTCATGTTTGATCCGTGGCAGCAACTCCACCAGGTTGCAGGGTTTGTAGCGGCTGTCGAGCTGTTCGAGGATGATCTTGTCCATCCCGAGCCGGCAGGCGCCGGTCGACCCCGGCAGGCAGAAGAGAATGGTGCCGCCGCAGATGCCGGCGAAGGCGCGCGATTCGATGGTTGAGGAACCGATCTCCGCATAGGACAGGTGGCGGAACAATTCCCCGAAACCCGGAATCGGTTTGTTGATGAGCGGCGCCAATGCCTCGGGGGTGATGTCGCGTTGGGTCAGGCCCGTGCCACCGGTGGAGATGACCGCGTCAATCTTCGAATCGTCGATCCAGCGTTTCACCTGCGTGCGCAGACCCTCGATGTCGTCTTTCAGGATGACCCGTGCAGCGACCCGGTGGCCGGCGGCCTTGAGCTTGTCGGCGATGGTGTCGCCGGAGGTGTCGGTCTCCGGGGTGCGGGTGTCGGATACGGTCAGGATGGCCACGTTCAGCGCTGCGAATGGCCGGTCGGCTTTGCTCATGATGCGTCTTCTCCGGTAAGGGCGGGTGAAACGATGCCATGATAACCGCTGGGCGCCTGCCCGGAAATGCGTTACCGTAACCGCCAGTGAAGTGATCGTTATGCTGAGCCTCGAAGAAGCCCGTGCCGCCATTCTGCAAGGTGTTCGTGCGTGCACGGAACGCGAGTCCGTGCCGCTGGTCGATGCCGGCGGGCGCTATCTGGCCGATACGCCCCGCGCCCGCGTCGACAATCCGGCCTTCGACAACTCGGCCATGGACGGCTACGCCGTGAAGCTGGCCGATCTGGCGGCGCACGATTTCCGCCTGCCATTGCACGGCGAATCGAGCTGCGGACAGGCGCCGGCCACGCTCAAACCGGGCACGACCATGCGCATCTTCACGGGCGCGCCCTTGCCGGCCGGTGCCGATACGGTCGTGATCCAGGAAGACATCCACGAGCAGGATGGGCGAATCGTTTTTCCACGCAGCATCAAGGCAGGTCAGCACATCCGTCGCCGCGGCGAGGATTTTCCTGCCGGCCATGAATTGCTTCGTCCGGGTCAGCGGCTGAATGCCTGGAATCTTGCGTTGCTGTCGACCGCGGGTATCGACAAGATCGATGTGTTTCGTCGTGCGCGCGTGCTGGTGGTCGCCACCGGCAACGAGCTGGTCGCCCCCGGCCAGCCCTTGCAGCCCGGTCAGATCTACGAATCCAACCGGCTCGCCACGCTGCTGCAAATTCGCGCGCTCGGCGCCGAGGCGATCGACGGCGGTACGGTGCGCGACGAGCCCGATGCCCTGCGGGCATTGCTTCAAAAAGCTGGCGGCTTCGCCGATAGGACCGAGGCGAGGGCCGCAGGCCAGGGATGGCCCGATGGCGGCTTCGATTTCGTCATCACCAGCGGCGGCGTTTCGGTTGGCGATCACGATCTGGTCAAGCAGGTGTTCGCCGAGATCGGCGAAATCCATTTCTGGAAGGTGCGCATCAAGCCCGGCAAGCCGATCGCCTTCGGTCGCCTCGGCGAGCGCACGCATTTTTTTGCGTTGCCCGGCAATCCGGTGTCGAGCCTGGTCACCTTCCTGCTGTTTGTCGAGCCGGCGCTGTGTGCCTGGCACCATGCGTCCAGCGGCATGATCGAGTTGGCCGCGACCGCCAGCAATGGTTTTCGCCGCCGGGCCGGTCGCACCGAGTTCCTGCGCGCGCGCCTGTATTCGGAGAACGGCCGGCTCATGGCCGAAGCCCTGAAAGGGCAGGGCTCCCATCAGCTTCGCCCCATGGCGGACACCAACGGTTTCATCCGCGTCGAGGCCGAGTCGGACGGATTCGAGGCTGGCGCGGCGGTGGTCGCCATTCCGCTTTCTCCCGGCTAGGGAACCTCTGATCAACTATCATCTGCTTGATCCGTATTCATGGTCACGGCCGTTCCGGAAAACTGGCGTGCATGGCGGAACCACACTAGTATGGAACCGGATCAGGATTCGTTGATGCAGATCAAGGAGTAGCGATGGCGACGCTCAGCAGCCAGCAGCTCGACATGTTCAAAGAGATTTTGCGCGAACGGCGCGAGCAATTGCGCCGGCTCATCCACGATGCGCTGATCGCAACGAATCGCGACGACTATCTTGAACTTGCCGGCAGCGTACACGACGCGGGCGACGAATCTGTCGCCAATCTGCTTCAGGGTCTGAACCTCGCGCAGCGTGAACGCGAGGTCGAGGAGCTGACCGATGTGGAGGCGGCGCTTACCCGCATCGCCGAGGGCCGTTATGGTATCTGTCTTGATTGCGACGACACCATCAGGCCGGATCGCCTCGAAGCCTGGCCGACGGCCAAGCGCTGCATGCCCTGCCAGTTGCGGCTGGAGGCGCGCCGCCGCGGCGGCAAGGACCCGACGCCGAGTCTGTGAATCAAACCGCCGCCGGCGCGCCGGACGGAGGATTCAGCAGGCGATCGAGCAGGTCGGCGACCGGGCGTATCTCCCGGCCGAAGGGCAAAGACTCGCTGCCGCGGAAGAACAGTCCCTGCTCGACATTGCCGCGCTGGGCGGCGGCCAGCTGGGTCTCGATGCAGAACTGTCCGCTTTGCGGGTTGCCGTCCTTGAAGCCGCAGTGGCTGAGGCACTCCAGCCGTTGCGGGCATTGCCCGCAGGACGGGTCGGCGCGGGCGCGCAGCTTATCCTCGCGCGCCAGATAGCGCCGCAGCCACGGGGTCAGCACCGCCCGTGCCGGCAGGCCGGCGGCGCTCATGAAGGTCACGATGTTTTCCGGTCCGGCCTCGGCCAGCACCTTTTTGAAATTGGGGTGGGCATCGCATTCTTCGGTGACCGCGAACGGCGTGCCGATCTGCACGCCGGCGGCGCCGAGGTTGAACAGCTCGCGGATTTTCTGGTAGGAGTTGATGCCGCCGGCCGGGATCAGCGGGATGCGGTCGAAGGCAATCCCCAGTTCCGCGAACACCCGGCGGATTTCGGCCAGCACGTGCCCAAAATCAAAACGGCGGTCGTTCACCTCGTCCAGCCGCGTCGCGCCGAGATGGCCGCCGGCGTAGCGCGGGTGTTCGATCACGATGGCATCCGGCAGGCGGCCCACGCGCATCCATTTTTTCAGCACCACGCGCACGCCGCGCTCCTCCGACAGGATAGGAATCAGCGCGACGTCCTTGAATTTCTCGGTCAGCGCCGGCAGGTCGAAGGGCAGGCCGGCGCCCGCAATGATGGCATTCGCCCCGCTCTTGCAGGCCTGCACCACGCTCTCGGCGTAGTTGGACAGCGCGCGCATGACGTTGACGGCGATGAAACCGTCAGGCCCGGCGATGTTCCTGGCCGCGCGCACCTCGCGGTCGAGTGCCTCGACATTGGCCGCCCCGTGCATGACGGGATCGTTGCACTTGCGCAACCGTTTCATCAGGTCGGGATGCAGGCGGCGCAGATCGACGCTGGCGATGGTGCCCACGGCACCCGCCCGCGCCACCGCACCGGCCAACCGGTGCGCCGAAATGCCGACGCCCATGCCGCCCTGAATGACGGGCAGCAGCTGACGGCCACGGATAGTGAGTAAAGGGAGCGACGTGCGGGTCATCGGGTGGCCACCCTACACCAGGCCCACGTGGCTGGTATTGACCATTGTCACTTTAGAAGCTATCTCAAAATCACTGGTTAAGAACCTGGAACGCGGATGAACGCAAATGGAATACGCAGATGAACGCGGATTCTGGTGTATCTGCGTTCATCCATCCCTTCCTGCGTTTATCTGCGGTTAGTAGTGATGCATTTTTGAGATGGGTTCTAGTTAGAGTGCTGGAAAAGTCCGTCCTGGACTTTTTCAGCTCGCTCTAGATACGAGACGCCGCGGCGTCCGCGGCCGACGATCACCCCGGTCGACCGTCTAGGCGCGGACGAAAATAGATCGGCAGATAATGCACAACCCACGCGCCGAGCACCGCCAGCCAGGCCAGCGCCGCAGACAGGTTGAGGACGGCGGCCGCGCCGGCCGGCACCAACTCGGCCGCCACGCGCAGCAGGGCGACCCCGTTCACGCCGAGCAGCGCCAGCCACGTCATGCGGTCGGCCAGCAGTGAACGCCCGGAATGGCCGAGCGTCACGCGCGAGGCCATGGCCACGATCATGCCCGCCAGAAAACCGATGCCCAGCGCATGCACGGGCGCGCGGCCCAGCCAGTCGCTGCCGGTGATCAGCCAGGCGATGCTCTGCAACGCGAACAACGACATGGCCACGCCCAGCCACAGGAACGCGATGTGCAACATGGCCAGCAGGCGGGCGTGGAAGCTGGCGCGAAACTGCCAGAGGTAACTGAGGTGCAATGCCGCCACGGCCAGCGGCGCGTCGACCAGAAAGCGCCACTGCGGCAATCCGCTCAGCTCCAGCAGCGCGTGGCCGGCCGCGCACACCAGCATGAGCGGCGGGGCCCAACCCGGCCGTTGCATCAGATAATTCATGATCACGCTCTGACTGAAGAACGGGATCATGCGGTGGCTGACCAGAAACACCACCGGCACCAGAAACAGCCACAGCCCGGCCTCGCGGGCCAGGGCCAGCCAGAAGCGATCGCCGCTGACCACGCCGACCATGAAGCTCGCGATGCCGAATGCGCCGGCAATGAGCGCGGCATTCAGCAGCGGTTCGTGGACACTGTGTGTGCGCGCGCGCCGGTAGACCCCGAACAGCGTGGTCAGCGCGCTCAGCCAGCCGGCGAGGAAGATAGCCAGTCCGGTGAGCAGCGTGGCGCGACCCAGCCACCACCCGGCGTAGATGAATGTTAGTCCGGCGATGAGCAGCAGGGCGGCGCGCGTGTAGCTTGTACGCCCGATCGCTTCCTGAGCCATCCAGCGCGGATAGACCGTGAACAGAAAACCAAAAATGAAAAATGGAAATACCCCGTACACCATCAGCCAGGCATGAACGTCGGAGCTCGCGATGACGAGACGGCCCGGGTACTCCGCCAGACGCATCGCCAGCTCGGCCGCCCAGAAGAGTATCGTCAGCAGAACCTGAACCATGCCGGCGGCAAAAAACAGCCGGTGCGGGGCGGAGAACAACGTCAATCCATTCGCGCCGGGTTCGGGAACGATTGCGGGAGGCGTGGAAGCCATGTGTCGGTTCGCTCGCCGCTCAGAACAGCGCCAGGGTGGCGCTGCGCGTCGTGGCCACGCCGATGATATAGCCGAACATCGACAGCGCCGCGAAAAAGGCCGCGATGCGGACCGACCGCAAACGCCCGGGCCGCAAGGCCAGCATCCCGAGTCCGATATAGGCCAGCAGTGCGACCAGCTTGGGCCCCAGCCAGGACCACGCCGGTGTATCCGGGTGCTGGAGCAGCGGCAGCAGCAGGGCGATGCCGGTGGCCAACAGCGCGGTATCGACCACGTGCGGGGCTATCCGTACCCAGCGTTTCGTGAGCAGCGGCGAACCTCCGGCCATCCATATCCCGCGCTGGATGAAACCGAGGATGGAGACCAGCGCCAGCAGCTGGTGACCGAGGGTCAATACGGACATGCGGCTATTTTCGTGGATAAATGAGCAAAGTCCACTGTGAGCCATTGTCCTTATCTAATTGTGCACCAATTCGTAGGCCGGTCTGGCGATTCACCGGGCCGTGGTATAGCCGGTGCTCATTCTTGACTAAGCTGATGGGTTACGGGCCGTATTCAGCGGCACCCCACGGCAGGGCATCCGCCGCTGGCAATCCGCAGGACGCACCACCCTAAACTGATTCGGGAACGGCCATCCGGCCTGTCTGGTTGGCATGGGAGACAAGACGTTGTCGCGACAAGGGGGCAAGCAGCCCCGTCCTGCGCGGGCGGATGCCGCCTCGCGACCGGGCGGGCGATCGGCCACGGTGACGCTGGAGGATCTGGCGGCCGTGTTGTCGGCTGCGACCGCTGAGCAGTTTTTTGCCGCCACCACCGCTTATCTGGCCAACACCCTGGGGGTGGCGTTTGCCTTCGTCGGCGCGCTGGAACCGGACGGTCATTCGGTTCGCACCCTGAGCCTCACCGTCGATCGGCAGGCGGTCGACAATCTCCATTACGACCTCGCGGGCACGCCCTGTGAATCCGTGATCGAGAGCGGTTTCTGTACGTATGAGAGTAATGTCCAGCAGCTCTTTCCGGAAGATTCGATGCTGGTGAAGATGGGCATCGACAGCTATTGCGGCAAGGCCCTGCATGGGCCGGATGGCCAGCCGTTGGGCATCCTGGTGGTCATGGACCGACAGCCGCTGGCCGATCGCGAACGCACCGAAACTTTTTTGCGATTGTTTGCCGGTCGCACCGGCAGCGCACTGGTGCGGCTGCTGCACGAACAGCAATTGCGCGAGAGCCAGCGTATCCATGCCACGCTGCTCAGCAATTTGCCGGGCATGGTGTATCGCTGCCGGAACGACCCCGACTGGACGGCGGATTTCATCAGCGGAGGCAGCCTGGCCCTGACCGGCCATGCGCCCGATGATTTTGTCACCCGTCGCACCATCAATTATGGAGATCTGATTCATCCGGATGACCGCCAGATGGTCTGGGACGAGGCGCAGGCTGCGGTCGGACAAAGGCGTCCTTTCACGATCAGCTACCGCATCCGTGCCGCCGATGGCCGGGAAAAATGGGTCTGGGAGCAGGGCGAAGGCGTGTTCGCCGACAACGGTGAACTGCTGACGCTCAAAGGGTTTATCACCGACATCACGGAGCGGCGCCAGGCGGAACAGGCGCTTCGGCAGAGCGAAGTCAATTTCCGCGCACTCACGGAGAACGCCAACGTCGGTATCCTGGTCAACCACAATGGCAAACACATGTTTGCCAACCCGCGCCTGTGTCGTCTGCTCGGGTACACGCTCGAAGAAATTGCCCGGACCGGGATCCCGGAGCTGGTTCACCCGGACGAAATCGAGAAGGTGTTGCAGCGCTTCCGCGATCGTCAGGACGGCAAATCCGTCCCGGGCACCTATGAGACCGTGTTTGTCACCAAGGACCGACAGTCCGTGCCCGTGGAGATCACCGCCACCCTGACCACGTGGCAGGGCGAGCCGGCCGGACTGGTATTCGTGCACGACATCAGCGAACGCAAGCTGGCCGAACAGGCCCTGGTGCTGAGCGAGCAGCGCTATCGCGCGTTGATGCAGGAGGCGGCCGACGGCATTTTCATCGCCGACAGTGATGGACATTACGTCAACGTCAACCCGCGCGGCTGCGCGATGGTCGGCTACCGCGAAGATGAGCTTCTGCGGATGAACATGAAGGACCTGATCCCGCCGGGCGATCCGCCGCCGCAGCTGGCCCTGCTGCGGACGGTCCGCTCGATCATGCTGGAGCGGCGATTGCGCCACCAGGACGGCCATCTGATTGATGTCGAGATCAGTGCGTCGATGCTGGAGGACGGGCGTTTGCAAAGCATCGTGCGCGACATTACGCAACGCAAGCGCGCCGAGGAAGAGATGCAGAAGCTGTCCAGCGCCGTCGAGCAGACCGCCGACAGCGTGCTGATCACCGATGCGAACGGCGTCATCGAGTACGTCAATCCGGCCTTCGAACACAACACCGGTTATACCCTGGTCGAGGCCGCGGGCCAGACTCCGCGACTGGTAAAGTCCGGCCAGCACGATCAGGCCTTTTACCAAAAACTCTGGGGCACCATCCTGGCGGGCGACGTGTTTCGCGCCGTGATCACCAACCGCCGCAAGGATGGCACGCTGTATTTCGAGGAAAAAACCATTACCCCGATCCGTGATGCCAATCGCCGCATCACCCATTTCGTGTCAACCGGCAAGGACATCACCGAACGCATGCAGGCCCAGCAGCAGCTCCAGTACCTGGCCTACCATGACGTACTGACCAGCCTGCCCAACCGCACGCTGTTCCTGGATCGCCTCGAACACGCCCTGCAACGCGCGCCGCGCACGCCGCGCTCGACCGCCGTGCTG
The DNA here is from genome assembly GCA_919902925.1 of Acidiferrobacterales bacterium. Classification (GTDB taxonomy): domain Bacteria; phylum Pseudomonadota; class Gammaproteobacteria; order Acidiferrobacterales; family Sulfurifustaceae; genus CAKKRZ01. Next base: position 28,203 of record CAKKRZ010000186.1, on the reverse strand, counting down.
TTTCTCGATGTCGATCGCTTCAAGGTCATCAATGACACCCTCGGCCATGACGTTGGCGACCGTCTGCTGCGGGCGCTGGCCGAGCGGCTGAAATCCTGCGTGCGCGAGGCCGATACCGTGGCGCGCCTGAGCGGCGACGAGTTTGCGATCCTGCTCGAGGACCTGCACTCCACCGACGACGTGGTGCGGGTGGCGCGCAAGATCCTGCAGGCCTTCGCCAGCCCTCTCGACCTGGGCGAGCGGGAACTGTTCATCACCACCAGCATTGGCATCAGCGTTTACCCGGAAGATGGCAACAACGCCAACGACCTGCTGAAGAGCTCCGATACGGCCATGTACCGGGCCAAGGAGGCCGGGCGCAACACCTACCAGTTCTATTCGGCCGACATGAGCGCCCGCGCGGTCGAACGGCTGGCGCTGGAAACCGGACTGCGCCGTGCCCTGGAACGCCGCGAACTCGTGCTGCATTACCAGCCACTGGTGGATCTGCGCACACGGCGCGTGGTGGCGGTCGAGGCATTGCTGCGCTGGAACCAGCCCCAACTCGGATTGGTGCAGCCGGCCGAGTTTATCCCGCTGCTTGAGGAGACCGGCATGATTGTGCCGGTGGGCGAATGGGTCATCACGACCGTCACCGAGCAACTCGCCCGCTGGAAGACCGCCGGGCGTGACCTGCGCATCAGCATCAATCTGTCGGCGCGCCAGTTCGTTACCCGCGGGTTTGCCGACCAGGTGATATCGCTGGTGGAAGAAGGCCGGCTCGACCCCCGGCGCCTGGAGTTAGAGATCACCGAAAGCATCCTGATGCAAAACGCCCAGGAGACCCTCGACCTGCTGACCCGGCTCGATTCACTCGGTTGCCGGCTGGCCATTGACGATTTCGGGACCGGATACTCGTCGCTGTCCTACCTCAAACGCTTTCCGATCGACATCCTCAAGATCGATCGTTCCTTCGTGCGCGATATCCCGGATGACAAGGACGATGCCTCGATCGTCAGCACGATCATCGCCATGGCCCACAACCTCAAGCTCACGGTCGTGGCCGAAGGGGTGGAAACGGAGAAACAGCTCGCCTTTCTGCGCGCCTGCGGCTGCGACCAGATGCAGGGCTCGTTCTATAGCCGGCCATTGCCACTCGATGAGCTTGAGCGCCTGCTCGACCAGGAGTTGCCGCTGCGCGGCTGATCCGGTTCAGCGGCGTGCCGGCTGAAGCGAGTACACGAAGGCCAGGACAACCGTGAAGAGGAGGAGCGCCCCTCCCTGGTGCGCCGCCGCGAGCACCACCGGCACGTGCATCAACAGTGTGCCGATGCCCAGCCCGACCTGAAGAGCCATTGTCGCCAGCAGCAGGTGGTGCAGCCGGGCGGTCAGCGGGCTCATCATCGTTTTGCCAGCCCGCCACCACCACAGGCAGATCATGACGGTCAGGGCATAGGCCAGCAGCCGGTGGTTGAACTGCACCGTGGCCACGTTCTCGAACAGGTTGACCCACCACGGCGATTGCGCCCACATCCCGACCGGAAAGAAACTTTCACCCATGAGCGGCCAGGTGTTGTAGGAAAGGCCGGCGCGGGTGCCGGCCACGAAGCCGCCGGCCAGCAGGGTGATGAAGGTCAGGATCACGACCGCCCAGCCAAGCCGTTGCGGACCCTGCTGGATATTCCTCTGTGGCCACAGCAGACGCAGCGCCAGCCATAGCACATAACCGTAAATCAGCGCGGCGAATCCGAGGTGGGCGGTGAGCCGGTAGGGGCTGACGCGCGGGAGATCGACCAGCCCGCTGGCCACCATGAACCAGCCGAGCGCGCCGTTCAGCGCCACGCCCACCGGCACCGCGGCCAGCGCCCAGCCGAAGCCGGTCGGGATGCGTCGCCGGGCCAGAAAATATACGAGCGGCAGCAGGGCGGCGAAGAAGATCAGCCGTCCCCACAGACGGTGGAACCACTCGACATAGTAGATGCGCTGAAAGCCGGCGAGATCCATGCCGGTGTTGATCTTCATGTACTCCGGCGTGCGCCGGTAGATAGCGAATTCCTCCTGCCAGGCTTTTTCGGACAGTGGAGGAACCGCACCGACTACCGGTTTCCATTCAGCGATCGACAAACCCGACTGTGTCAGTCGGGTAACACCGCCGACCACCACCATGACGAAGATCATGGCGCATAACAGCAACAGCCACAGGCCGATGGCGCGGGAGGAATCGTTGACCGGGGACATGGAAAGGTTCGCAGGTCGGACGCGGATGATAAGCGACTTTCGGCACCGGGAGTAGCCGCGCCGGCGGCCAGGGAATGGCGCCGTCGCTTGACCAGGGTCAAACGTTTCGGGATTTCTCTGTCGGAATTCTTGATCCCGGTCAAAGCCGCTGAGACCTTCATGCCCGAAAGTCCGCCATAGCGTTTTCGTTATCGGCGGGTTGACAGTAACGGGAGAAGGAGAGGTGCATGGCCAAATCGAATGACAGCAGCTTTTCGGCTGCACGGCGGCGTTTTTTGCAAATGGCCGGGGCCGCCGGTTTCGCGGCCGCCACCCCCGGGGTGTTGATGGCGCAGTTCCGCTACCTGACGCCGGTCAGGGTCGATAACCCCCTGAAGGATTACCCGAGCCGCGACTGGGAACGTATCTACCGCGATGTGTTCCGCACCGATTCGAAATTCGTCTTTCTCTGCTGCCCGAACGACACCCACAACTGTCTGCTCAACGCGCACGTCAAGAACAACGTCGTGGTGCGCGTCGAACCCACGTACGGATATGGCAAGGCCACCGATCTTCACGGGAACGGCGCCTCGCACCGCTGGGACCCACGCTGCTGCCAGAAGGGCTTGGTGCTGGCGCGCCGCTTCTACGGCGACCGCCGCGTTAACGGTGCCTTTATCCGCCGCGGTTTCAAGGAGTGGGTCGATCGCGGTTTTCCGCGCGACCCGGTCACCGGCGCCGCGCCGCGCAACCTCATGCGCCGCGGCTGGGACTCGTGGGTGCGCGTGTCGCATGAAGACGCCTACCGCTATCACGCCGACAGCCTCGTCAACATCGCCCGCACCTATTCGGGCGAGCAGGGCCGGCGTTATCTGAAGGCGCAGGGCTACGACCCGGACATGATCGCCGCCGCCGGCGGCGCCGGCACGCGCGTCATGAAGTTCCGCGGTGGCATGGCCAAGCAGGGCGCGCTGCGCATCGTCGGCGCCTTCCGCATGGGCAATTCGATGGCGCTGCTCGATTCGCACGTCCGCAAGGTCGGGCCCGATCAGGCCATGGCGTCGAGCGCCTGGGACTCCTATTCGTTTCACACCGATTTGCCGCCGGGACACCCGATGGTGACCGGTGAACAGACCAACGATTTCGAGCTGTTCGACACCGAGAATGCCAAGCTCATCATTTCCTGGGGCATGAACTGGATCACCACCAAGATGCCCGACTCGCACTGGCTGACCGAGGCGCGGCTCAAGGGCGCGCGCACGGTGGCGGTCACGGTCGAGTATTCGGCCACCGCCTCCAAGTGCGACGACGTGATTGTCATCCGCCCGGGCACCGATCCGGCCTTTGCGCTGGGGGTGGCGCAGGTATTGATGAGCGAGAAACGGTACGACGCGGATTTTGTCCAGCGCTTCACCGACTTGCCGACCCTGGTGCGCATGGATACGCTCGATCGTCTCAAGGCCAGCGACGTGTTTCCCGGCCACCAGAACGCCACGCTCGCCAACTGGACGCACATGCTGGCGAAGGGTGAAAAGGCACCGCCCACGGTGAATCAAAACGGCACGTATGTGGATGACAAGCTGGCCGGCGATCTGGCCGACTTTGTCATGTGGGACGAAGCGACCGGCAAACCGGTGGCCGTGTCGCGCGACCAGCTTGGCGCCCATTTCGACAAGACCGGGGTGAAACCCGCGCTCGACGGCCGCTTCCAGGTCAAGCTTGCCAACGGCCGCAGCGTCGAGTGCCGACCGGTGTTCGACCTGACTCGCGAGTATCTGGACAAGAACATGACCCCGGCGCAGGTCGAGAAGCTGACCTGGGCGCCGAAAGCGGCCACGGTCGGTCTGGCACGCGCCATAGCGGCGAGTGGTGGACGGACCCTCTTCGCCTGCGGCATGGGGCCGAACCAGTTCTTCAACAACGACAACAAGGACCGCGCCATCTTCCTGGTATCGGCGCTGGCCGGCGCGCTCGGCCGGCACGGCGGCAATGTCGGCTCCTACGCCGGCAACTACAAGCTGACGCTGTTTTCCGGCATCGGTCGCTTCGCCATGGAAGACCCGTTCAAGTTGCAGCTCGACGCCAATGGTCCGGTCACGGTCAAGCCCTACATCCGCTACGAGTCGATGCACTACTGGGCCAACGGCGAGCGCATCATGAAGGCCGGCAACAAGACGATCACCACCGGCGCCCACGTGCCGACACCGACCAAGGCGATCTGGCAGGTCAACTCGAACTCCTCGCTCGGCAACCAGAAGGGCCACTTCGACGTCGTCAACAACACGCTGCCGCGCTGCGAGTTGGTGGTGTACAACGAATGGTGGTGGACGGCCTCGTGCGAATACTCGGACATCGTTTACGGCGTCGATTCGTGGATGGAGTTCAAGTACCCGGACATGACCGCCTCCAACACCAATCCGTTCGTGCAGATCTACCCGCGCACGCCGATCAATCGCGCCTTTAATACCGTCTCCGACAACGACACCTATCTCGGGGTGTCGCGCGAACTCGCGCGCCTGACCGGCGACCGGCGTTTCGAGGAGATGTGGCAGTTCATCGCCAACAATCGTCCGGAGGTGTACCTGCAACGTATTGTCGACGGTTCGGCACCGCTCAAGGGCTATCGCTTCGAAAAGCTCGAGGAACTGGCGAAACAGGGCATCCCGGCGCTCATGAACACCCGCACCTATCCGCGCATCAACTCCTACGAGCAGGTGCAGGAGTCGAAGCCGTGGTACACGAAGACCGGGCGCCTGGAGTTCTACCGGCCGGAAACCGAGTTCATCGAGGCCGGCGAGAACCTGGTGGTGCACCGCGAACCGTCGGACGCCACTTTTTACGATCCGTGCGCGATCGCGGCCGCACCGCACCCGGCCATCCGTCAGAAGCGCCCGGCCGACTGGAAGATCGCCGCCGGCGACCGTTCGCACATGAGCCGGCAGATGCGCAACAGCAGCTACAGCGTCGAGGCGTTGTTGCGCACCAAGCACCCGCTGGCCGACCGCGGTTACCGTTACGTCTTCCACACCCCCAAGTACCGGCACGGCGCGCACACCATGCCGGTCGATACGGATTACATGGCGGCGCTGTTCGGTCCGTTCGGCGACATGTACCGGCGCGACAAGCGCAGCCCCGGTACCGGCGAGATGTACGTCGACATCAGCCCGCAGGATGGCAAGCGCCTCGGCATTACCGACGGCGACTACGTGTGGATCGACGGCGACCCGGACGAACTGCCGTTCCGCGGCTGGAACGATCCCAACCGCCGCGAGGAATACAAGGTCGCGCGGCTCATGGCGCGGGCCCGTTATTATCCGGGCACGCCGCCCGGCATCACGCGCATGTGGTTCAACGGCTACATGGCCACGCCCGGCACGGTCAAGGCGCACGAATCGCGGCCGGACAAGCTCGCCAAGAACGAAGAGACGCGCTACCAGTCGCTGTTCCGTTACGGCGGGCACCAGTCGCTGACGCGCTCCTGGCTCAAGCCCACCCACCAGACCGCCAGCCTGATCACGCGCAAGCTGTTCACGCACGAACTGGTCAAGGGCTTCCAGGCCGACGTGCATTGCGTGACCGGCGCGCCGCGCGAGTCGATCGCGAAGTTCACCAAGGCCGAGAACGGCGGCATCGATGGCAAGGGCGTATGGCGGCCGGTGCAGCTCGGTTTCCGCCCGACGGTCGAAAACGCCGCGCTCAAGAAGTATCTCAGCGGCGGTTTTGTCCGGTTCAAGAAGGCTTAACGATTTTTCGAGGAACGCATCGATGGCAAAGGTCTACAACTGGCAGATCGGACGGGACATGGAGTACCCCTACGAGGGCGTGCGCCCGAAGAAACAGTTCGGCATGGTGATGGACCTCAACAAGTGCATCGCCTGCCAGACCTGCACGGTGGCGTGCAAGACCACGTGGACGCCCGGGCGCGGCCAGGAGTACATGTTCTGGAACAACGTCGAGACCAAGCCCTACGGCTATTACCCGCTCGGCTGGGACGTGAAGATTCTGGACGAGCTGGGCGTGCAGGAGGTCGGTGGCAAGACCTACCAGGGTAAAACCCTGTTCGAGGCGGCGCGCGAAGGCGAGCCGGTGCTCGGTTTTCTGCCCAACGATCTCGACTACGCCCATCCCAACGTCGGCGAGGACGACTCCGCCGGCCTGATGGGGCAGGGGGCGTATCTGACCGGGCCGCACACGCAGTGGATGTATTACCTGCCGCGCATCTGCAATCACTGCACCTATCCGGCCTGTCTCGGTTCCTGTCCGCGCCAGTCGATCTACAAGCGTCCGGAGGACGGCATTGTGCTGCTCGACCAGGCGCGCTGCCGCGGCTATCGCGAATGCGTGAAGGGTTGTCCGTACAAGAAGACCTTCTTCAATCCGATGACGCGCGTTTCCGAAAAGTGCATCGGTTGTTACCCGGCGGTCGAGAGTGGGCGCCAGACGCAGTGCACCATCACCTGCATCGGCAAGATCCGCTTGCAGGGTTACATCGGCACGCCCACCACGGCGCGCGAGGACAATCCGCTCGATTACATCGTGCACGGGGCGAAGATCGCCAAGCCCCTGTACCCGCAGTTTGGACTCGAACCGAACGTCTACTACGTGCCGCCGGTGCACGTGCCGCCGGCGTTCCTGGTGCAGATGTTCGGCCACGGCGTGCCGGAGGCGATCGCCGCCTATCGCAAGGCCGCCGATGACAAGAAACTGCTGGGCGCGCTGTTGCTGTTCGGCTCCACGCCGCAGATCATCCACCGCTACAAGGTCGAGGGAGATCGTGCCATCGGCTACGACGAGGGTGGCCGGGAGCTGGTGCGGGTGCCGTTGCGCGAACCGATCCAGGTACGCGCCGCCTATGACGGCAAGTACGAGGCCTACCGCACCAACATCACCTGAGGAGGGATTGCCATGAACCGACACCGTCTTGCGCCGCTCCTCGCCCTGGCCGCGCTCGGCATCGCCACCGCGGCCCCCGCGCAGAACGGCTTGCGTGCCGTGAAGACGGGCGCGGGTCTTCAAGAGTTGTTGCAGGTCGACGCGCCGGCGTGGCGGTCGGCCCCCGTCACCACGGTGGCGATGTTGCCGCAAAGTATCATCGCCCCGCGCGTGAACAAGGTGGGGGTGTCAAAACTCACGGTGCGCGCCGTTCACAACCAGGAGTGGATCGCCTTTCACATCGAATGGCCCGACCCCACCCGCAGCGACCGCATTGTGGTCGATAATTTCGGCGACCAGGTGGCGGTGGAGCTGCCGGTGAAGCCCGGCAAAGACGCCCCGCCGTCACCCATGATGGGCAACCCGGGCGGACGCGTCACCATCCTGCAATGGCGCGCCGCCTTCCAGCGCGACCTCGATCATGGTGAGCCGAAGGTGCGCGACCTCTATCCGTTCGCCCACACCGATGTCTATCCGGACCAGGTGTTGCGTGCCACCGACGTGCGCCCCTACCTGGGCGCCATCGGCCTCGACAATCCGATCTCGCATCCGAACCGCACCCCGGTGCTCGACCAGATGGCGGAGGGTTGGGGCACCATGACGGTGAAACCCGTGCAGCGCGCCGAAGGACGCGGTTCGTGGAGTCGCGGCCGCTGGCAGGTGGTGATCGCCTATCCGCTGGCGGCCGGTGGTGACAGCGATCCGCGCCTGAAACCCGGCAGCGAGACCGTGGCCGCGTTTGCGGTGTGGGAGGGCGAAGCGCGCGAGGTCGGTTCGCGCAAGGCCTGGTCGAACTGGATACCGCTCAGGATCGAGTGAACCGCGAATGTCCATGAAACGGGAAAACAGCAAGGCTGAAACACTCCTCACCCGGGCGGCGCTGTATCGTCTGCTGGCGCGCGCCTTCGCCTGGCCCTCACCGGGCCACGTCGCCGAGGTGCGTGAAGGATTCAGTGCCTTGTCGATCGAGCTGGAGCAGGGCCCTGACTCTATCAGGCGATATCTGTCGCGCGCCCGGCGCGCCTGGCGGCAGGCGGAAGAGGAGTCGCTTTCGGCGGATTACCTGCGTCTGTTCGCCACCGGCGGTCCGGTGCGCCTGCACGAAACGGCCTTTGGCGATGCGCGCCGCTTCGCCGGGCGCGAAGTGGAACTGGCGGACCTGAACGGTTTTTACGCGGCCTTCGGCTTCGGTCTTTCGCCATCCAATCCCGATTTGCCCGATCATTTCTCCGTCGAACTGGAGTTCCTCGGATTGTTGCTGGTCAAGGAGGCCTGGGCGCGGATGCGCGGCTGGCGCCGCGAATCGCATGTCACCGCCAATGCCGTGGCGCGCTTCCTCGAACAGCACCTGGGTCGCTGGCTCGAACCGCTGGGCGCATCACTGCATGACGCCAGTGCTGGTTCGCCGTGGCGAGAGCTGGCCGACCTGGCAATCGCCGCGGTCAATGACGAGTGTCGCCAGCGTCGTGTCCGGCCGCAACCCTTTGCCGGACCGCTCGCGCCCGATGCCCTGCAGGCAGAATCCTTTATCTGCCCACAGGCCGAGGCCGCACACAGCCACTGACCCGCGGGCGGACGCCCCGCGCCATCAGTTGCTATCGATCGGCCGGGCCGGTTTGATTTTGGCCTGGGCGGGGTCCGGCTTGAGCGGTTGCGCGCGCGCCATCAATTCACTGACGGTGACAAATTCAAATCCCCGCGCCCGCAGGCGACGGATGATCTCCGGCAGCGCCGCGGCGGTGTGTTTGCCGTTGTGGTTGATGTGCATGACCACGATACTGCCGTTGCGCGCCGTGCCGGAGACATAATCGGCGAGTTTCTGGCGGTTGATGCGCTTGTCCGGATCGCCCGAGGCGAGATCGAATTGCACGGTCGTGAGGCCGGCGTCGGCGGCTATCTTGACGACGCGATAGTCGATCTCGCCGTACGGCGCGCGGAACAGGGTCGCCTGCCGGCCACTGACCTGATAGAGCGCATTCTGGGTCCAGTCGATCTCCTGACGCAGTCGTTCGGGGGAGACCCGGGTCGGGTGCGGATGCAGGTAGGTATGGTTGCCGAGCTCGAACAGCGGGTTGGTCGCCAGCGCGCGCGCCTCCGCCGGGTGTTCCTGGATCCATTTGCCGCCGAGGAACAGCGTCGCCGGCACGCGCTGTTCGATCAGGATGCGCGCAATGCGCGGATCGTAGCCGCTCGGCGCATGGGTGGAGCAGGCGTCGAAGGTGAGCGCGATCAGTTTTGTCTTGCGTGAACCGTGGCGGACAACCGTGGGTGCGATGGGATCGAGTGGCGGGGCGCTCGCCGCCGGCAGGACCGCGGGGGGATAGGGAAGTGGTTTTTCCGGAGATGTCGATGCACAACCGGCGAACAGCAGGGCGGTGAGCAGGATTGGCAGGCGCCGGGTGAGCCGCCGACTATATATAGGGTTCATCAATTTGCACATGTCGTTTTTCTTGTTCCCCATTACTAACATAGTCATGTTTCAGGAACGGGTTGCCCGTGCGGGTGTACGCGGTTACTGTCGTCCGACCGGCGGTTATCAATCAGTCGCAGTAGTTGTCACCGCTGGTTCAGGTTACCGACGATTCAGGCTAGTGGTAGTCAGGCTGTGACTGATGTGAACCAGTTCACATCCGGAGAAATACACTGGAACAGGAAGGCGTCACCAAGTTCGATCTTCGCTTTAACCAGGGCGCGCCGCTGCCGACGCCCTGGATCGATGCGCTCAACGCCTGGCGAACACGGTTGCACCAGTTGCGACTGATCGGCCAGGATCCGGGACGCTATGGCGGGATCGGATTCGGCAATGTCAGTTGTCGAGCGCCGGCCGCCGACGCCGGTGCGCGCGGGCTGTTTCTGGTCAGTGGCACGCAAACCGGTCATCTCCCGGTGCTCGGGGCGGAGCACTACAGCCTTGTGACCCGGGCCGATGTCGCCGCCAACCGGCTGGAGGCCGAAGGGCCGGTGGCGCCGTCATCGGAATCGCTGACCCACGCCATGCTGTACGCACTCGATGCGCGCATTGGTTGCGTGTTGCACGTCCACTCGCCGGAAATCTGGCGGGCCGCCGGTCGGCTGGGTCTGCCAACCACGCCGGCGGGCGCGGCCTACGGCACGCCGGCCATGGCCGAGGCCGTGGCGCGGCTGTACCGTGATGGCCGGTTACACAGCGGCCTGTTTGTCATGGCCGGACACGAAGACGGAGTGGTGGCGTTCGGAGATAGCGCCGAGGTCGCCGGTCGTGCGCTGGTTTCCATTCTGGAGCGCGCGAAAACTCTTCCCCTGTCGTAATCCTAGCCGCTGTGATAAGTAAGGACGTCCCTGAACCGGTTTTTGTCCCATTTTCCCATCCATGAAGAAACACCTCGTATTGTCCGTGCTCGGCAGTGACCGCACCGGCATCGTCCGGGAACTGTCGAAGTCGATTCTCGACGCCGGCTGCAACGTCGAGGACAGCCGCATGACGGTGCTGGGCGGCGAGTTCGCCCTGATCATGCTGGTGTCGGGCAGCTGGAACGCCGTCGCCAAACTCGAATCGCTGCTGCCGAAGCTGGAGCAGAAACTCACCCTGACCATTACCGGCAAGGCCACAGAGGCGCGGCAGCCGGGCACGAACATGGTGCCCTATGTCGTGGATGTGGTGTCCATGGATCATCCCGGCATCGTCCACGACACCGCCGAATTTTTTGCCGGCCGCAACATCAATATCGAGGAGATGAGCACCTGGGCTTATCCGGCGGCCCATACCGGTACGCCGATGTTCACGCTCAACATGACCGTCAGCATTCCCGCCAGCCAGCCGATCGGCCAGCTGCGCCAGGACTTCACCGCCTTCTGCGACGAACTCAATCTCGACGCCACCATCGAGCCGTCGCGGCATTAGCCGGTCCGGGCCGTCCACCGGCCGGGATCAGAACGTGACGATCTCGTCGGATTCGGACACGAATGAACTCAGGCCCTTCATGGAACTCCTGTGGATGCCGGGCAGGGTATAGGTCTGGTCCCAGCCGAGTTTTTTCATCGTCCCGCCGCACACCTGCACATTGAGCCCGACGTCGAGCAGCTCGTAGAACAGCGCGCGGCACGGGTTGTCGGCGCCGAGCTTGGGATCGGCCAGTTGCGCGCCGTGCTCAACCAGAAACAGCCGCACGTCCTTGCCCTCGGCGAGCATGGCGCCCGCCAACCGCAATGCGGTCAACGCGCGGCAATCGGGTGTGTCGGGAGACGCGTGCAGAATGATGAGCGCCCTGGGCATGCTCAGAATCTGCTTGCCAACCAGAATTTTTCGTAGATCACCTTGCCGAGATGCAGCAATCGCCCCGGCGGCCGCAGCGCGATGCGCGGCGCCGGCTCGGCGTAGAAGTTGCCGCTGCCATAACCGGCGCGGCCGTCGCCAATTTCAATAAAGCACGCGCCATGGCCGGTGAACGCCGCGCGGGCGCGTTCGCCCCGGATCTCGGCGGCGATGTTGCGCGCCACGACCTCGGCCTGACCGTGGGCAAGCACGCCGGCCTTGGGCAAGGGCTTGCCGATCGCAAGCGGGATGCCGGTGATATCGCCGACGGCATATACACCCGGAAAATTCGTCGCCAGGGTCGTGCGATCCACGCCGACCCAGCCGCTTGGACCGGTGAGGCCGGCATCCTTTACTACTTGTGACGCGCGATGCGGCGGCACGTACACCAGGAAATCGAATCCGGCGGTTGTGCCATTGGCAAAGTGGATGAGCCGTTTGTCGGTATCGACCTGCGTCACGGCGTGTTCCGGGTGATAGCCGATGCCTTTGGCTTCGACCATCTGGCGCAGCTGTTTCGACACCTCGGGCCCGGCGGTCGCCATCGGACCCGGTTCGGGCGTGTACACATCGACCGTCACGTCGGCGCGCACGCCGCGACGACGACAATCGTCTTCGAGCAGCATTGCCGCCTCGTAGGGTGCGGCCGGACATTTGAACGGTATCGCGCTCACCAGCAAAACGAGGCGGCCACGGCGGAATTTCGCGCGCGCGGTACTCAGGGCCTGTGCGCCCGCCAGGCTGTAGAGGTTGTGTCCGGCCTGCACGAGGCCGGGAATGGTTTCCGGCGCGAGTTCGGCGCCGATGGCGATGACCAGATAATCCGCGGTTTGTTCTTTGCCGTTGACCACCACCGCGCGCCGCGCCGGATCGATGCGCTCGACGTTGCCGCGCACGACCTCGATGCCGCGGCGCGCGAGCCGCGCGATCGGCCGCCGGATCTGATCCGGCGTGCGCCAGCCGAGCATCAGCCACAGCAGCGACGGCTGAAACAGATGATCGGCCTCGCGCTCCACCAGCACCACGCGGTGTTCGCGCGCGAGCAGTTTGCGCAGGCGGCTCGCCGCCACCACGCCGCCGATCCCGCCGCCCAATACCATTACGGTTTTGCCCATGACTTCTCCTCAGAAAACCAGAATCTTGTCGGCCCAGCAGGTCCACTCCGCCCACTCGGCGAGTGTGCCGCGGCGTGTGCCGTCCACCAGCTCGGCGTCGCCGATGCCGCGCGCGTCCATGCAGGTGCTGCACACACCAATCTCGCCGCCGGCGCGCGCGATCATCTTCAGGAACGACTCGATGTGATAATAACCCTGCGGTACCTTCTGGCCGCTCTTGGCGCAGGCCACGGCATCGGCGACCAGGAATACACGCACGGAATTGCCCTGGCTCGCGTCCTTCAGCAGTTCGCGTGCCAGGCGCAAGCCGTTGTAGGCACGTTCCGTACCGTAAGGCGGATCGTTCAGCACAAAAAGATATTTCATGGCGAAATCTCCTGACGACTGGACATTACTCACCATCCCGCCGCCCGGTGGGCAGCTGCGTTAAAACCGCGCGCGTCCCGGCGTGAGGGCAACAGGGCTACAGGCCGACCTTGCTGACTTCCAGGCCGCGCTCGCTCACGTGACGCCGCAGGGTCTCGGAATCGATCACCCGTGGGTCGTAGGCGACCTCCAGCATGTGCGGCTGCGTGGCGCTGAAGTGCACCGAGACCACCCCGTCGCATCCCTGAATGTCGCGCTCGATGCTGGCGCGGTCCTTGGCCGAAAGATCGGCGGGTACGTGAAACATAATGTCTGCGATGTCCATAATGATCCTCCTGCCGTGTTGGTGTCACTTCCTGTACATTCCCCGGGTGCGGAAGCCCTACTCCTGCAACTCGTGCCGCATCCGTTCGTGCTCCTTCTTGCCGATTTCCCCGCGCGCATAGCGCGCCTTGAGAATGTCGAGCGGGGTTTCGCCGCGCGATTTCGAGGACAAGGTCAGCCACTTGATCAGCGCCGCGATGCCGGCAATCACGAGCACCCACACCAGGATCATGAACAACCATCCAAGGCCCGGCCCGAACCATCCAAAACTGCCCATGTCGCCCATTATCGCTCAACCTTCTTGTCAAATTTGCACGGTATCCTGCGAGACCACCTTGACCCAGGGCAATCAATTGGCCGGGTTGAGCCGCGGGTGCGTTTCCTCGCCCCAAATTTGTACCACCAGCCCGGACAGCGCCATGGCAATCGCCACGAACCACAGCCCCGATTCGAGCTGGCCGCTGAGGTGCGCCACGAGTCCCAGCAACAACGCGCCGATGCCGTAGCCGAGATCGCGCCAGAAACGGTAGATGCCGATCGCCGAGCCACGCCAGTTGGGATGGGCGATATCGGCGACCGCGGCCGAGAGATTCGGGTAGAGCAGCGCCATGCCGAAGCCGGTGACCGCGGCCGACAGCACCCACCACCACGTGGTATCCATGAGCAGCATCATCGCCACCCCCGCGCCGCACAGCCACATGCCCCACACGATCGGTCGTTGACGCCCGATGTGATCGGAGAGCCTGCCGGTAAAGAACTGTGAGCCGCCCCACACGAAGCCGTACACGCCCACCACCCAGCCGATGTTGGCGAGGCTCAACCCGCGTTCGTAGAGAAACACCGGGTACACCACCCAGATGAGGGCATCGACGAATTTCTCGACTAGCCCCGCCTGCGCCAGCGCGAACATGCGCTTGTCGCGCCAGCTCATCAGCGTGAACACCTCCCAGGTGGTTGGGCGCTCGGAGATGTTTTCTGGAAAGCGCGGTTTCGGGCCCGTGGCCTTGCCGGCGGCGTGGCGCGCGCCTTCGGCATGCGCCCAGGCGAGCGTTTCTTTTACCCACAACGCCGTCAGTACCAGCGCGGTCACGATTACCACCACGCCGAACACGAACAGCCCCATGCGCGGACCCATAGCGGTGGCGAGATAGCCGGTGATGATGCCCGCGATCGCGACCCCGACGTAACCGGAGAACTCGTTGAGCCCCATGGTCAGCCCGCGTTGATCGGCGCGGGTGATATCGAGCTTGGCGGTCTGAGTCATCGACCAGGTGAAGCCCTGATTCATGCCGAGCAGCACCGTCGCCGCCACGATCCAGCCCCAGCTGGGCGCGTACAGAATCATGAACGGGATCGGTATCGCGGAGGCCCAGCCGAGCAACAACACGGTCTTGCGCCCGAGCCGCTCGGACAAACGACCGGCGACAAAGTTGAGCGTGCCCTTAACGAAACCGAAGGCCACGACAAACGCCATGAGCAGCAGGAACGAGCCCTTGGGCACGCCGAACTCGGTTTCGGCCAGCGCCGGCACCACGGTGCGCATCATGCCGAGCGTCAGGCCGACGAGAAACACCTGCACTAACTGATGCAGGAATTGCGCGAGATTATCGCGGATGCCGTGGCGGTAACCGGCGAACGCCTCATGATCGTGGTGCGTGGTGTGCATGGCGGTTTTCATTTTGGTCAGATCAGGCCGCGAAGGCGCTATCAGGCCATCCCCTGGCCTGCGCCCCTCGCCTCGGTCCCATCGGCGATGTTGGCCGCCACCATCCGGTCCATCTCGACCGGGCGCGGCGGGATCTCGCTCGTGATCAGCTTCACGAACTCATCCTTGCTGGTGACCTTGAACCCGAGATTGAAGCGCTTCTCGAAGCCGATGGTGGATGACGGCTTGCCGGACAGGCCGACGCCGCACACGCTGCCGGCCTGGTGGCCGGGAAAGATTTCGGTTTCGTCGGGAAGCGACAACAGCTTGGCATGGATGCTGTCAAACAGCATGGCCGCCATCGCCTTCTCGCGCCCGGCGAGATCAGGGCGACCGATGGCGCCGACAAACAGCGTGTCGCCGGTGATCACGAACCACGGCTGTTCGCCGCGGCGCTTGTCAGTCACCAGCAGGCAGACACTGTCCATGGTGTGGCCCGGGGTATGCAGCACCTTGATGATGACGTTACCGACCTCGATTACGTCATTGTCATGCAGCGGATGAAACGGGAACTTCACCACCTCGGCGTCGCTTTCATGCAGACAATAATGCGCGCCTGACATCTGCGCGAGCTTGCGCCCACCGGAGTAGTGATCGGCGTGTACGTGGGTGTCGATGACATGCGTGATCGTGACCTTGGCCTCTTTGGCCTGGTCGATGAACCACGGCTCGTCACCGGCGACTACATCCACCGCCACCCCCTTGCCCAGGCTGCCACAGCCGAGGAAATAAGAGAGTGTTGATTCTTTGGCTGCCAGTTGTCTGAAGAACATGTTGTTGTCTCCGTGTTGAATCGTTGAAAAAATACTCAGGCGTCGCTGGCAAGCGGCAAACCACTCGCACGCCACTCGGCCACGCCCAGTTCGAATCGCGTCGCCTTGAAACCTTTCTTATTGAGGAGCGCCACCGCCTCCTTGGCCATGAGGCAGAACGGCCCACGGCAGTAGGCCACCACCGGCTTGCCTTTCGGCAAATCACCGAGCCGGGCCCTGAGTTCGGTGAGCGGGATGGAGCGTGCGTGCGGCAGGTGTGCGGTCCGGTATTCGGATTCGGGGCGGACATCGATCACGACGATTTCGCCGCGTCTGGCCTGTGCCAACAGTGCTTTCCCGCTGACCGGGGCCAGCTCGTCCGGATGTGCCACCAGGTCTTTCATCGCCGCTTGCAGCGACGTCAGACGCGCCTCCGCCGAATCGCGCAGCGCCACCCACAGGTCGGCAACCTGTGGGTCGGCCAGCCGATAATGGATGTGCTTGCCGTGGCGCTGTGACTCGACCAGCCGCGCGGCCTTGAGTGCCTTCAGATGAGCGCTGGCGAGCTTGACGCTGATGTCGGTGGCTCTGGCCAGTTGCTCGACGCTCTTGTCGCCCTGGCACAGGATTTCCAGCAGCTCCAGCCGTATCGGGCTCGAAACGGCCTTGCCGATGCGGGCCACCTGTTCGTAGAGCAGATTCTTCAGTTTGCGGTTGTCCATGGGGGACATTCTAACAATCGTTAGAACAATAGAAACATAGCGACCCGGCGTTGTCAAATTCCCCGGATGCCCGGGTCAGGGAGTTAACCCCGCTGTCGGGCCGTCGGCGTTTCAGTCTCCACGACCAACCCCAGAGGCTGAAACCATGAACTTTTTTCGCAACCCGAAGCCGCAGGCGCGCCATCCCTGGCGCGCGGCCCTCGCCTCGATCCAATCGGCGACGTGCCGCGCGGCCGTGTTGGCCACGTTGACCGCCATCATGTTGCCGGCATCGGCAATGACCACGGAACGCCGTTCAACCGTTGACGATCAGGAGGCGGTGGCCGTGACCATCTACAACGAAAACCTGGCGCTGGTGAAGGACACGCGTCGCCTGAGCCTCGATGCCGGTCTCAATCACATCGCCATGCGCGAGGTCAGCGCGCGCATCCGGCCCGAGACCGCCCAGTTGCGCAGCCTGTCGGACCCTGGAGCTTTTCGACTGCTTGAACAAAATTTCGATTTCGATCTCCTCACGCCGGCCAAGCTGCTGGAGAAATTCGTCGGGCGAAAGGTGCGCATTGCCCGCGTCCACCCGGCGACCGGCGTTGAGACCATTGAACAGGCGGAAGTCCTGAGCGCGGCCGATGGCGTGGTGTTGCGTATCGGCGACCGCATCGAGACCGGTCTGCATGGCCGCATCATTTTCGATCGCGTGCCGGACAACCTGCGCGACCGGCCGACCCTGGTGGTGCAGCTGGAGAATCGGCGTGCGGGCGAGCAGCAGGTGGAGCTGTCCTACCTGACTGGCGGGCTGTCCTGGAAGGCGGATTACGTCGCCGAACTGAATGACAAGGACAATGCCTTGCAGCTTCATGGCTGGGTCACGCTCACCAATCGCAGTGGCACCGGCTACCGCAATGCACGTCTGCAGCTGGTGGCCGGCGACGTGAACCAGGTCAAGGAGGAATTCCGCGCCGTCGGCGCGCTACGACGCACGAAGATGGCGGATGCATCGGCGCCGGCCACCATGGCGCAGGAATCGCTGTTCGAGTACCACCTGTACACACTCAACCGGTTGACGACCATTTCCGATAACCAGACCAAGCAGGTGGCACTGCTGTCAGCCCCGGTCATCCCGGTCAAGAAGGAATTTCTGCTTTCCGGCAATGATTATTATTACCGGTCGAGCTACGGTGATCTCGGTCAGAAGATGAAGGTCAGCGTGTTTGTGCACTTTGACAACCGGGAAGCCGCAGGCGCGCCATCCCTGGCGCGCGGCCCTCGCCTCGATCCAATCGGCGAAGTCGCCGGTCTCGGCATGCCGCTGCCGAAGGGCGTGGTGCGCGTGTACAAGAAGGACCGTGCCGGCAACGCCCAGTTCATCGGCGAGGACCGTATCGACCATACGCCGAAGAATGAGACCGTACGGCTCAAGCTCGGCGATGCCTTCGATGTCACCGCCAGCAAGAAGCAGACCGATTTCCAGCGCCGCCCGGCCACTTCACCGCACAGCTACGCCTACGAAAGCGCCTATGAGATCGTGCTCACGAACGCCAAGAACGAACCGGTGACCGTTACGGTACGCGAACCGGTGCCGGGCGACTGGCAGATGCTGGCCTCCAGCCACCGCCACGAGAAGGTCGCCGCCGGTACAGCCCAGTGGGCAGTCACGGTCCCGGCCGGGGGCGAGGCCCGTCTGACCTGGCGCGTGTTGTTGCGCTTTTGAACCGCGCGCGGCGGATGACCGCCGCGGGAGGGCTGTGCTAGAGTCCTCCAGCGTTGACCCGCAGGAGCGGCCGGAGAATGTCGTTGGTCATCCAGTCGAGAACGATAGGGAGCGATTGAACTGCCATGGCCGGACGGTCGCTTGCCTGCCCCCACTGCCAGCGCAGCCTGAATCTGCACTCCGCGGACAGCGGTTTTCTGATCTGTCCCCACTGCCAGCGCTCCAGCCGCCACACCGGCGACAAACTCACGCGGCTCTCTGCCGATACCATAGTTGCCCCGACCGACGCCGCGCTTGCCGTGCACGACACCATCACCGTCCAGGGTCGCCGCTACACGATCGGCGGCATCGTCCAGTACCGGGACGGCGAGGGCAATCTCTCCACCGATTACGATCTCATCGGCCGCGGTGACGAAATTGTCGGCCTGGAGGAGGCCGGGGGTGAATGGACGCTCAACCGTTATTTGCCCAACGGTGAGCGCCTGGTGAAAAAGACCGACCAGAGCGCCGAGTTGTTCAAACAGACATTCACGTTCGATGACACTTACCGGTTGGACGTGATTGCCGCCGTCGGTGAGTTCGAGGAGCCGGTCAAGGTCGGCGACAAAACGAGGTTTGATTGCTACGAGGGGAAAGAGTACGGCCTTACGGCCGAAATGTCCGCGCAGGGTCAGCCGTTGTCTTGGTATCTGTCCTACCCGATCCGGGCGGACGAGATCGGCGCCCCGACGGGACGGAAGCTGACCGCGCCGGCCGGATTCGGCGCGCGTCTGTCCGGATTTCTCGGCTTGTCGGGCGCTTCAGCGCCAGCACCGGCTGCGCCTTCGCCGATGGGATCGAGGCGAGGGGCGCGGGCCGAAACGGTAGCCCTACTCGCTTCGCTCGTTCGTCCTTCCTCAAGGTTAGGCCCGGTTGCGCCTTCACTACTTTTGAACAAACCGACCTCGGGCAGCCAGATTGTGCGCTGGTCGTTGATCTTCGCGGCCGCCGCTATCGTTCTGCAGTTGTTGCTCATGGCGGCCTCCCAGAACAAGAAGGTGTATGACAGCGGCCAGCGCACCACCGGCGCCACCACCCAGTCGTCCTGGATCAGCGAGCCTTTCGAACTGACCGGAAGGCGTTCCAACGTCCAGGTGCAGGCGCTGACCAGCCTCAGCAACCAGTGGATGGGTTTTGAGCTGGCGCTGGTGAACAAGACCAGCGGCAAGGTCTTCCATATCTATGAAGACACCGGCCATTGGCACGGTTACGACGGCGGGGAGGCGTGGAGCGAGGGCACGCCCAGGCCGGAATTCTATTTCTCCAGCATCCCGGCCGGGAACTATGTGCTGGAGGTCATGACCTATGCCGACGTGCCAGATATCCGCTACCAGTTGGTCATGCACCGCGACGTTCCGCGTGGCAGCTATCTTCTCTATATACTGATCGCGTTCGCCGTGCTGCCGGTGCTGTATTGGCTGCGTCGCCAGAAAATCAGCTGATGCTCAGAATCTATCAGATCTTCGGTGTGCTGCTGCTGGCGACCTTCGCCTGGACCGGTTTACGCGGCTGGGCACCGGGCACCGAGGAACAACGCGAAGAGTTGACGGCCGAGAGCCGCGACGCGAACGCGTCTGGACCCCGCTCGCGTTTTTCGTCAAGCCGCGGCAGTATCCGCAACCGTTCCTATCGAGGAGGAAAGTAACATGGAAATCGCCATCAACTGGGCCGCCGTTCTGAGTTCCATCGGTTATTCCGCGCTCGGGCTCATGATCATGATCGTGGCCTTCGTGGTCGTCGACCTGCTCACGCCATCCCGGCTGTGGAAGGAAATCATCGTCAAGAAGAACAACGCGCTCGCCATCCTGGCGGCGGGTTTCGCCATTGCCGTCGGACTGATCGTTGCCTCGGCCATCCACTGATTCTTCCGCCATGCTGGCCTATCTGTTGCTGGCCAGCACGCTGGTTATCGCCGCCTGCGGGCTCGTCTACGAGCTCGTCGCCGGCGCGCTTGCGAGTTACCTGATCGGCGACACCATCACCCGTTTCTCGACCGTCATCGGCGTTTATCTGTTTGCCATGGGGGTGGGGGCGTGGCTGGCCAAATACATCCGCCGCGACCTGCTGGCGAGATTCGTGCAGCTCGAAATCCTGGTCGGGGTGTTCGGCGGCTTCTCGGCCATGGCGCTGTTCGCGGCCTTTGCCTTCGGCATGGCGTTCTCGGTCATGTTGTACGTGATGGTGATGCTGGTCGGCATCCTGGTCGGCATGGAGATCCCGATCATGATGCGCATCCTGCGCAAGCGCCTGGAATTCAACGATCTGGTGTCGCGTGTGCTGTCGTTCGATTATCTCGGTGCGCTGCTGGCCTCGTTGGCGCTTCCACTCTGGTTTGTGCCGCACCTCGGCCTGATCCGCAGCGCGCTGGTTTTCGGCATCATCAATCTCGGCGTGGCCGCGCTGACGTTGTGGCTGTTTCGTCGCGATCTTGACCGCTCGGACCTGCGCGTCTCGACCGCGGCCGGGTTGGCGCTGCTGGTCGCCGGGCTGGTCTGGGCCGAGGACTTCAGTCGCTATGCCGAGAGCCAACTCTACCCCGAGCCGGTGATCTATTCGAAGCAGACGCCGTACCAGCGCATCGTGGCCACCAGCGCCGGCCGCCACACGAATCTGTATCTGAATTCGCATTTGCAGTTTTCCAGCAAGGACGAATACCGTTATCACGAGGCGCTGGTGCACCCGGCCGCGGCTTCGCCGGCGCGTATCGCGCGCCACGCACTGGTGCTGGGCGGCGGCGACGGCATGGCGGTGCGCGAACTCTTGCGCTACCCGGGCATCGAGCGCATCACGCTGGTCGATCTCGACCCGGGTGTCACCACGCTGTTCCGCGACCACGATCGCTTCGCGCTCCTGAACGGGTTCGCATTGCGCGATCCGCGCGTCACGATCGTCAACCAGGATGCCTGGCGCTGGCTGGAGCAGAATCGCGACACCTTCGGGCTGGTGATCATCGATTTCCCGGACCCGGGCAATTTTGCACTGGGCAAGCTGTACACCACCACCTTCTATCGTTTATTGAAACACCGGCTCGCACCCGACGGCATCGTCGCCATTCAGGCCACCTCGCCGCTGTTTGCGCGCGAGGCTTACTGGTGCGTGGTGACCACGCTGGAATCCGCCGGGTTAAAGACCGTGCCGTATCACGTCTACGTGCCGTCGTTCGGTGAGTGGGGTTTCATCATCGCCAGCCGCGAGCGTTACACCCCGCCCACGTCTTTGCCGGCGGGTCTGCGTTACCTCACGCGCCAGACCCTGCCCGGGCTGTTTGTCTTCAGCGAGGACATGGCACGCGTACCGACCGAGGCCAACCGCCTCGATAACCAGATCGTCGTGCAGTACTACGAGCGCGCCTGGCGGGCGTCGCTGCGGGAATGAACCGGCGGGAATTTCTCAGCCTCGGCGCGTCGCTGGCACTGGCCGGTTGTGCACCGAAGATGAAATTGGCCGGCAGTCTCGATGGTCCTGATTATCAGCGCGGCCATCGCCTGCATAGCGGTGGCTTTCCTGAACCCAGCGAGCAGCGAACCACTGGTGTGGTAATTGTTGGCGGCGGCGTGTCCGGCCTGTCGGCGGCCTGGTGGTTACAGCGCAGCGGTTACCGCAATTTCCTGTTGCTGGAAGGCGAGACCGAGGCCGGCGGCAATGCGCGCCACGCCCACTCGCCGGTCACGCGCTATCCGCTCGGCGCCCATTACTTGCCACTCGCCACTCGCGAGGCGACCGATCTCGTGACCCTGCTCAGTGATCTGGATGTGGTCACCGGTCGGCGCACAGATGGTTCTCCCATCTACGACGAAACCGCACTGGTGGCGGCGCCGCACGAACGGCTTCATTATCTCGGTCGCTGGCAACCCGGTCTGGAGCCGCGCGGGCCAGAGGCGGCCACGGCCGAATTCCGGCGTTTTCATGAGCGCATCGATCGATTGAAGCGCGCCATCGGCCGCGATGGGCGTCCGGCCTTCGCCACGCCATCGCGCTTCAGTTCGCGCGACCCGCGTTACCGGACCCTCGACCGCATCACGTTCGCCGACTGGCTGCGGCAGGAAGGATTTCGCGACCCGCGCCTGCTCTGGTACTGCGAATACGCCACACGCGACGATTTCGGCAGCCTGCCATCGGAAACCTCGGCCTGGGTTGGCCTGCATTATTTTGCCGGCCGGCAAACCTGGGGGCCGTACGAAAACGACCTGGTCCTCACCTGGCCGGAAGGCAATGGCTATCTCGTTCGGAAAATGGCCGAACGTGTCGGTGATCGCCTGATGCGCAATGAGTTTGCCTGGCGCGTGCAGGAGCGCACCGGTCATGTCGAGGTGGATGTCTTCGACGGTACGAAAAGCACGCGCTACCGGGCCGATCAGGTCATTCTGGCCGTGCCGTTGCACGTGCGCGCGCGGTTGCTGAAGGAAAAGATATCTCCGCACGAGCGCACACCCTGGCTGGTCGCCAACCTGCACGTCGACGCCCTGCCCGTGGGCGAGGGGATGGAGACCTGCTGGGATAACGTGATGTACGACAGCCCGTCGGTGGGATACATCGTCGCCACGCATCAACACCTTACTCAGACTACTGGGCGCAGTGTGCTCACCTATTATTGGCCGCTCACCGGGCGGCCACCGACGCAAGCGCGGCGCGAATTGCTGGAACAACCCTGGTCTTTTTGGACGCCGACGATCATGGCGGACCTGCGCCGCGTGCACCCGGATATCGATACCGTAACGTCACGAGTCGACTTGTGGCGCTGGGGCCACGGCATGATCAAGCCTTCGCCCGGCCTGATCACTGGACCGGCGCTGGTTCAGGCGCGTCAGTCACGTGGCCGTATTCATTTCGCGCACAGCGATCTCGCCGGCATGTCCTTGTTCGAGGAGGCGCACGACGTTGGCGTGCGCGCCGCGCTGGCTGTGCTGGCCGGCAGTTAGAGGAATCGGCAGTCAGTTGCCCGACGTCACGTCAGAGTCAGTGATCACCCGGTTGCGACCGCTGCGCTTGGCGCGATACAACGCCTGGTCGGCAATGGCCAGGGGATCAATGCCTTCGCCAACATCGCCTTTAAACGAGGCCAGTCCGATACTGACGGTTACCTGTACCGATTGTTTGTCACTGACCAGAATCGTACTGTTCGCCACGGCGTGCCGGATGCGCTCGGCGAGTGAGAATGCCCCACCCGTTTCCGTCTCCGGCAGCAGGATTGCAAATTCCTCGCCGCCATGGCGACAGACGACATCCATGGGCCGTACGCTTAGACGCAGGAGGTCGGCCACCGTGGTGAGCACTTCGTCACCCGCCGGATGGCCATAGCGGTCGTTGATATTCTTGAAGTGGTCGATATCCACCATGAGCAGCGAGAAGTTGGGTCCATAGCGTCGCCCACGTTCGCGTTCGGCCTGCAGGCGCTGCGAGAATTCGCGACGGTTGAACAGGCCGGTCAGAGGATCGCGCGCGGACAGCTCCTGGAGCTCGTTCTGGTGACCTTCCAGGTGTTCCGCCATTCGGTTGATTTCGTGTGCCAGTTGTCCGAACTCATGGAGTTGACTGGCTGGCAGGCGGAAGGAGAGGTCATTCTCGGTGAAGTGCGCCACGCCTTGCTTGAACGCGTGCAGTGGCTTGAGTACCGAGCGTGTGAGCAGCGTAGCGCCGGCCACGGCGATCAAGAGACAGCCAATGGCGGCGGCCGCAGCTATCCACAATAAATGTTGTTTGCTCCGGTCGAGCTGTTGTCTCAGCGCCTCGCTATCCTGGCGGTACGCATTCGCCAGCGTGCCCAGCAGGCCGGCGGCCTGGCTTTGAACGCTGCCAGAGGGGCCGGAGGCCGTGACCGGTTGCATGAGTTCGTTTCGCCATTCATGACGGGCACGTTCGATGATCCCGCGATCGCGGGGATGCATCGCGGAATCATTCAGGATCTGTCTGAAGACGGTCTCGACTGCGCGAACATCCCTGTTGAACGAAACGCGACGCACCCCAGCGGACATGTGTTCATGGGCGGTGATCGTCCCGACGTTGAGAACCCGGTACTGGAGCTGAATAGTGGCATCCAGACGATAGGTGGATTGTGCGATCATCCGGTCGAAATCGTCGACCGTGCGGCTGAGCGTCGCGATTGCCCACAGGGTCGTGACGGCAAGCGGCAACAGCACGATCGCTATCGTGCCTGCTATTTGCGTCCGCAATGAAAGGGATGAAAACGTCGGTAGCACGATGGCCTTCCCTGGCCTCACTCCGGTTGTGTCTGGGCAACAACAAACTCAGCGAGTTCCGTCTACTGAAAATAGACGGTATCCACCAACACATCAGGCTCTTCGATACCGGGACACGACGGACGGAGTGAGCGGCCCGACTGTCCGACAGTCAATGCAGGGGGATGGCTGATCCGCTGGCCGCGCCGATTCATAGCATGACCGGCTTGTCAGGAATTTCATTCGCGCCGCGGCCGGGGTAGTGGCGCGTCAACAATTCGCCGACGGCACGGATGCCGGCGAGCACGCCGTCCTCGAAGCGGCCTTCGCGGAAGGCCGATTCCATTTCCCGGCAGATTTTCTCCCAACCCTCGCGGCCGACCTGGGCATGGATGCCGCGATCGGCAACGATCTCGACGTCGTGGTCGGCAAGCAACAAATAAATCAGCACGCCGTTGTTGTGTTCGGTGTCCCACACCCGCAGGCGCGAGAATATTTCAATCGCTCGCTGCCGGGCCGTGCGGCCGCGGAGCAAGGGGCCGAGGTCGAGTCCCCCCTCGATGGCGAAGCAGATCTGCCCGCGGTGCGTGCGCTCCGAATCGCGGATGGCGCGTTCAATGGCCAGCATGGCGTAACGGGGCAAAACGCGTTTCACCCGCCAGGGCGAAGAGGTCAGATGTCGCCAGAGTCGTTTGATGTTCATCACCAGTCTCCCGAGGCGCCGCCACCGCCGAAGTCACCGCCACCGCCGCTGAAGCCGCCATCGGAACCGCCGCCACTACTACTGCTGCTGCTACTACCCCAGCCACTGCCACTCGACCAGCCACCGGAATTGCCACTACCTCGGCCGCTCATGCCCATCAGCAGGGTGACGATAGAGGCTACGACAGCGGCGGCGATCGGTACAAGCAAGGTGCCCAGAAGCAGCCAGAAGACCAGGCCGGTGACACTGCCGGTGATGGTGGCGCCGAGCATTGGACCGAACCAGGAACGCATCATGAAACCGAACAACGCGGCCACGGGGATGGCGAACAGCAGCAGATCGCCTATGCCGGCCGTGGAGGAAGCACGTTTCTTCGGCGGCGGCAGTGGTTCGCCGTCGATCAGGCGGATCAGGCGGCTAACACCGGCATCGACGCCGCCGGCGAAATCGCCGTTGCGGAAGTAGGGCGCGATCACTTCGGCGGTGACGCGTCTCGCGATGGCATCGGGGACCACACCTTCCAAGCCGCGCCCGACCTCGATGCGGATCTTGCGATCGTTCTTGGCGACCAGCAGCAACAGGCCGTCCGCCACGCCCTTGCGCCCGAGTTTCCACTGATCGACTACGCGGATCGAGTACTGCTCGACGGCTTCCGGTTGGGTGGTCGGCACGATCAGCACGGCAATCTGCGAGCCCTTGCGCAGTTCGAACTCCTTCAACCTTGCTTCCAGCGTGGCGCGCTGGGTGGGGGAGAGTGTGCCGGTCAGGTCGGTGACCCGTGCCTTGAGTGGCGGGACCGGCGCTTCGTCGGCAAGCGCGGCAAGGCATGCGCCGACGGCAAGCAGGCCGGCCAGCAGACGTGTGTTGAAACCCGACACGTATTTATTTCTTGCCGGTGGGGGCTGGCTCGAAACTGATCTTCGGTGGTTTGGCGATTTCCTTCTCGTTCTCAACCGTCAGTTGCGGCTTCGCCTTGAAACCGAACATCATGGCGGTCAGGTTGCTCGGGAAGCGTCGCACGGTCACGTTGTACTCTTCGACCGCCTTGATGTAGCGGTTGCGCGCCACGGCGATGCGGTTCTCCGTGCCTTCATATTGCGCCTGGAGGTCGCGGAACCCGGCGATCGACTGGAGCTTGGGGTATTTCTCGACCACGACCATCAGTCGCGAGAGGGCCGAGGAAAGCTCGCCTTGGGCGGCGTTGAACCGCGCGAAGGCCTTGGGGTCGTTGATCAGCTGTGGCGTGGCCTGGATCGACCCAACCTTGGCGCGCGCCTCAGTCACGCGCACGAGAATATCCTTTTCCTGCGCGGCGGCGCCTTTGACGATCTCGACCAGATTCGGAATCAGATCGGCGCGGCGCTGGTACTGGTTGAGCACATCGGCCCAGCTCGACTTGATGCGCTCATCGGTTTCTTGCAGCGTGTTGTAGCCGCAACCGGAAAGCGCGAAAACCGCTGCCAGCAACAGCACTACCTGTATCGGACGACGCATGGGTATCCCCCTGTGAACGAGTGGCGACGATTATAGGGGTGTACCCGATCGCCGCCAATGACGGCGCCGTTACACCAGCAGCCGGCGGCGGGTCAGGAGAACGGCGATGACGTAGCCGGCGATGGCGTAGGCCAGCAACACGGCGAGGTGCAGTGGCACGTTGGTCAGCGGCTGGCCCGCGACCAGCGGACGGACCAGATCGACGGCGTGCGACAGCGGCAGGATCTGCACCAGTGTCTGCAGCGGACCCGGCAGCGAGCTGACAGGATAGAACACGCCGGACAGGATGAACATTGGCGTGATCAACAGCGTGACGTAATAGTTGAAGAAGTCGTAACCGCGCGCCAGCGAGGTCATGATCAGCGCCGGCCCGGCGAACGCCAGCCCGACCAGGAACTGGATCGGGATCACCCACAGCGCCATCCAGCTTGTGACGGCGCCGAGCAGGGCGGCGACCGCCAGGATGGCGGTGCCGTTGATGACCGCCTTGGTCGCGCACCACAGCATCTCGCCGGCCAGGATGTCGCTGACCTCGATCGGCGCGGCCAGGATGGCGTCGTAGCTGCGTTGCGGAATCATGCGCGTGTAGACCGAGTACATGGCCTCGAAGCTGGCGATGTTCATGGCCGAGGAGGCGAGGATGCCCGACGCCAGGAAGGTCAGGTAGGGCATGTCCATGAGCGTGCCGATGAAGGCGCCGAGGCCGTAGCCGAGGCCGAGCAGGTACAGGAACGGCTCGCCGAAGTTCATCAGCAGGCTCGGGCCGATCAGCTTGCGCCAGACCAGCACGTTGCGCCGCCAGACGGCGAAGGCGGCGTGCGGGAAGCGGGGGATGATGATGGCAAGCATGGTTGGCCGGTTTGTCTTGATGACAGTCTTTGGCAAGGCTACCATTACTCGCCGTCGCCAAGTCAGGGTTTCCGGGCGATTCAGGGACGGGAGATAGTTTGAACCTCAACCGTTCCGGGTGCGACTACTGCAACGTACCGTCGGAAATGGTACTGAAGTGGTCGCTTCACGTGAAATCGGGGATTTCCCCCGACACTCAACGCCACCATCCCCTCGGTATTAATCAAGGAGATTTCCCATGAAAATATCAGTTCTTTCCGTTCTTACACTGTTATTCGGCCTGCTGGCCCTGGGCGGTACCGCCGTGGCCGACGACAAGAAACTGTTCAAGCCCGCTCCCAAGATGAAGCTTTCATCGAACTTCCCGGTGCGGTCCTCGCAGCCGATCCCGGTGTTTGACCCGGTCGGCCGGGCGTTTGATGCCTGGAAGGGGGCGGAGGTCAAAGTCAGGGCGGCGCACACCGAGCTGCGGGCGAAGTATACCCAATGCCGGAACGCGGAATACTCTCGGGCGGAGCAGACCGCCGCCGGCTGCCAAGCGACCGATAGCCTGGCTCAGTGCGAGCGGAAGTTATTCGATCATTGCTACATGCTCACCTTTAATCGCTATCAACACTCGTTTCAAGATTATACTAGGACCAGATACCTGTTGATCAAAGAAATCGATAAGCACATGAATCGAGCAGTTCTATAAGCACATGCATCGGTTCCACTCTTAAGCTACTGATTCGTTGCTGCTGAAATAGTCCGCCGGTCGAGTAACGATTCTCGACCGCCGATAAAAGGCCGGGTGTTCGCACCCGGCCTTTTTTTGGGCCGTGACCGGAAGCG
>CAKKRZ010000185.1 GCA_919902925.1 Acidiferrobacterales bacterium | reverse complement strand
GTCCTTGATAACCCTGGGACAGGCGTCGGCATCAACCCAGATTTGCATGGTGTTCCTGGGGCCCATACCGTGGTCTGCCCTGGTTGTTTACTCCGGCGGGCAGGCACCGGCGGCAAGTGCCCAAAATTGCGGTGAATCGGCCAGCACAGACGGGCCCCGGGCCAGCAACAAGACTCCGATAGTTAATCTGCAATATCCGGCTCTGTTCGAGCAGCGCGGGTAACGCCTTGAAATAGAGTAAACACCAGCTTGGTTTTCTCAAGATATTCCCCCTTCAATATACCTACATATGGGTGATGTAGGGTGGCATGAATGCTGCAAGCTCAGTGTGGGGCCATGAGTTATCCAGGCGTTCACACGCCACAAGAAAGATGAATCGCCAGCCAAACATGCACCGTTCCGGGAACAGCGAATTCTTGCAGGCGGGCGGTGTTTTTCGGAAAACCGGCGGGCCTGCCTGGCGCCAGGGCGTGGCCTTGCTGGCCATGGTCTGGCTGTCCGGTTGCTCGATGTTTGGGCCATCGGACCCCTCTGCCCACGACCGTGCCAACAGTCTGGTAATCCTGCTGAGCGATGAATCGCCGGCGTATCGCCGCGTGGCGCAGGAAGTGGCCAGTCGGGCCGGCAGGCCCGTGGTGAATTTCCGCCTCGATGGCACCCTAGCCAGCCAGGAGGATGTTATCCGGCGTCTGCAGCGATCTACGTACTCCACCGTCGTGGCGATCGGGTTGCCGGCCGCGCGCAGCGCGCGCCGCCTGACTGGCAAGCGCGTTGTGTTCTGCCAGGTTTCCAGCCACGAAGAAGAAAGTCTGGTGTCGCCATTGATGAAGGGTGTCAGCGCGGTACCGCCGGTGCGTGAGCAGTTTCGTGCCTGGCGGGCGCTGAACCCGAAGCTGCGCACGGTGGGCGTGATTACCGGTCCGCAACAACGTGCCTTGCTGGCCGAGGCCCGTCAGTCCGCGCGTGAAAACGGTCTTGTGCTGATCGCCGTTGAGGTCAAGTCTGATCGCGAGACGCTTTATGCATTCCAGCGATTGTCGCCACGTGTGCAGGGCTTGTGGCTGGTGCCGGACAACCGTGTGCTGAGTAATTCAGTGCTGCATGACCTCATGGCCTACGCGGTCAAGGAAGGCAAGCAGGTGCTGGCCTTCAGTCATGAATTGCTGGCGCTGGGGGCACTGCTGTCGGTGGAAAGCAGCCCGGCGGATATCGCCGGCCAGGTGCTGGTGCGAACCCGCGAGCCATCTGCGAAGAGGGCCGGCATCTTGCCACTGACCCGTGTTGAAACTCGCGTGAACCTGATCATGCTGCGGCGTTTTGGTCTGGTGATGCCGCCCGGCTTTAAGGGGAAAATTCATGCTTCGTGATCGTTACCGATCAGTGGCTGTGTGGTTTCAGGAACTGAAGTCCCGGGTCGGCTGGGCGACTGCGCGTCTGGCTCGCCAGAATAGCCAGCACAGCCTGGTCCACCGGCTGCTGGCGGTGCTGTTTCTCACCGCCCTGTTTGTCTACTTCACCGTCAATATCGGTCTGTGGTGGACCTCCTCGCGCCTGATCGAGGAGAACCTGCTCAAGCAGGCCGGGAGGTGGATAACCGAACTGGATGCCGTGGGCACCCCCCTCTACGCCTCGCGGGCCGGCTATCAGCATATCCGGGTGAATGAGCGCATCCGGAATTTTCCGGAAATCTCCTTTGTCCGCTATTACGATGTCAGCGGACGCCGGGTGCTTGGCGAATATGGCAAGACCGCGGGCCTGAAGCTGACTGCACCTGCCAGCCTCGACCTGGCCTCGCTGGCCCCGAACGCCGGTGGCGAGCGGCCCTACCTGATCGTGCGCGATTCCTCCGGCGGTGGCACGCTGCGACTGATCGCGCCGGTGTACGTGCGGGCGATCCGGTCAGACGGCATGTTGAATTTCTCGCTGCGCAAAGCGCAGGCTGAAGAGATCAAGGTGGTCGGCTATATCGATCTCGGAATTGACCTGGGCTATTACCGCGAGGCACTGCTGCGCAGCATCGCGCAAGGCAGCCTGATCATCGCGGCGATTTTCCTGCTGGCACTGTTTGTGGGCTACCGGCTGATCCGCCGGGCACTGGCGCCGCTCACCAACCTTCAGGCACCGCTGTTGCAGCTGGCCCAGGGCGATACCAGCGTGCGTGTAACCCTCAGCGGGGATAACGAGATTCGCGCCATCGGCCATGCCCTGAACACGACCATTGCCGCCATTCACCAGCGTGACGAGGCGCTGCGCCACCTGGCCGATCACGATCCGCTCACCGGCCTGGCCAACCGCTCCACGTTCATGCGTGAGATGGAGCGTGAACACGCGCTCATGGCGGAAGGCGGTCATTCGAGCGCGGTGCTGTATATTGACCTCGACCAGTTCAAGTACGTCAATGATTCATACGGCCATGCCGCTGGCGACCGGCTGCTGATCAAGGTGGCCGAGGTGCTGCGCTCGCGCATACGCGATACCGACATGGTGGCGCGATTCGGCGGTGACGAGTTTGTGATTCTGGCCCGCCATGTCGACCAGAAAAAAGTCATGGAGATGGCCGCGTCCATGAATGCGCTGATGAGCAAAATCAGTCTGGTCGAGGGTGACCAGACCTTCACCATCAATTGCAGCATCGGCATCACGTTGATGACCTCGAACCGCTTTACGATCGAGGAGGTCATCTCGCAGGCAGACATGGCCTGTTACGAAGCCAAGTCACGCGGCCGCAACCGTTTTCATGCCTACGAATTTGGCACCGAAGATCGTAAGAAGATCATGTCGGACATGGGTTGGGCGCAGCAGATCAAGACCGCGCTGCGCGAGGATCGTTTCCAGCTGGTGTTCCAGCCGATCCAGTGCATGAGTCCGAAAAACTGCGACTTCTACGAAGTGCTGCTGCGCTTGCAGGGAGCGGATGGCCAGTTGATCGCGCCCG
The DNA here is from genome assembly GCA_919902925.1 of Acidiferrobacterales bacterium. GTDB lineage: Bacteria > Pseudomonadota > Gammaproteobacteria > Acidiferrobacterales > Sulfurifustaceae > CAKKRZ01. Next base: position 1,201 of record CAKKRZ010000185.1, on the reverse strand, counting down.
GCGCCTTCCTGCCGATTGCGCAGCGGTTCGGCCTGCTGGTGGATGTCGACCGCTGGGTCATTTCCAATGCTTTCAAGCGGCTGGGCGAAATTCGCCGCGCCGGGTGGGAAATCGTGTTCTCGATCAACCTGTCCGGTCAGATGCTCGACGACCCGGACCTCTACGAGGTGGTTCGTGCCGGCATGCTGGCCAATCAGTTGTCGGCCGGTTCGGTGGTGTTTGAAATTACCGAGCAGACCGCGGTGCGCCAGATCGACAAGGCCTCGCAACTGATCAGCCAGCTCTCGGAGCTGGGCTGCCTGTTTGCGCTGGATGATTTCGGCAAGGGCTTCAGCTCGTTCAGCCACCTCAAGGACCTGCCGGTACACTTCATCAAGATCGATGGGTCGTTTGTGGAAAACATGCTGACCAATCCGGTCGACCAGGCCATGGTCGAGTCGATCATCCATATTGCCCGGGTGCTCGGCAAGAAGACCATCGCCGAGTTCGTGCAGAATCAGGAAACGATTGCAACGCTGGAAAGGGCCGGGGTCGACTACGTGCAGGGTTTCCACGTCGGCCGGCCGACCGAGCTGCCTGCCATGAAGAAAAAGCGCGCTACCAGCTGACTGCTGGCGTGGTCGAGTCTGAAGCTTTCGGAATCAGACAACTACGCCGTTCTGATCCTGGTCTGCTTTCGTCTCGCCCGTAACCCCGCGACATTCGTGCGTCCCTGCACATTATTCCACCGCCTAGGCCTTTTTGTAGACCTCGCTTCCGGACTTACGGAATTCAACGGCTTTTTGTTCCATGCCTTTCTTCAGCGCCTCCGCTTCCGAAAGCTTCTGGCTGGCGGCGTAGTCGCGGACTTCTTGCGTAATCTTCATCGAGCAGAAATGAGGGCCGCACATGGAGCAGAAGTGCGCGAGCTTGGCGCCTTCCTGCGGGAGCGTTTCGTCGTGGAATTCCTGCGCCTTCTCGGGGTCGAGGCCAAGGTTGAACTGATCGGCCCAGCGGAATTCGAAGCGCGCCTTGGATAGTGCGTTGTCGCGCAGCTGCGCGCCGGGGTGGCCCTTGGCGAGGTCGGCGGCGTGGGCGGCGATCTTGTAGGTGATGATTCCGTCGCGCACGTCCTGCTTGTCGGGCAATCCCAGATGTTCCTTGGGCGTGACGTAACACAGCATCGCGGTGCCGTACCAGCCGATCTGGGCGGCGCCGATGG
>CAKKRZ010000184.1 GCA_919902925.1 Acidiferrobacterales bacterium | reverse complement strand
GGCCCTTGGCTCGGTCCAATCGCCGAAGTCTCCGTATTCGATGGACGCGAATCTGTTGCACATCTCCTATGAAGGTGGCGTGCTGGAAGACCCATGGAAAGAGCCCGAGGAATCCATGTGGCGCTGGACGGTGTCGCCCGAGAAAGCGCCGAACAAGCCGACCTATGTCGAGCTGAGCTACGAGAAGGGCGATATCGTCGCCATCAATAGCAAAAAGCTGAGCCCGGCCAACGTGCTGGCCGCGCTCAACAAGATCGGCGGCGCCAACGGCATCGGCCGCGCCGACATTGTCGAGAACCGCTACGTCGGCATGAAATCGCGCGGCGCCTATGAAACACCCGGCGGCACCATCATGCTCAAGGCGCACCGCGCCATCGAATCGCTGACGCTCGACCGCGAGGTCGCGCATCTCAAGGATGAGCTGATGCCGCGCTATGCCTCGCTCATCTACAACGGCTACTGGTACAGCCCCGAACGGCTGATGATGCAGCAGATGATCGACGCTTCGCAGGCGAACGTGAATGGCACGGTGCGCGTCAAGCTTTACAAGGGGAACGTCACCGTCGTCGGTCGCAAGTCCGACAAGGATTCGCTGTTCGACCCGTCGATCGCGACCTTCGAGGATGACCACGGCGCCTACAACCAGAAGGATGCCGAAGGCTTCATCAAGCTGAACGCGCTGCGCCTGCGGATTGCAGCCAGGCGGAGAGCAAAGAAATGAGCTTCAAGAACGTCGAAGTAAAGACGAAGGCCAACGTCTATCACGACGGCAAGGTGACGAGTCGCACGTTCATCACGCCCGCGGGCGAGATGAAGACGCTCGGCGTGATGCTGCCTGGCACCTACCGATTCAGCACCCAGGCGAAGGAGCAGGTCGACATCACCCAGGGCCACTGCCGGGTGAAGCTGGCCGACCAGCAACACTGGACCGACTACCAGGCCGGGCAGATTTTCCACGTGCCGGGGGATTCCCACTTCGAGATCGAGGTCGTCGATCTGCTCGATTACGTCTGTCATTTTGGTTCATGACTGAACCAAGGTCCGCAGGACGAACTTGAATCCCTACTCGCTTCGCTCGTTCGTGCGGTCATTTGCCGGGTCCTGTTTGCGGATTCGGCTGACAGATATGGACCGGCAACGTGCCGGCCTATGTCATAGCTGTATCAGTGGTACACTCGGAGCCGTTGTTTCCGCGATTCAACGGCAAAACCGCAGGGGGTGCGCATGGACGTCCATTTCCAGGTAAACGAGAAACGCAAGTTCAATTGGGTTGTCCTCGGCCTGCTGGCCGTGGTGATGGTGGTTGGTGCACTGGTGATAACCGGCATCATCTAGAAACGAACCGCGTATCCGTTCAAAAGCCCCTTACCCGGGGCTTTTTTTCTTTTCCCGTTCCCGCGGGGGCTCTCGTCCCCCGGATGGAGTATCCTTCCGGAAGATCAGGAAACCGGAGGAGAACCGTGCGTGTATTGCATACCATGATTCGTGTCGGCGATCTCGAACGCTCGATCCGTTTCTACACGGACGTGCTGGGCATGAAGCTGTTGCGGCAAAAAGAGTACCCGGACGGAAAATTCACGCTCGCGTTCGTCGGCTACGGCCCGGAAACGGAGCACGCTGTCATTGAATTGACCCACAATTGGGGCACGGATCGTTACGATCTCGGCAACGGTTTTGGCCATATTGCCCTGGAAGTGGACGATGCCTATACGGCCTGCGAGCAGATCAAGGCGCGTGGTGGACGCGTGACCCGCGAGGCCGGGCCGATGAAGCACGGCTCGACGGTGATTGCCTTTATCGAAGACCCTGACGGATACAAGATCGAACTGATTCAACGCGGCTCCCGGGCCTGACGCGGCCGGAGCCGTTTCCTCAGCGCTGTCCCTCGGCGGCCTCAAGTTTCATCAACAGTACGGATTCCCGCTCCAGACGCAGGTTGAGCGAAGCGGCCACGCGCGGGTTGGTGGCCACGTCGTAGTATTTCGGGTATTGCGGTGCCGGCAGCACCCAACGTCCGGCGGCCATGCGGCTGACCAGCTCGCCGAGTTGCCGGCCGATGTGCTCCGGCGTGGAGTAGACCGCCAGCAGCGCGCCGGCCTCGACGTAGGCGCGCGACAGGCCCAGCACCGGGACGCGATAGCGGTAGGTGGTGAGCAAGATGTGGTGAACGGTGCTCGGACCGAACACCATCGGGTCGGCCACCGACACCAGCACCTGGCTGTCCTCGACCACCCGGTTCAGCGCCGGCAGCAGGGCCGCGGGCTGGTCGATGGCCTCGATCTGGAGCTGGAATCCCTGTCGGCGGGCGGCGGCCATGAGTTCGTGCCGTTGCCCGGCGCTGGCCGGTCCGAGGATGACACCCAGATTGGTGCGGCCGGGCAGTGCGTGTTTCAGCAGCAACAGCTGACGGTCGATCGGCTGGTCCAGGAAGATCGCCGAGCTCGCCTGGCCGGGCGCCCGCGCCAGCGATTGCCAGGTCTGGCGGGGCAGCAGGGTGTGCAGCACCGGCACCGGGGGCCGGCGGTCGGCCAGCTCACGTGCGGCCTGGGTGCCAACCGAGACCAGCAGGACCGGGCGTTGCCCGACGATTTGACCGTATTGCGACTGGAATTCGTTGAGCGTCAGCACGCGCACCGGCAGGTCGGCGCGGTTTTGTCGGGTCAGTTCCGCGCGCATGGCGCGCACCACTTCCCGGTAGGCGTCCGTGTCCTGGCTGAGGACGACGACCACCTCGCCGCGCGGCGCTGCCGAAACACCGGCCATAAACAACAGGGCCAGTATTCCGGAAAGCCAATTGATCAGGGCGCGACGGTTCACGGCGATCAGCGGAAGCCCAGGCTCAGGTTGAGGAAGAAGCGCTTGTCGAACGGTGCTTCTCGTTCGAACGTGAAGTAGTCGCCGGTCAGGTGCTGACCGATCAGGGCAATCTCGCCGCGCGTGCCTCCGCCGCGGCGCCATTTCCAGGCGACGCGCATATCCAGGGTATTGAAGTCACCCGTGGGGTCGCCACCGCCAAACCGGAAGTTGCTCAGCTTGTAATAAGCCGCGCTGACGTTGAAATTGCTGGGCAGTTCTTGGATGGCCAGCAGGCTGCGGGTGTGGACGGGGGTGAATCCGGTGGTGGATTGGGATGCGGTCGGATCTGATTCCGAGACAGCCGCTCCGCGCTGATGGGCATAGCCGTGGCTGTAAATCAGCTGCGTGCGCGGCCACGGCCGCCAGCGCAGCTGTATCTCGGCACCGTTCGAATCGGTGGCGCCGTCGTTCACAAAATACTGGTATACATCGGCTGTCGGGAGGTAGCGGGTGTCGGTGATGTAACGACGCACTTCCTCGCGGAAGATCTTGGCGTCGACGATCAGGTGCGCGCCCGGGAACTCGCCGAAATAGCCGATTTCATAGGCCGTCATCTGTTCCGGCAGCAACGGATTTCGCGCCAGGAAAAATTGATTCACGACAGACCCATTCGGAAAGCGGAGGGCGAAATCAGGCCGGTGTTCGAGCGTCGAGGGTGTGCGGTAGGCGCGGGTGGCACTGGCGCGGATCGTGTGACCCGGCGCGACATGGTGGTTCAGGGCCAGTCGCGGCGAGAAATCGCCCTGCGTGATGCTGTTGTACTCATACATCAGCCCGGCGTTGAGGATCCACTCCGGCCGGTAGCGCCACTCAAGGTTGCCGAACAACCGGTAGAGTTTGGTCTCTATCCAGTCGCCGGTGCCGAACCAGGTCTGGCCGCGCACGCGGTCGAGCCGGGTTTCAGCGCCCCAGACTACCCGTTTATCAGTAGCAGCCTGGAAATTGTGCTGAAATTCCAGATTATGGCGATCGGTATGAAAGCCCTCGGAAACGCTCAGCGTCGAGTAGACGTAGTTATCGGTTGAGCGGTAATAATTGTGGTAGTAGTTGAGCGAAACCTCGTCGGTGGGGTTCAGCGTCCGGCGCCAGCGAAGTTGCTGATAATGGCTGACGGTATACCGATCGCGTGCCGGGTCAGTCAGGCTACCGCTGATGCCGTCTTCAAAGGTTCCGCCGGCGTAACCAAACTGGATGTCGAGGGTGTCGCGGCCGTTAAGGCGTTGTTCGCCCCGGAACGTGGCCAGCGGAACTTTTTTGGCATCCCGGTAGGCCGAAAAACCCTGGTCTTCTCGATAGCCGACCGAAGCCCGGTAGGTAAAATCGCCGCTACTGGCACCAACCCGGGCAAAGAGTTTCTCGGTGCCGCGACTGCCGCGCGTGATCTTGATGTCGGCCCCCTGATCCTGTGCCGGGTGACGGGTGATGATGTTGATCACGGCGAGGAACGAATTGGCGCCGTAGGCCGGTCCGTTCGGACCGCGGATGACTTCGATGCGATCGATGTCCTCGATGGCCAGCGGCAGGTCCGCCCAATCGACCCCGCCGAAGAACGGGCTGTAGACCGAGCGGCCGTCCACCAGCACCTGCATGCGCCGCGCATAGGCCTCGCCAAGTCCATGATAAGAAATGGCGGTGCGGTTGCCGCTGATGTGCGCTACCTGCATACCCGGCACCAGCCGGAAGAGGTCGGGGATGTCGACGGCGCCGGAGGCATCGATCATCTTGCGGTCGATGACCGTGATTGAGGCCGGTGCCTCGGCCAGCGGTTGCTGCAGGCGCGTGGCGCTCAGCACCGGCGGCACCTGGTTGAGAAACAGATCCTCGGTCGCCGGCACGGGATCGGCGGCCTGCAGGTTCGCCGGTGCCAGGATCGTAACGGCAATGGACAACGCCAGCAGGCACGGACGGGCGCTCGTCGACGGGCTGAATTGGACGTTCATGGGTGGGTCTCGTTTTCTTGTGGTGTCGCTCGGGCAGCCGGTGGCCGCCCCTCCTCGTGGTGCGCGTATCCTAACGGATTCGACTGTTTTCCCACAGAAAACCCCAGTGTCCGGGTCCATCATCGCCGGCTGGGACTCGCAAATGACACACGGTGCGGTGCCGGCGGCGGGCCCGGAAAATAAAAGGCCCGGGTGGATTTTTCGGCGGCGATGGGACCGAGGCCGCTCTTGGCCGTCCTGGCCTGCGCGGCATTCGTGCATCCTGCACATCACCGAGGGCCGCAGTGCAGGGATGCACCGGTGGCGGCTTCCACCCGGGCCGTGTGGCCGGACCGCTGTCCAAGGACGCCCAACAAATGTACTTAGACACGAAACCCCCTCTCCCTCCGGGAGAGGGCGGGGGTGAGGGGATCTTACGGTCTCGGCAATAATTCCCTCATCCCGTCCTTCTCCCGGAGGGAGAAGGGGCACCATTTATTGTGCCTTGGGCGCATTTTATATTGTCAGGGACAGTAAGGGTCTCCGGTGCTCAGTGGCGGTGGCAGAAACGGCCGAGGAAGTGATCGAGCGAGAGCTTGCCCGGGCCGTGCAGCAGGGTCACCAGCAGCATGAGCCCCCAGATCTGGTGCAGCTCGACGCCGTGGGGGTTCAGCCCCGGATAGGAAATCACCGCGACGATGTTGAACAGGAACAGCACCAGCGCCGCAAAGCGACCACCCAGGCCGATGATCAGCAACACAGGAAAAACGAGTTCGACGAAGGTGCCAAGGTAGGCGGCGACCGTGGCCGACAGCAGGGGTACCTGAAATTCATTCTCGAAGAGCATGATGGTGGATTCCATACTCTGGATTTTGGCCAGCCCGGATTTGAGAAAGACAATGCCGACCCACAGGCGCAGGCCGAGATCGGCCACCGGGGCTAAAAAAGTAAGACCGTTGACGACCGGGTTAGTCAGCTGACAGAGTCGTTGCGTAAGCATCAGGGCAGTTCTCCAGGGTTGTATTCGGGTTAGAGGCGGACGAGCCCGACCAGCGTTTTTTGTTCAACGGCGCGGTTGAGCAGGGCGGGGATGTCGGTCGTCATGTCGGCTATCAGTGCTGCCTCGCAGGCAGACGCCATTGGCTCAGAGCGCGCCAACGATTCCAGGAAGGCGTATTCACCCGGCGGCAGTCGTTCCACGACCACCTCAAGTCCGCGGCGGATGACCATCGTCGTCTCGCCACCCTGATCGATATCGATCAGGTTCGGTTCACCCGGCTGTTGATGAGCTTCCCAGATGCGCAGTACTGGCCAGACGCTTTTGATCAGGCACACGGAAGGATGCAGCCGGAAACGCAGGTTCCCATACTCCGCGGGATCGATGTCCGCCAGCTGCTGTCGGTCCATCGGTTCCGGATCGGGGGCATGAAAGGCGCGGTGCCAGGCCCACTCCAGACGCGCGACATCCGGCAGGTAGGCGAGCGTTCGCGCCGGTTCGAATCCGGCCAGAAAGTCCGGGAAGGAATCTCCGAAATCGTGGATGTTACCGCTGATCGGTGGGTGCGCGTGCCAGTACCGATCGGCGGAAAAGTCGAAGAAGCCATCGCCCACCAGTCGTTTTACCACCGGGTAAACCGCCGCCAGCGCATCGGTAAGATTGGCACTGGTGTTGTGTTGGTAGACGTTTACTAGGCGTTCGACACCAAAGCCGCAACCGGTGCGTCCCTGCACCGCGGCCCTCGACTCGTTCCCATCGTCGAATCGGCAATCGCGAATATGCGGGTACAGCGCCGCGTCGTCTTCGAAGACAGCGCGCGCGAACGCCTGTTGCAGTTCACGCAGCCCGGGAGTCACGCGCAGCCTCCTTCATGATCCGGTCGGCGCGATCCGCCTCATCGACCAGCACCGACAGGGCAGGCAGTTCGCTGTCCCACTCGATCAGCGTCGGTCGCGCGCCGAGACGTCCGATGGTTTCGCGGTACAGCGCCCAGACATCTTCACAGACCGGGGCGTTGTGGGTGTCAATCAGGAACGCGCCTTCCGGAAACTCGCGCACGCTGTGACCGGCGAGGTGGATTTCACGCACGCGTTCGCGCGGCATGGCGGCGAGGTACGCATGAGGATCGTAATTGTGATTACGGCTGCTGACGTAGATGTTATTGACGTCGAGCAGGATGTCGCAATCGGCCAGTTTCACCAGCGCGGCCAGGAATTCCCATTCCGGGATCGTCGAGTGCCGATATTGAACATAACTGGAAAGATTCTCGATCAACAGGCGCCGGCCGATAAAATCCTGCGCCTCACGGATACGGGACGCGACATGGTGCAGGGCTTCCTCGGTGTAGGGCAGCGGCAGCAGGTCGTTGAGGTAACGCCCCGACACCGAGCACCAGCACAGATGTTCCGAAACCAGCCCGGGTTCTATGCGTCCAATGAGCGCCTTCAGTTGTTGCAGATGGTCGAGGTTGAGCGGATCGGTCGAGCCAAGCGAAAGACCGACGCCGTGCAGACTGACCGGGTAATGGGTGCGGGCTCGTTCCAGGTAATGGAATGGAATACTGTCCAGTTCGAAATAATTTTCACTGTGTACTTCCACCCAGCCAATATCCGGACGGGTGTCGAGCAACGCGCGGTAGTGACCGGCACGAAGACCAATCCCGCCTCGCGGCGGGATCGGGGGTGCTACCCGGGCGTTAGCCTCGGCCGGCATCGGATCGTCAGGCCTTGGGTTTCAGCGAAGCGCCGACAATCTTCTCGCAGGTGCCCTTGGGCAGGTTGATCCAGGCGTCGCCCTGGCTGTCCTTCTTGGCCGAGCCCTGGCAGGCGGTGTTGGAGGTCTGGCAATCGTTCTTGCCGGCCTTGACGATGCCGTAGCACTTCTCAGGTTTTTCCTTGGCGGCGGCGATGGCGTTGTTGGAGGCCAGGACGCCGGTGGCGATGAGGCCGCCGATGGCAACATTCATGATCATGCCGAGGTTCTTGTTCATCTTTCATATCTCCAGGTGGGATAAATGGAAAGGGCCGGAAATCAAGCATAGCTCCGTCCCGCCAGGATAGACACGGCGGCTTTGCCAAAGTTTCAGCCCCCGATGATCCTCGGGGGTAACTACCGCCCCGGGCCGACTGACAACCGCTCAAGACAGGCGAGATAACCTGCCTCATCCGGGGCCTGACCGCCGCGCGTGGTCTGCCAGACGGTTTCGCCGAGACAATCCATCATACGGTGCTGGACGGTGTGCGGGTCCGGGTGCCGGGCCAGCAGACGCCGATAGTGCTCCCGGATGCCGCGCGGCTGGTCGGTCGTGATCTGCTCTTCAATGGCGATGTGCATCGCCATGTGCAGGAACGGGTTGGGATCACCACTGTCGGGGAGATAGTCCCGCTCGCGGCTGTTGTCCGGATCGTCCAGCAGGGAGTGATATTCGGGATGCTGCCGGGCAATCTGCACCACCAGGGTTTCGACGCCTTCGAGCGCCTCGCCGCGACTGTGCTTCGCCCAGGCGCGATAGAAAACGTCCCGCAGCGTGCCGCGCTCGGAAGAGAACACGATCAGGCCGCGGCGAACAGCCCGAGGACCGTGGAGTATTGGTAGAGATGATTGGTGCCGTCGAGCGGGCCGAGTTCGCCGTTGCCGTACATGCCAATGATCGGCAGGCCGGGATTGCGCTGACGCAACTGGTCGAGATCGCGGTCGCGGTTGCCGAAGAATTGCGGTCCGCGCCCGAGGCAGGGGAACAGCAGGGCGAAGGCCGGCGGCGCGGCCAGCTCGCGGCGGGCGTCATCCATGGCGCGCCGCATGTCGCGCTCCGCCGCCAGCGTATCGCGCATGGCCCAGAACAGGCGCTCGCCGGGCGTGAGCCGCTCGGAGAGGGTAATGGATTGTTCGCGCGGATCGGCGGACAGGATGTGGTTCAAGCGATAGCGACCTTCACGGATGGCGTTTTCGGGATCGCCGTAGGTGACGCCACCCATGAGCATGTACAGCGGCATTTGATCCAGCCGCGAGACCTCGGACGGCAAGGATTGCACCAGCACCGACAGGGCCGGGTAATTTCCCAGCTTGAGCAGTTCATGGCCTTTCGCCTCCGCCACCTCGATTGGCGAGGTCAGGGCGCGTACACCCTGTGAAACGGCGACACCGGCGCGGGCACCGGTGAGGATCGTTTCCACGCGTTCGCCGTCGGCGACGCGCGCATTGGCCCAGACCTTGAATGGGCCATGACCGACCAGATCGGCGGAAACGGCACCGATACGGCGCCAGGGTTCGTCGAGCCAGTCAGCGGCCAGACCTGTCGGCGTGGCCAGACTTACCACGGTTTCGTCGATGGCCGACGGGCGCAGCACCGGCGAGAATCCGAAGGGGTCACCGAATACCATGGCCGCGGCCCCCGGGCTGTCGAGCACCCATTCGTCTTCGGTGAGAATGCCGGCCCCCGTGGCGCCCAGAACCTGCAAGGTGCCGGCGGCCCGCGCCGCGGCGCGCAGCGCCGGCTCGGGATCGTGCGCGTAGTCGGGCGTCAGGAACAGCAGCACGGCGCGTGCGCGAGTGATCCCCGCGCGCGCCAGTGCGCGACGCACGGCCTCGCCGGCGTAGGCCGGGTCGGCACGTCCGCCGTGGCACAGGCCGGTGGCGACGGAATTTGTATTCATGTCCGTCTCAAGATTGAATCCCCCCTCCCTCGACGGGAGGGGGCGAGGGGGAGGGTGGGCATCGCCGAGCGACGGACGAATGGAATTCGGTGCGTGTTCATGTTTCTGATTCTAGGCACTCTTAGCCGGGTATTCACACAAATCATAGATCACACAGCGCTCGCAGTGCGGCCGGCGGGCCGTGCACACGTAACGGCCGTGCAAAATAAGCCAATGGTGAGCGTCTTTTTTGTATGAATCAGGCACTGCTTTTTGCAGTTTTTCCTCAACGATTCGCACGTTTTTCCCCGGCGCCAGACCGGTGCGGTTGGCGACCCGGAAAATATGGGTATCGACGGCTATCGTGGGGTGACCGAAGGCGGTGTTCAGAATGACGTTCGCGGTCTTGCGTCCGACGCCGGGCAGCGCCTCCAGTGCCACGCGGTTGTCGGGCACCCGGCCATGATGTTGTTCGATCAGCAGCCGGCAGGTCTTGAGGATGTTCGCCGACTTGGTGTTATAGAGGCCGATGGTTTTCGTGTAGCGCTTGAGCCCGCGCAGGCCGAGGTTGAGGATAGCCTTGGGAGTGTTCGCAACCTTGAAGAGTTTATCCGTCGCCTTGTTCACGCCCTTGTCGGTGGCCTGGGCGGACAGGATTACCGCCACCAGCAACTCAAACGGTGATGAATATCGGAGCTCCGTGGTCGGCGCCGGGTTAGCGCGCTTTAGGCGTTCAAAGAGTTCGCGGCGCCGGGCGGGAGTCATCCCGGCATCATAGAGGAAATCGTGCCGCTCGATATTTTATCGGCACGAAAACCGGAACGGATGTCGCGGATCCTTCTTGACCCGCTGGAAGCCCATATTTTCGCCAAACCGGCAGGCAGCGTAATGCACCCTCTGGTTGACTGCGTCGACACCGTTGGTATTCGATGCTTTCTGGCCGGCGGCGGACAACGCGGCACCGCCTCCGCCGGAGCGCGCGCCTCGTCTGGGCCATGAGCAATGCGGCTGGGTGCAGGCCAAGGCTGCGCGCCTGCTCAATTTCGCCCCGCGTCAGATCGGGTACGCGCTCAAGAAATACAACGTCGCGGTCAAGCGGCTGTAGATGACTGCATCTTGCAGATCGCTATGGCATAGCCTGAGCGGCCGTCTACCACCAGATGTTGCCGACGTGGCATTTTTGGCAGAGGGTCATGCGCGTGCCGCGTAAAAAGGACGGTCCCTGAACTGTGCGACCGTTGTGGGGATCGTGACAGGAAGAGCATTCGATACCGGTGCGTCCCGCCGCCGGCCCGATCACGATCCGGCCGGCCTCTTCACGGAACAGCCGGATGCCGTTGACCGTAGGATCCGGCACGAACTTGCCGAGCACCGCCGCGTTGTTGGTGACGCCGTTGTAAGTGCTGACTGCTCCCTGATACGGATAGGGCAAGGCCACGGGATGATTGTTATGAGGATGCGAGATGCAACCCTGAGGCGTGGCGCAGCGACGCCAGGTGATCTTGTTGTCCAGCGTGGCGGCCCCGGTCCAGGAGCGGCCATTGAACCAGTTGATGTCTCCCGCCGTGACCGTACCGCTGTGGCACCCCAGGCAAATGCGGCTGGGTCCCGGGTGGGTCGGGGGAATGGTCGGAAGCGGCGTGCCGTTACTCGTCTTGGTGCGATCGCACCACCGGAAGGTCAAGAGAGAAAGGGTGTGGTTCTGAAGCTGCGGCGTGACGATCGCGCGGTGCGGCGTATGGCAAAAGGTGCAAAGTCCCGTCACCGCGCTGCCCGCCGGCTTACCAGAAAAATCATGCGCGGTTCCGACGATCCCGGTGCCCGGGGCGCCGCCGGCGTAGGCGTGACCGAAGATGATCCCTCCCAAAGAGAGGGTGAAGAAGGCGGCGATTTTTAAAACACGACGGTTCATGGCGCGCTCCTGATTTGAAGGCCGGTGATCTGTTCCCGCTGGCCGAAGCTGGTCATCCTTTCCTCCTCAGAAGCGCCGGGTCGCACGCAGCATCAGGCGCCGGTCGCGGGTCTCGATCACGCCCCGTTCGAAGCGGCTCCAGGTGAAGGAGGGAGCGACGTCCAGCTTGCCCAAAGTGCGGCGGGCCCGCACGCCGGCTTCGCGAATGGTTTCGTCGGCGAACTCGCTGTCTTCCAGAGCGCGCATAGCCCCGAAGGCCGTGACATACCATCCGTTGACGACGTAGCGATCCAGCGTCGCCCGCAGCGAGCGGGTCTTGCTCGCGCGCACCGGTACGGTGAAATCGGTGACCGACCCCTCTGCCTGCAGGCCCAGCGTGAAGTCGAACGGCAGCCGGGCGGTGAGGGACTGGTTGTATTGCCGGCGGGTGTACGCGAGTCGCGTGGAATCCTGCGTCTGGTACAGGGCTGTGGCCCGCGCCTGGATGCGGTTCCAGTCACCGCGCAGCTCGAGCTGGGCCGTGTTCCGGCGCTGGTCGTCCAGAAACCGGCCGTCCTGGCCCGAGAGCAAGGTCTGGTCGTACTCGTCGCGGGCCAGCGAGAAGGCGAGCCACCGGAAATCCGCGCCGATGCTCAGCCAGCGGGAGACCGTGGAGAACCGGATGCTCGGCGCCGTCCCATAGGAGTAACTGACCAGGAGGGGATCGCCGGGCTGGATCAACGGACTCGTGGCCAGTGGAATGATCTTGATGTACTCACCCTCCTGAAGGACATCGTAATCCACGTTCAGGGTGGCCGTCACCCGGCCCCCGCCGCGCGTATCCACCACCACGATGGTGGAGGCGATGACGAAGAGGTTGTTGAGCGTGAATCCGGCGCCGCCCCCGAGCGGCGCAGGCGCCGCGTGCGGCTCGTCGGTCACGGCGATCGAGGAACCGGCGAGGTCATTGCCGTCGATCTGGTAACGCGTGCCGGCCCTCCCGAACACCTGCCCGTTCCACGCCAGGCCGCGCCGATAGTTGAAGTCGAGCTGGACCGCGTCATTGGCGCGCTCGCCGTCCGCGATGTCCTGGCGCATGCTCTGAGCGGTGACGTCCGTGGTCAGGTTCCGGTACAACCGGTGCTGCGCATGCAGGATCACGGTCTGGGTGGTCGTGGTCCCGGTCGGCGCCGCGATCCGCGAGAGCAGATAGCGGTAATCCGTAAAAAGGTTCTCGTGATGGTCGAGGCGCAGCTGCTCGTCCACGGTCAGGAACGTCCGGGTGTCCTCGCCGGTGCGGCGCTGGTAGTCGTAATAGTGAACCCGGGAGTCCCAGCGGCGGTTGAGCGTGGGCCCGAAATCCAGGCCGTAGGTCAGATTCGCCGCCTGGGTCTGGAACGAGGTGTCGGGAAAGACGCGGTTATCGAGATCGTTCAACTCGTAATGGAAGCCCAGGTCCGCGGTCTGAAAGCCTTTGTTGGCATCGAAGGTGAGAACGTTGCGAAACTCGTCGCGCCGCAGCGTTTGATTCAGGATCGTCGTGGTCTCCTGGGTGTGCTCCTGGCGTGTGCCCAGGGCGGAATTGAAATAGGGGACGCCCAAATCCTTGAGGAAGCTGTCTTCGCGCAGACGGAGCGTGGCGCCCCGGGTCTCGTAGGATATGTCCGACCTTCCGCCGAACGGGCGGTCCAGGATGTTTTGATTCCGGTTGGCGAAGAGCGCGGCGGTATACGGCTTGGCGGGCAGGATGCCGGCGTCAAACGTGTAGCCGGTCAGCCTGCCATGCGGCGCATTTTCAACGCCGTCCACGCGTCCCCGCTCCTGGAAGAAATCGGCCGTGAGCCCCAGGTTGCCCGTGAGGAGTTTGGGATCCACGACATAGAACCCGCTGTTGCGGATTTCCATGCGTTCGTTCATCCGGCTCCGGGCGAGGTCGCTCTGGCTGTTATCCGTGCGTGTCTGCTGACGCTCCCGCTCGTATCCCAGTTCCAGGCTGCCTCCCCAAGTCCCCGGGACGAGCCAAGGTTCGGCCCCCCTGGTCTCATGGATGACAAGCATGGCCATGGCTCCCACGATTCGCATCATTGCGCGCATGCATCGGTTCATTCAACGGTGGCATCGGTTGCAAGTGGTGAAACCCACGGCGAAGGCCGTTTTCCCGTTGTGGCAGATGCCGCAGAATTTACCCGCCTGGATCGCGTCCATGGTGACGGGATTGGCCCCGGCCTTCATCTGGAACAGCGCGTCGTGGCAGGCGTAGCACTTGAACTGCATCCGGTGCACCCAGTGCGGAAACACGGCGGGCGGCAACTCACCGGGTCCGGTGTGGCGCGGGAAGACAACGTCGCCGAGCATCGCCAGCCTGGGCGGTGCGGCGATCGCGGCGATCGCGGCCAGCACGAGCACGGCCAGCATCGCGGCGGACCAGAGGCCGCGGCGCCTCACGGCGCACCCTTAAGCGCCGTGTGGCAGCGCGGACAGCCGGTGGCCGGGGCGAAGGCCACCTTGCCGTGGCAGCGGCCGCAATATTCGCCCGCGAAGATTTTCGCCATGGTGATCGGGTCCGCGCCGCGCCGCATCTGGAATATTCCCGGATGACAGTTGGCGCAACCCAGCCACTCGGTATGCGCCTTGTGAGAGAAGATCGCCTTGAACAGCGGCTGATTCTTCGGGATCAGCTCCACGTCCAGCGGAAGCACCGGCTGGTTTGGCGCCGCGGCATCCAGCCCGGCTTTGGGTTCGATGCGCTTGTCTTCCAGCGCGCGCACCCAGTCCACGCCCCCGGCCGCGTCCCTGGGAAGCTGGCTCAGCAGTTGGGGCCAGTCGCGGGAAACGGCCGGCTTTTCCGGTTCGGGCAAGGGTTTCGTGGTTTCCGCGACGGGAGGCGGGGGAGGCGGCGCGGCGGCTTGGGCCGGCGGTGGACGCCGTGGCTGTCGGACCACTGCTTTGGACGGGCTTTCTTTCCCAGGCGGCGGCACGTCTTCGAAGAACAGGGTGACTGCGCTATGCCGGGTCGCTTGGCCGCAGCCGCTTGTCACAGCGAATCCCGATAGCAGCATCGGCACAACGATTGTTATGAAAGCCGGCCGCATTTTTCGAAACTCAACGCTATGGGCAGTCCCCGAAAAATTCCCCGCCTGTGCCCGCAGGCGGGGAGTCCATACCTTAAGCTACTTGACGTGGCACTTCAGGCAGAGGTACGTCGTGTCCGACCCGCTCAATCTGCCGCGCAGGAAGAAGGTATCCACCGAGGCCTTGTTATGCGGATCGTGACAGGACGAACACTCGATGCCGGTCTTTGCCAGCACCGGCCCGGCGGTGATGTTCCCGGTCCCGTCGTCGCGGAACAGGCGGATGTTCAACGTCGTGGGATCGGACTGCCACTCGGTCAGCGCCGCCCCGCTTCCGGTGGTGACGCCGTTGTAAGTGCTCGCCGTATTGTTGTACGGAAATGGCATGGCCACCGGATGGTTGCCCGCCATATTGCCGCCCAAGCCGACGTTGTTGGGGTCTCCGGCGCCGTGTTTTGTATTGTCGAGCGGCGCGATGGGCGCACCACCATTCCACCACGCGATGTCGCCGACGGCGACGCTGCCGTCATGACAGCTCAGACACTTCGCTGTCGGTCCCTTGTAGGTATCTCCCTTGAAGGTGGGGAAGGTGGTGCCGGCGGTGGTCGTCGGGACGTCCCACGAGAAGGTGTTTACGGAGAGCTTATGGTTCCACAACAGCGGCGTGGAAAGCGCACGGTGGGGCGTGTGGCAGAAGGTGCAAACACCCACGCCTCCGCCCTTCGCGGAGAAGTCGTGTTTGGTGCCGGCAATCCCACCACCCGGGGCGGCCCACGCGAGGACGGGCGCCATTGACAGAACTATCGTTACCAGGGCACTTCTTAGCGTCTTCATAATTTACCTCCTTTGTCCCTTTATGGGATTTCACTTTGCATCGTTACGGCCTATCGTGTGCAGCACTTCCTTTCTCGAATCCGTGCTTGGGTTGAGAAGACTGTCCGCCGCCGTGGTGTTGACCAATTGGTACACCTCGATCCGGTGATTGAGGTAGTCGGCCACGTAGATGCGGTTCTGCTTGTCGATGGCGACCGCCGAGGGATTCTTCAGCATCCCGGGGATCGGTCCGCGGCCGCCGAAGAACAGGAGCGTCTGCCCTCTTTGATTGAAGATCTGGACGTTGCTCCAGCCCGCGTCGGCGACGTACACGTTGCCGAAGCCGTCGAGAGCGACCCCTTTGGGTTTGTCGAAGCAGCCCCAGCAATCGCCGCCCTGGCCGAAGGTCTTCAGGTAACGGCCGCCGGGGTCGAACTTCTGCACGCGCGCGTTGAGCGTATCCGCCACGTAGAGATTGCCCTCCCCATCCACCGTCAGGTAGGTAGGGAACATGAACTGGCCGGATCCCCCCCCCTTGCCATGGCCGAGCTTTCCGGTGAGTGTTCCCTGGAGGTCGAATATCTTGACGGTGTGTTCTTTGGACTGCGTGTGGCCGGTGTCGGCGAGGTAAATCCGTCCGCGCGCCCGGTCGAGGGCGATGCCGGTGGGGCGCTCGATACCGGGGTCGGTGATGAACCGGATTCGCTCGCCCTGCCGGTTGAAGACGCTGACGCCACGTTTCCCCTGTTCGACGACGTAGAGGTTCTCCTGGGCGTCGAGGGCGAGGCCCACGGGCCGCGCCAGCCCTTCGATCCTGGCGAACGCCTTGGCCGGGAAGTCGAAGACGAATACCGCCGAGTGGGCGAAATCCGAGACGTACAGCCGCTGTCCGTCATCGGACACCGCCAAGCCCATGGGTTCGACGATGCGGTTCGGCGTGGGTTTCTCGCCGCTGAGGAAGTTGAGCAGACGCTGGAAAAACGTGGTCTCCCGACCCAGGTCCGCCTCGCTGGTAACGCTGCGCACGAATTCGATGCGCGCCGTGAGTGGCGGTGGCGGCCAAACGAGACGCCCTTGCTCGGCCGGCGGCGGCGCGGTGGCGCAGCCGCTCAGGATCGCGAGCAATCCCCCGATGGCCAACCCAACGGCTTTGCCCCAGAACCTGCGTTGTGCCCGCATGCCGACCCCCTTAACTTAACTGACCACTTCTGTGCGTCCTTCGTATGCATCCCTACTTCACTTCGACAAGCTCGTGACGAATGCGACCAGGTCGTGAATCTCCCCGTCCTTCAACGCGCTGCCGAAGGGAGGCATCAGGGGCGATTTTCCGACCGCCACACCGCCTTTCTTGATGGCGCTGAAGATCTCCGTATCCTTCAGCTTCGCCATGGTCGCCTTGTCGGTCAGATTTGTAGGTTTCGGGCTAAGCGCCGCGGCCGCCGCACCGTCACCCTTGCCGCCGACGCCATGGCAGGTGGCGCAGTGCTGGGCAAACAGGTTTTTTCCGTTGGCGATGCCCCCCGCGGCGAAAGCGGGAACGGGGAGAAGTGCCGTGGCAACTACGATCATGATTGTCATCTTGTGCATCTGTTGTTCCTTGTGAAAGAAATCTTCGTTTTTGGACGTAAGGAAGCGTAACCATAGCCGGTTGTCATTACATTGATTCCTCACAATCGAGACATTGATCTCTCGCAATCGAGATTCGCGGAGATCCAAAATTGATTAACATCAAGACGGATTCAATATGCGCAATAACGCAATGAATTGAGGGAAATATCCGTGGTTGTCTTTACATTTCCTGCGAATCGTGGTTCGGGGTGACCTGGATTGCCTGCCTCAATGCACTCATAAAAAAATTTTCCTCAGCACGGAACGTAACTCGAGAATGTTAAGATGCCGGTATGTTTACCTGTCCCTGCCAAGTCGAGGAGTGTGTGCTATGCGAGGCTTCGCTCATCTTCTCCGGCCTCGCCCCGGCTCAGGTGTGCGAAATCCGGGGGATGCTCAGCAAGCAGCGGTATGCGCCCGGGGAGACGCTGTTCCGCGAAGGCGCGCCCTGCACGCAGCTGATGGTGCTGCGCACCGGCCAGTTGAAGCTCACGACCGCGCTGCCCGACGGGCGCGAACAGGTCTTGGGGTTGCGCGTGGCGGGGCAGCTCGTGGGCTTCGAAACCGTCAGCGACGCCACCTATCCCTGCACCGCCATGGCGCTTACGCCGGTCGAGGCCTGCGGCATCGCGCACAAGGACATGCTGCGGGTGCTGAAAGAAAATCCATCCGTGGCGCTGCGCGTCATCCAGCGGTTTCACGATGAACTCGCGCAGGCCCAAGCCCTGATCCGCAATCTCGGCATCAAGACCGCCCACGAACAGGTGGCCTCCTTTATCTTCTCCCTGGTCCCCGCCGGCGCCGATCCCGCCGAATCCTTTCCGCTTGTACTCTCGCGTCTCGATATTGCCGAGATTCTGGGGTTGAGGGAGGAGACCGTGAGCCGCGTGTTCGCCGAGTTCAGGCGCCAGGGCCTGATTGAAGCCCCGCGCGGCGAGATCCGCCTGCTTGATGTTGACCGGCTCAGGCGCCTTGCGGGCGGAGAGCGTGTCTGAGCGGGCCAGGGACCGGTAAACAAATTCGGGGTCTTCGTGAACTCGTGTGGGTAATAACGGGGCCTGAAGTGTGGCCAGCCCCTGTAATTACCGATACGAAACACCTTTGACGGGCAGTGGATATTCGGCATGATCTGGTCATGCCTATTCTCAAACCCAAACGCCGGTTGTCGGGTACGTATGCGTTCCCCGGTTTCCGGCCCGAACCCACGGTGCGCGGCGTCTTCGGTGATCCGAAGGCGCGCGTCATCACCCTTAAACGACGCTCAAAAAAACCGCCTGCAACGGCTGTGGGCGGGTGCATTCGGGCTGGTACGACCGCAAACGCCGGCGCGTGCGCGATCTGTCCTGCGGCGACACGCGGGTGTTTCTCGAATTCGAGGTGCGGCACGGTGAAGCGGGAGAAGTTCGATTTCCTGGCCGACAACCCGCTCTACACCAAGCGCTTTGCCTTCTATGTGGGCCGGCGCTGCCGCACTGCCACCATCCTGGACATCGCCCGGGATCTGCGGCTCGACTGGCACACGGTCAAGGCGCTGGAGAAGCAATACAGGCGGCGCAGTCGCGCAGGCGGGCAAACCTGGGACCATGGGCCATCAGCATCGACGAGATCTCGATCCGCAGGGGCCACACCTACCGCATTGTGGTGAGTTCACAGAATGTCCAACCCAACCTTCGAGGGGCAGTACAGGTTTGGCAAGTGGCCTGCATGCGGGTTACTCGAACGGGGTGCGGCCGATGAAATTTCCCGGCGGGTCGTAGTTGCAGGCCACGATCATGCGGTCGCGGCACAGCGATTTGCCGCAGCCAACGTGGGTGGTGCGGCGCCAGACGAGCTGGGTGTAGTGGCCGATGTCGGCGAAGTTACGATCGGCGCGGATCGGGCCGCCGCGGTAATCCTTCTTCTCGGCCTCCCAGTCGCGCACGGCGGTGACCACCGTGTAGTAACCGGCGGTGCCCATGAACAGGTTCTCGCCATAGCGTTGCTTCCATTGGCCGGAGCGCGGGCGGTGTTCGATGGTGCAACGCGAGGCGGCGAGGTGATCCGCCCACTCCTGCGCATAGCGGGCGATCTCCGGCGACCAGCGCAGCGGCGGAGTACCGACCGCGCGGCGCGCGCGGTTGTGTTCGTCGATCAACTGGCGCTGCTCACCGGTTGAAAGCCCGGAAATGCCGGCGATGGAACGGGAATCTTTCGTGGCCGGAGCTGAGGCACAGGCGCTGATGAGAGCCGCGGCCGGTAGCAGCAGGCATAGCCGGTAGCGCGCGAATTTTTTCGTCACGGTGGCGTGAAACATGGTTACAGCTGAATGATGTGGTCCATCGGGTTGATGCCGTACGAGCCGGTCGGCAACACCTTGGCGATCTTGATCTCCTGGCCCATGGCGTCCTTGTGTTCCAGAAGGTCGGTGATGGTCCGCTGGCTGTAGGGAGTCTTGCTGGCGGTCAGCACCAGTGCCACCTGCGGTTTCAGGCGGCGGGCGCGGTTGATGGTAATGACCACGCCGACGCTGCCGGTGCTGAGCTCGACCAGGCTGCCGATCGGGAAGATGCCCATGCAGCGGATGAACTCCTCGACCAGCTCACCGTTGAAATCGCGATGGCGCCACTCGTACATGCGCTTGAGGGCGTCCTCGGCCGACAGCGCCACGTTATAGGTGCGGTCGCTGGTGATGGCGTCGTAGACGTCGATGATGGCGCCCATGTAGCCCGCCGGCGTAATAGTGGTGCCCTGACGCCCGTCGGGATAGCCGCTGCCGTCGCCGCGTTCGTGGTGTTGCAACACCATCTCGCTGACCCCGGGCGGGACCGAACCGGATTCCTGGAGGATATCGATGCCCCAGCGCACGTGTTTGCGCATGGCCTGCACCTCGACCGGATCCAGCGCGCTTTGTTTGTTCAGGATCTCTTCGGGTACGCGCGCCATGCCGATGTCGTGCATGAGGCCGCCCATGCCGACCGCCTGCAATTCGTCACGGCCGAGGACCAGATGGCGGCCGAAGGCGAGCGCCAGAATGCAGCTGCGGATGCTGTGCAAGGCGGTGTACTCGCTGACCTCTTTGAGCTGGCTCAGGCACACCAGCGCGTCCGGATTGCGGAGCACGCTCTCGACCATGCGTGTCACCACCTTGCCGGCGAGTTGCAGGTCGATCTTTTTCCCGCCCTTCTTGATTTCGGTCAGGGCTTCGTCGATCGTGGTCTTGGCTTCCTTCTGGATCTCGCGGGCCACCTTGATCTCTTCCTGAAAGGTGGCCTTGTCCTCGTACGGCTTGCGCGTCGCGCGGGTATTTTTGGATTGGGCGACCAGGGCTTCGACCTTTTTGCGGATCTCGACGTCTTCATCCGCCAGTTCCTGCATGCGCGCATAGGCGGCGCCGGCGCCGCGGGCCGGCGGCACGAAATCGATACCCTGCTTGGTATCGATCCAGACGTATTTGCAGATTTCCTGCAGCTTGGCGAGGGCGTCTTGCGACTGGAGCTCGAAGCCCTGAAACATGAACGGGGTCTCAAGCCATGGGCGGTCCAGTTCGGCGATGTACATGCCGAGTTGGACGTCACGGGCATCGATCTTCTTGCGCATACGGCTCTCTACTTAAAAATACACGTCGCGCCAGCCGCGATGCCTGCAATATCAGCAAGCATCGTGCCAGCGTGGGGCATTCTCAGTTGGTTTGTGGCGGCTTTCTGCGCGAATGCAATAAACCTGACAAATCCTGCCGGGTTTTATCGTCGATCGTGTGAAATTTCACGGCCGTGCCTTCCTTGCTGACACGGGCAACTTCACCGGAAAGCCGGTAAATAGGGGCCTTGGCAGTATTGTTGAGAGAAAGTGTTACTTCGACTGGCGTATTCCGGGTCAGGACACCCCAGCCCAGCTCCAGAAAGACCCCGTTGAGGCTCATGTCGCGGATATTGCAGAGGCGAAAATGCGGTCCCTGGCTGACCATGGCCTCCTGGGTCAGCGGGTGTCGCTGATTGGTACGTCGATCCTCAGGCTGCTCATTACTGTCGTTTGGCATGGCACGTCCCCCGAATACTGGTGACCAGAAACGAACTTCTGGTACTGGGCGGTCCCTGCCTGCAACTGCTAAATGTCTGTTTCTAGAGTAACAGAATTGTGTAGGTGGCGTACTCAAAGACGCGATCAGGGCGTCTGAACGCCATCAAGCGACCTTGTTGGAAATCATGGCTTTACTCTCTACATTCAGCAAGTTTCGCTGAACACTTTATGCAGGACATTGCCGCAGCGCGGTCAACGATGGGATCGGCGACGGGCGATGGCAGCCTGAATATCCGTCCGGATAGTTTCCCGGTCCGGAAATATCGATTTCCCGCGTTGGTAGGTCCTTCTCTTGCGCTTGCGCGCGAGGCGGTTGAAATGCTGAGCGGTCAGGTTGCGCCAGCGGCTGACCTCGCCCTCACGGTACTCGGGCCAGCGGTTGCCAGCCACCGGTTGAGGTACCAAGCGGATGCAATCGACCGGGCAGGGTGGCAGGCAAAGTTCGCAACCGGTGCAGTCGGCGGCAATCACCGTGTGCATGAACTGGCGGCTGCCGACGATGGCATCGACCGGACAGGCATCGATGCACTTGCGGCAACCGATGCAAGTGTCTTCATCGATGACTGCTCGTTGTCGCGGACCGTGCGGGCCGCAATCGGGATCGAGAATGGCCGGTGGACGGCCGAGCAGTTCACTCAATGCCCGGATCGTCGTGTCATCGCCGGGTGGGCAGCGGTTGATGTCGGCTTTGCCTTGGGCGATGGCCTCGGCGTAATCACGACAGCGCGGATAACCGCAGCGTGTGCACTGGGTCTGGGGCAGCAAGGCATCGATCGATTCAATCGTGGTGTCGGCCATGTCTGCACCGTTGGGCGCGGAGTTACTTCACGCGCATGCCCGGCTGCGCGCCGTTGTCGGGCGAGAGGATGAACAGGTCCTTGCCACCAGGACCGGCAGCCAAGACCATCCCCTCGGAGATACCAAACTTCATCTTGCGCGGGGCCAGGTTGGCCACCACGACGGTCAGTCGGCCTTCCAGCGTTTTCGGGTCGTAAGCCGAGCGGATGCCGGCAAAGATATTGCGGGTCTTGCCTTCGCCCAGATCGACCGTGAGTTGCAACAACTTGTCAGCGCCTTCGACGAGCGAGGCGCTCACGATCTTGGCGATACGCAGATCGACCTTGCTAAAATCGTCGATGCTGATTTCGGGCTTGGTTGGTTCGACATTACTCCCCTCTCCCTGCGGGAGAGGGGTAGGGGGTGAGGGCGGCGTGGTGGCGTCGGATGTCATCTTGAGACTCTCTTGGGTTTCCTCGAGCATCGCCGCGACCTGTTTCGGGTCAACGCGTGCCGCGAGGTGTTGATAACTGTTAATAGGGTGACCGAGCAGCAATGTCCCGGTATCGGCCCAGGTGAAGGCAGCTACGTTCAGGAACTTCTGGGCCTCGGCGGCGAGTGTGGGCAATACCGGGTTGAGATAGATGGTGAGCAGCCGGAACAGATTCAGGTTGGTGGTGCACACCTGGTGCAGCAGGTCTTTCTGGTTGGCATCCTTGGCCAGTACCCACGGTTTCATCTCGTCAACATAGGCATTGGCCTCGTCGGCGAGTGCCATGATCTCGCGCATCGCTTCACCGAATTCGCGCTGCTCGTAGTGGCCGGCGATGATTTCCGCTTTTGACTGCAAGGTCTTCACCAGTTCCGGCCGGTGGCAGGTGGCGGCCAGTTTTCCGCTGAACTGCTTCTCGATGAAGGTCGCACTACGGGCCGCGATGTTGACGTATTTGCCGACCAGGTTGGAGTTGATGCGCGCCGCAAAATCATCGAGGTTGAGATCGATGTCTTCCAGGCGGGGACCCAGCTTGGCGGCGAAGTAGTAACGCAAATACTCGGCCGGCAGGTGGTTGAGCCAGCTACGCGCATTAATAAAGGTGCCGCGCGACTTGGACATCTTCTGGCCATTGACGGTCAGAAAGCCGTGCGCGTGGATGGCCGTGGGCAGGCGGAAGCCGGCGCCGCTCAGCATCGCCGGCCAGAAGAGGGCGTGGAAGTAGAGAATGTCCTTGCCGATGAAGTGATACAGCTCGGCCTTGCTGCCCTTGCCCCAGAAATCGTCAAACTTGAGCTTGGTCTTCGTGCACAGGTTCTTGAAACTTGCCATGTAGCCGATCGGCGCATCCAGCCACACGTAGAAATACTTTCCCGGGGCATCCGGGATCTCGAAGCCGAAATACGGAGCGTCGCGCGAGATGTCCCAGTCCTTGAGGCCGGCGGCGAACCATTCGTCGAGCTTGTTCGCCACTTCCGACTGTACGTGGCGGGTATCGGTGATGTCCGGAAACAGATAGCTGCGCAGCTGGTCTTCGAAGTCGCCGAGCTTGAAGAAGTAATGTTCGGATTCTTTGGTGACCGGCGGCACGCCCGACAGCGCCGACACGGCATTCTTCAGTTCGGTCGGCGAGTAGGTGGCGCCGCACACTTCACAGCTGTCGCCGTACTGGTCCTTGGCCCCGCACTTCGGGCACTCGCCCTTGATGAACCGGTCGGGCAGGAACATCTGCTTGACCGGATCGTACGCTTGCTGGATCACGCGCCTGGCGATATGCCCGGCATCGCGCAGACGTGTATATATGGTATCGGCGAGCGCACGGTTCTCGGGCGAGTGGGTGGTGTAGTAGTTGTCAAAGGCCACGCCGAACTCGGCGAAGTCACGCGCGTGTTCGGTGTGCATGCGCTCGATGAGCTGCTCGGGGGTGATGCCTTCCTGCTGCGCCCGCAGCATCACCGGTGTGCCGTGGGTGTCGTCGGCGCAGACGTAATGGCACTCATGGCCGCGCAGTTTCTGGAAACGCACCCAGATGTCGGTCTGGATGTATTCCACCAGGTGTCCGAGATGAATCGACCCGTTGGCGTAGGGCAGGGCGCTGGTAACCAGTATCTGGCGTTTCGCGGCGGGCATGGTCATGGCGGTCCGGGCGATGCAGTTTACCCCAGATTCGTAAGGGATATCACGGGCTTAGCGAAGCGACGGCATGACATTTCGGCAGGTGCGGTGTAGCATGGCGCCCCCTTCAGGTACTGAACATCCGGAGTTTAGCAATGGCGGTCACGCAGGCGCAGGTGGAATCGGCTATCCAGCAGGTCATCGATCCGTATCTGGAGAAGGATCTGATCGCGGCCAAGGCAATCAAAAATATCGCCGTCGACGGCGACCAGGTGACCGTGGACGTGCTTCTCGGTTATCCGGCCAAGGGCTGGCAGGGCAAGCTGGCCGAGCTGCTGAAAGAAAAGATCACGGCCGCCGGTGCCAAGAACGTGACGGTCCGCATCGAGACCAAAATCGATTCGTATTCCGTGCAGAAGGGCGTCAAGCCGATCCCGAACGTCAAGAACATCATCGCTATTGCCTCCGGCAAGGGCGGCGTCGGCAAGTCCACGGTGGCGGTGAACCTGGCGCTGGCGCTGTCGGCCGAGGGTGCCACCGTCGGTATCCTCGACGCTGACATCTATGGCCCCAGCCAGCCCAGCATGCTGGGCGTGAAGATGAAGCCTGAATCCAAGGACGGCAAAACCCTGGAACCGATCACCAGTTACCATTTGCAGGCCATGTCGATCGGTTTCCTGATCGACGAAGAGACGCCGATGATCTGGCGTGGTCCGATGGTGACTCAGGCGCTGGAGCAATTGCTGCGCGACACCAACTGGAAGGACGTCGACTATTTGATCATCGATCTGCCGCCGGGTACCGGCGACATCCAGCTGACGCTGGCGCAGAAGGTGCCGGTCACGGGCGCCGCGATCGTCACCACCCCGCAGGACATCGCGCTGCTGGACGCGCGCAAGGGGCTCAAGATGTTCGAGAAGGTCGAGATCCCGGTGCTGGGCGTGATCGAGAACATGAGCATCCACATCTGCTCTAAATGCGGGCACGAGGAATATATCTTCGGCAGCGGCGGTGGCCAGAAGATGGCGGACGACTACGACGTCGATTTCCTGGGTTCCTTGCCGCTCGACATCCGCATCCGCGAGGATACCGACGCCGGCAAGCCGACGGTGGCGGCCGATCCCGAGTGCCGCATCAGCCAGATTTACCGCGACATCGCCCGCCGGATCGCGGCCCGGTTGTCGCTCAAGAAAAAAGATTTCGCCGGCAAGTTCCCGAGCATCGTCATTCAGAATACATAGGAGCTTGCAGCTTCAAGCTTGAAGTCCAGGATTATGAGCATTAAATCCGACAAGTGGATCCGGCGCATGGCGCAGGAACAGCGCATGATCGAGCCGTTCGAGCCGGGTCAGGTGAAGAAGAACGGCGGTGGGGCGATCGTTTCGTATGGCACGTCGAGCTACGGATACGACGTGCGCTGCTCAAGCGAATTCAAGATATTCACCAATATCAACTCGACGATTGTCGATCCCAAGAACTTCGATGAGCGCTCGTTTGTCGATTTCAAGGGCGATGTCTGCATCATCCCGCCCAATTCCTTTGCGCTGGCGCGCACGGTCGAATTCTTCCGCATCCCGCGGAACACGCTGGTGGTGTGCCTCGGCAAAAGCACCTATGCGCGCTGCGGCATCATCGTCAATGTCACGCCGCTGGAACCGGAGTGGGAAGGGCATGTGACGCTGGAATTTTCCAACACCACGCCGCTGCCGGCGCGCATCTACGCCAACGAGGGCATCGCGCAGATGCTGTTCTTCGAAAGCGACGAAGTCTGCGAGACCTCGTACAAAGACCGCGGTGGCAAATACCAGGGACAAACAGGCGTTACCCTACCCAAAACCTGAGAAGCGTCTCAAAAACTGCTGCGTGGGCGTGATCCGAGGTCGGGCGGTGCTCGGAATCCTCATTTACTTCTATGTAAACTCCGGTTCCTGCGCTCCGGCCTTCCCCGGCTGACGCCCGCTCGCGACGTTTTTGAGATCGCTTCGAGTCACCGCGGTTAGGGGTTTTTCTCCCGCCCGAGCAGACGCTCGCGCTCCGCCTCGTATTGCGAGTAGGTCATCGGCGCCTGCAGGGTGGAGCGCTCGCCCGGCAGCGTCTCCTGCTGCTGGCGAAAACGAAAAACATCATAGACGCCGGCATAGACGTTACGCATGCTGCTGCACCCGCTGGCGAGCATGGCGAACGTGGTCAGCAGCGCCAGAATCCCGAATTTGTTTTTATGCATGAGACCTGAAAGCGTAGCCGCGATTTCCGGAAATACCACTTCGTTTCCGCCCAAGCCGACGGACGCTGGCTGCCAGTATCCCGTCGCCCGTTGGTAGCGGGAATTACCGGCGTTTCATGACAGCTGGTTTACGCCGTGAGGACGATATAACCGCCGGCCGGCGCGTCATCGGGCGGTGCAGGGGTGCCGCCACCGTCCGGTTGCGCCCTTCATGCTTGGCCTGGTACAGGGCCTGATCGGCCGCGGTCACCAGCGCCTCGATGTCCCAGGCGGAGTTCGCCAGTTCGGCCACTCCCAAACTCACCCGGAAACGCAGCGTTTTTCCCGCCCAGCGCACCTGCTGGACGGCGATGGCACGGCGAATCTGCTCGGACTTGGCGAGCGCGCCACGCAGGTCCGTGAACGGCAGCAGGATCACGAACTCCTCGCCGCCGTAACGGCAGATGGTGTCGATGTCGCGTGTCTGCTGGCGCAGCACCTCGGCCAGGCGTATCAATACCTGGTCGCCGGCGACGTGACCGTGCTGGTCGTTGATCTCCTTGAAGTGATCGATGTCGAGCATGACCAGCGACAGCGGATGGCGAAAGCGGCGCCAGGCGCTGATCTGGCGACGGGCCTCGGCATTGAAGAAACGGCGGTTGTAGAGTTCCGTCAGCTCATCCTGCTCCGCCAGCGGCTGCAGTGCGGCGATGGAATACAGATGCAGGTAGGTGACGATGGCCGTCGCCCAGATGGCGGTAATGGTGAGCGCATCGTTGAACATCAGCACCGGCTTGGGGAGTGCTGAGTCGCCCGCCAGCAGGGATCCGGCGAGCGTCAACGCCGTCCCTACCCCGGCCAGCACGAACGCCGCGGCGGGCTGGCGCATGAACAGGGCGATCAAGACCAGGCCCACGAATAACAGATCCCCATTCACTCCGCGGGGCGTGACCAGATCGAAAATAAATATCCCGGCGGCGAGCGCAACGCTCAGCAGCAGGCCCAGACGGAACCGGCGGGTGGGGGTCAACGCTGTGAGAGTGAGATGTGGGTCATGACTCGCTGTCGTGGACGATATTCCGTTATCTCGATACCTAACTATAGACCACGGCCCGCGACCAAGCCCGGCCAGGCAAAATTCGCATGGAAAGCGAGTGGATTCCGGTGGTGGCGTGGCTGCGGTATAGTCTTCGCCACCCGAGCATGAACTACAGGGAGAAGCGCATGGCCGCGCCGTCCGATCGCAAGGATTCGATTAACCCATCCACCTTTTCAGTCCGGGACGTCCTTGACGAGGAATGCCGGGAAATTTCCGCTTCACGCCAGCGGCGCTGGGGCCGGAAGGCCGGGGACGATCGCGACAACGACGGTTTTATCGGCCTGGCGCTGTCGGGCGGCGGTATCCGCAGTGCCACCTTCAACCTTGGGCTTTTGCAGGGGCTCGCTAACCGCGGTCTGTTGCGGGCCATTGATTATCTCTCGACGGTTTCGGGCGGCGGCTATATCGGTAGCTGGCTGAGCGCCTGGATCCGTTCGACATCAATCGGCGAGGTCGAAAAATCCCTGCGCACCGAACACCGCGAGGCCCAGGACCGTCGTCAGCCGCCGGAACCTCCACCGATCCGGAATCTGCGTCGCTACAGCAGTTACCTGGCACCGCAGCGCGGCGCCTTCACGGTGGATTCGGTCACGCTGGTGGCGACCTACGTGCGCAATCTGTTGTTGAACCTGACGGTGCTGGTGGCCTTGTTCCTGACATTCATGTTGTTGCCGCGCCTGACCGGACCGGCACTGAGCTGGACCGCGACGCTATCCGATAAACAGCTTTTTTATCTCGCCATGCTTCCCCTGATTTTTGCCGTGTCGGTCGTGGCCTGGAACCTCTCAAATCTCGTGCGCGACAGCCGCCAGCGGGACAGGGGCGAACATTCCAGCGTCGCGCGTCCAGTGGGTGGTCGGGCGAAGGTGATGCACGTGATGCTGTTGGTGATGTTGCCAGTACTGTTTGCGGCCTGGGTGCTGACTTCCTGGCTTTGGCAACAACAAGGAAAACTTCCCGGCAGCATGGCCACGTGGGCCGCGCACTCCGCCATTCTGTATGGTGGCATCTGGATGGTGGCCGCCTTGCCGGCGCATGCCTTGCGTTCTTTTCTGCGCTGGCGGTCTGAACGGAAAGATGTCCAGGATGGGCGACCGGCCATCCATTCCTGGCAGCGGGCACGGCAGGTGGCCGTGGACTGGCTGGTGGTGGTCATCACGGCACTGCTGGCCGGCGCGATAGTGGGCCCCCTGTTGCGCATGATTGGCGGGTGGATACATGGGCTCGGCCAAAACGACGGGGCGCTATGGCACGCCGGCATTCTGGGGATGCCGCTGGTGCTGCTGGTGTTTGCGCTGTGTGCCGTGCTCCACGTCGGTCTCGCCAGCCGTGGATTTCACGAAGAAGCGCGCGAATGGTGGAGCCGATTGGGGGCGTTGGCGATCATGACGGTATCGATCTGGCTGGTGGTCTGCGGTATCGCGGTGTACGGGCCATGGGTCATTAGTAAGGTCGAACCGTTAGCGCGCCAATGGTTGCAGTCCGGTCTGCTCGGTGGATGGTTGGTCGCCAGTCTCACCGGCGTACTGGCGGGGCAACGCGACCTGTCCAACGCCGGGCGATGGGCCAAACGATTGATTCCACCACTGGTGAAGATCACGCCGTACATTTTTGTGGTCGGCCTGTTGTTGTTGCTGGCGGTCACGATCGATTGGTTGTTGCTCACATGGTTTCAGGCGTCGGATGTGCTGGTGGGCAGCCAGTTGGGCGCCATTGTCGATTCGGGCTCCCGGCTGATCCCGACCGACCCGTACTGGCACCGCCTGAACCAGCTCGGCGGTTTCACGTTGCTGGGTCTGGCCTTGGGGGCCGGGGTTTTCGCGCTGCTGCTGTCCATGCGCATCGGGGTCAACGACTTTTCCCTGCACGCCGGTTACGGCAACCGCCTGGTGCGCGCCTACCTCGGGGCCAGCAACGCCGGCCGCGATCCACATCCTTTCACCGGTTTCGACACCAACGACTCACGCTACTGCCTGCACGAACTGCGCCCCAGCCGCGGACACGAGGGCCCCTACCTGGTGGTGAACACGGCGTTGAATCTGGTCCGCGGGCGCGAGTTGGCCTGGCAGGAACGCAAGGCGGCGTCGTTTGTCTTTTCGCCCGCCTATAGCGGCTGTGACGGCACGGTGATTCACGGCGTGCACGCGACCGATGAACAAGGCTGTTATCGCCGGAGCGAGCATTACGCACGCGCCCCGACCCTGGCCAAGGCCATGACCATCTCGGGCGCGGCGGCCAGCCCCAACATGGGTTACTACACGAGCAAGGCGCTGGCCTTTCTCATGACGGTATTCAACATCCGTCTCGGCTGGTGGCTGGGCAATCCCTGCCACGCGCGCGGATGGCGGTCGGACAATCCCAGATTTGGGCTCGGTTGCCTGGTCAGCGAACTGCTGGGAACGACCAATGCCGATCAGCGACACGTGTACCTGTCCGACGGCGGACATTTCGAGAACCTCGGTGTTTACGAGCTGGTCCGACGGCGTTGCCGGATTATCATCGCCAGCGACGCGGCCGGTGATGGCAAATTTACCTTTGCCGATCTCGCCAACGCCATCGACAAATGCCGGACCGATTTCGGTATCGACATCAGTATCGATATTGAACCGGTCCGGGCCGGACACGCCCATGCCGCCGTCGGCACCATTCACTACCGGCGGCGCGACCCGGCCAGCGCCTGGGATGGAATTCTGATCTACCTCAAGGCTTCGCTGCTGTCCGATTCACCAGCCGGGGATTCCGGGCGCGAACCGCTGGACGTGCGCGCCTACCGTGAAAAGCAACCGGCCTTTCCGCACGAGACCACTATCGACCAGTGGTTCAGCGAAAAACAATTCGAGGCTTATCGCGCCCTGGGCGAGCACATCGCCATGACGGTCTTTCCGTCGGCCAAGGTGTCGTCCTCGTCCGCCGCCGTGGAATGGTTTATGAAGCAGAAGGGATTCGTACCGGGTCCCGCCCGGCCCGCCCGTTCGCCGGCCAAACCCAGGCCGTCACGCCGAGCTGCGGAATAAGCCCGGGCGAACTCCGCGGAAGTTGTTCTCTGGCTATACTGATGGCGGTCGGAACCGGCGAACAGGGATGACGTCCGGATTCCGCTCAAAATAATAATGCGTGGAGGAAGGCATGCAACCGGGTAAGGTCAGTATTGGTGAAGCGGTATCCTGGGTTGGCGGTGGATGGAAGATATTTCGCGCCAGTCCGGGTGCATGGCTGCTGATCGGCCTGGTCGATCTTCTGATATCGTCGGCCATCCAGTTTGTGCCGTTCATAGGTCTGTTTCTCACCTTCCTGGTCGCGCCGCTATTCACGGCTGGCGTGATGTACGCCGCGCGCGAGGTAGAGACGGGTCGTGAAATCCGTCTGGACTACCTGTTTCAGGGTTTTCGTGAACCCGGGCGCCTCGGCCCGCTGATCGGCCTGGGCGGAATATACATTGGCAGCCTGATGGCCATCGTGGTTCTCTGTGCGCTGGCTTTGGTAATGTCGGGCGCAACGGCTGGCCTGGCTCTGGATGCCATTGGGCCGAGGGGTCTTCCCCGCCAGCAGGCACTCTATATCCTGCTGGTCGTCCTGGTGGCGATCGCGCTGTTCATTCCCGTGCTGATGGCGCTGTACTACGCCACGCCGCTGGTGATGTTCGATCGCATGCCGGTGTGGTCGGCATTGGGCAGCAGCTTTAAGGCCTGCCTGCGAAATTTCCTGCCGTTACTCGTTTTCGGCCTGGTTCTGTTTGTCCTGCTGCTGGTGCTGGCCTTGATTTTTGTGGCCGTCATCGGTCTGTTCGTCGCTTTTTTTGTTACGTCCGGAGTGTCGGCCGGTGAGACGACGGCCGGTGTGGTGGTGGCGGTTATTCTGGGTATGCTGCTGCTGTACGTGCTCTCGATCCCGTTGATTCCGATTTTGACCGGCATGAATTTCTGCAGCTACCGCAGCGTATATAAAGATCATCGGAAAGACAGCGCTACCGGAATGGCTGGCTGATGGGCCGGCGGAAAAGGCCTGCGCCAGGGGCAGTTTCGTGCCGGATCGCTGGGGTATACTGATGCAGATGCTGATTCCGCCGTAGCTGGAGCCAGCCACCATGATTTTTTGGGTAATCAAACAACATCAATAAATGGAGGAAGCCATGCAGGGCAAGAACATTAGCGTTGGTGACGCCGTATCCTGGATTGGTTGCGGTTGGGGAAACTTTACCAAGAACCCGGGCATCTGGATCGTGTTGGGTTTGATCCTGCTGGTGGGCAGCATCATTCTGGCGTTTATCCCCTTCGTGGGTAGCCTGGCCTTGAGCCTGATCATGCCGGTGTTCGCGGCGGGCATGTTGTATGGCGCCAGCCAGCTGGAGGAGGGCAAGACGCTCGAAGTCGGCCATCTCTTCGAGGGGTTCAAGCAGTCGGACAAGACCGGTTCGCTGGTCGCCATCGGCGGCATTAATCTTGGCGCCACCATCCTCATGATGATCATTATGTTCGTGATGATTGGCGGTTCGCTCATGATGGGCGCGGCGATGGGTGGTTCACGGGGCGGTGCCGGCGCCGGTCTCGGAATCGGTTTCTTCCTGGCGATCCTGGTGCTGATCGCGTTGAACATCCTGGTGGCCATGGCGCTCTTCTACGCCGTGCCCCTCATCATGTTCAAAGGCGCCAAGGTGGGTGATGCGATCAAGGCCAGCTTTAACGCCTGCGTCACCAATTTCATTCCACTGGTGGTTTTCTTTCTCATCTATGTCTTGATGGCGATCGTGGCCTCAATCCCGCTCTTCCTCGGCTGGGTAGTGTTAGTGCCGATGACCTATGGCATGTACTACTGCAGCTATCGCAGCATCTTCGGCTGAGTTTGCGGGAATGTGACCACCAGGGCCTCTCCCGGTATCGCCGGTGAGGGGCCTTGTTGTTGGCGGATACTGGATATCCATATCATGTCGATCTTTCTGAACAGACTGGCTATTCGTTTACTGACGGCACTGCTGCTGACAGTGGGTGGCGTCGCGGCCAACGCCGCGGGAACCGAGACCGATATTGTCATCGGCGCCCCCTGGTCGCAGACCGGCCACTACGCGCGGGCCTGCGAGGAACAACGGCGCGGCCTGCAGCTGTGGATGGATGCGGTCAACGCGCGCGGCGGGTTGTTGGGGCGACGCGTACGGCTGCTGACCTACGACGATCGTTCCTCGGCCGATCGGGCGGCCAAACACACGGAGCAGCTCATCACCGCCGATCGCGTCCCGATCCTGATCGGCCCGTATTCGTCCGAAAGTACGCGCGCGGCGGCGGCCGTGGCCGAACGCCATTCGGTGCCGATGGTCTCGATCGGTGCTTCGTCCAGCGATCTGTGGGGGAAGGGCACGCGTCACCTCTTCGGTGTCTATACCCCGGCCGTGGCGTGGTTCGATCCGGTGCTGGCCTATGCGCGCACTCGTGGATTGCGCCGGGTGGCGATCATCTATTCTTCCACGCCCTATGCCCGCGAAGTGGCGGAGGGCGTACGCCTGCGCGCCAAGGCGCTGGGTCTGCGCATCGTGTTCGAAGAGGAATACCCGGCGGACACCACCAGTTTCACCAGCATGATGGTCAGGCTGAAACAGCGGCGGCCGGACGTGGTGCTGGGCGCGTCCTACCTGCCGGACGCCGTGGCGATCATGCGCGCGGCCAGGGAAAAACGTTTGTACGCCCGTGTCTTCGCCCTGGCCAGCGGCCCGGTGCAACCCGAATTCGGCAAGCAACTCGGCCTCGATGCCGAGGGCGTGATGGGCGTAAGCCAGTGGGAACCCGTGCCAACCATACCCGGCGCGGAGGCGTTTGCCGTGTCCTTCCAGGAGCGCTACCAGTATCCGCCCGATTACCACGCCGCCAGCGGTTACGCCACCGGCCAGCTGATCGAAGCAGCCATCCTAAAGGCTAGCGGTACAGACCCGCGCCGCCTGCGCGAGGCACTGTCCGTCCTCGACATCGTCACAGTGTTCGGCCGCTACCGCGTCGACGCCCACGGCCGGCAGATCGGCAAGTCCGGCTATGTGCTGCAATGGATCGATGGCGAGCGGGTGCTGGTGCTGCCCGACTACGCTGCCACGCGGCCGCCGGCGTATCCGTTCCGGGATTGGGGACGACGTTGATCGTGCCGAAGGGCAAGATCGCGACTCCTGCAATCTTTTGGTGTTAGGCCATGGCTCGGCTGCTTTCGTCCCGAAGCAGACGCCTCACCAACCGCACGATCGATTCTTCGCGAATAACGTGATTAACCAGAATACCGCGATCCTTGACATGATCCGGATTCAGGGATTCCCTTTACTGCGCAAGAGTATGTGGCAATATGTCGAAATTCATCAACGGGATTAGGCGGCGCGCCGTCTAATACCGCGAATTACAGCCAGCCGTCTAATACACTGTTAGGCAATATAACCATGCGCACCTTGATTCGGTTGTTTAAGTGGTTATGGCGAGCTTGGCCGGTCCTTTTTCTTCTAGTTCTGATATGGTTTCACTTACTGTTGATCTATTACTTTTATCCAAACGCAAGCACCATAAACAAAACAACTTCCCTTATTTTACAGATTGTCGGTGGATTGCTTATTCTGTATACAGTTGATTCCAATATTGGGATCATAAATAAAAAAAGTCTTTTTGCGATTTTCGCCAACTATCTTAGAGAATTTCCTCTGATCAGGCGATCTGCCGTTATCGAGTCGCAGGGCATATCAACGAGCTCGTCAGTAGGAAAAGCCAAACTCACTGTTGGTCGGAATCCTCAAAGCTTAGAGGAAAAGATCGAATACCTTCAAGAACAAATAAAC
This sequence comes from Acidiferrobacterales bacterium, assembly GCA_919902925.1. Taxonomy (GTDB): domain Bacteria; phylum Pseudomonadota; class Gammaproteobacteria; order Acidiferrobacterales; family Sulfurifustaceae; genus CAKKRZ01. The sequence goes on along the minus strand of CAKKRZ010000184.1, from coordinate 2,718 downwards.
GAAGTGAAACGAGATATTGAGCAAGAATCTAGGGATCTAAATGAAAAGATTGAACACCAGTCGAAGGAAATGAACATCAAGATCCAAGAAACAAAATCTGCATTACAAAATATTGAATCAAAAATTGTAGAAGTCTCCATTGGTGGGATTAAAGTTCAGTTCTTTGGTGTCTTGCTTGTGGTTTACGGGTCAATTTCTGGCTATGTTGCCTAACTACTCGCTCATGCCGACGCCGGAAGCATCGCGCCACCTCGGCTGTTTCTGTGGCGGCGCGGCACAGCTCAACCGTTAGCCAGGCACAGGAGATCCGACCAGTCATGAGGCGTGCCGGAAGAGAGTTCGGTTCCGAGAGACCGAAGGTGGTTTATGTGGCGTTGCGCTGGAACGACCCGAAGCCAAGAAGTGACCAAGAACAGAGGATGATCAGAAGCGTTGCACAGAAGCTAAGACTGCTCCCGGCTGACCTACGGATTTACAACTTGTGCCCCCCGAAGCGCGGTCGGGGAATGAACCTTTCTGTGGAGGAACTTGAGCATGTAGAGCAAACCGTTCGCCGCATAAAGGCGCGCGTCGATACATCTAAGTCGGTACGACGCATTGTGGTGGGCGGCCGGAGCGGCCCCATGCCCCTAGTGGCGCTTCTGTTGAAACTTCTCGTGCCGAGAGTAGGGATCGAGATTCGTAATCATCACAAGGCCCGCGCGGTGAACGGTGGATCGTTGAGTCTAGCCCGAGTGCTAAGGCCCCACGGAGCAAAGCCTGTCCGTTCAAAGAGCCGCATTGGGTTGGCTAACAAGCGGCTCAACCTGACGGACCGCGTGTCACGCGGCTTGCGAACGGCAGCAAGCCGCCCGCCGCGCTGGCGCGCCGGTTAAAACGGCGTTAAGCCCATGGAGAGTAGTTTGACGTTTGCCAGTATTGCTGCACTGTCCGGAGTCATGGTTGTTGGGGCCATGATTCCCGGTGTTAGTGTATTGGCTGTATCAGCCAGATCAGCCGCTTTTGGATTTGCCCACGGTATTTTCACGTCCTTGGGGATCGTGGTTGGCGACATTGTATTCATATTAGTAGCCATTTACGGTTTATCGGTTCTTGCCGACTTGATGGGCAATCATTTTGTCCTGATCAAATACCTTGGCGGTGCTTATCTTATATGGTTGGGAATAGTGATATGGAGATCAAAATCAAAGGCCGAGGGAGTTGAAGAGAATAGTGAATCTTCTTTGCTGTCGAGTTTCATGACCGGGCTGCTGATTACATTAGGCGATCAGAAGGCGATCCTGTTTTATCTTGGCTTTTTCCCGGCATTTGTAGATTTGTCCAAGATGTCTTTTTTTGATACAGGCATTATTGTAGCCATTGCTATCATCGCGGTAGGCGGGCCAAAGCTTGTCTATGCATTCATGGCGGATAGGGCCAGCCTGATTTTTAAGAGCTCCAGAGTAACAAGATTCATAAACATCGCCGCTGGCAGTGTAATGATTGCTGTTGGCGTGTTTGTGATGGTGAAGGCTTGACAAGTTGCTCGTGCCGGCGCCGGGGACAGCGCGACACGGTTATGTGTGCGGTTATGTGCGTTTAACGTGATGCTGTGAAGCGCGACGTCAGAACGGCTCGACCTGGATACGTTTTCCCTCAAGTCGCGTCTGGCTCGAGCGCTCCTCGCCACCCTTCAGATCGAGCAGGCTGACCTTCGCCAGACCCGTGAATTGGTCCTGGCCGGGACCGTGGGTAATGCGTATCCGGGTCTTTTGGCTTCCAATCAACTTCCTGTTCTCGTCAAACCGCCACGCGATATAGGTCGCGTCAAAATCCCGGTCGCTGGTTCGCTTCCAGGAGCCATGGGCCACACTGAGAATCGGATGCGTATCGCCACTTCGAAAAAACGTTCCGTCAGAATTGAACGTGATGAGCACTACACCCTGACCGCCAGGGCGACTGGCTGAGGCGAGCCACGCCCCAACCAATCCCCGGTTAGTTCCGCCAGTCAATCCAGGAGATGCGCAACCGGCGATAAGCACCGTGGTTAGCAGACTCAACAGAACAGGTCTGATCTTAAACATGGTTTCCCCTCCTTTAACGTGGCTACCGAAACTGCTCTCCACCCTCTTCCTTCGTCACCTCGTCCTTGACCTTTTCTAACGATCAAGCCATAGCGGCGGTTCTGCCGTCTGCATGGGCGCCTTGCCAGTCATGGCCGGTGTCTAGCGAAAGACGCGCTTGAAGAAATCCTGCATTTCCGTCCAGGACTTTCGGTCGGCTTCGGCATCGTAGGCAAGCGGCAGGTTGTGCTTCTTGCCGCGTGCATTGGCGTCGGGGCGCGTGAAGGCGTGTTTGAGGTTTGGATAGTCGATGAGCTTGTAATCCACGGCCGCGGCGGTCATCTCCTGCTGGAACTGTCTGATCTGCTCCGGCGGCGCCATCGGGTCGTCTTTGCCATTGAACACGAGGACCTTGGCTTTGACCCTGCCTTTCTGGGCGGGATGCTGCGTGCCGACGAGACCCCAGAAACTCACTACGCCCGCGAGGTCGGCGCCTTGACGGGCCATGTCGAGCACGACCTTTCCGCCGAACGAGTAGCCGATAGCCGCGATGCGCCTGGGGTCCACGGTCTTGTGCTTGCGCAGCAACGACAGCGCCGCATCGAATCGCGCCTTCATCAGCGGCAGGTTCCCGGCGACATGGCCGGAGAGCTTGTCGGCCTCACCCGGGTCGTCG
>CAKKRZ010000183.1:8352-9653 GCA_919902925.1 Acidiferrobacterales bacterium | reverse complement strand
ACCAGCACGGTACCCGCGAGCTCGGGATAGTAATCGCCGACATCGAGACCACCGACGATGCCCTGGGCCTCGAGTGCGCGCAGGGTGTCGCCGATTGGATTGAGGCGAGGGCCGCGGTGCAGGGATGCACCGGTTGCGGTTTCGCCGACCGGTGCATCGAGGCGCAGCAGGGATTCGTGGAATACCGGGCGGTTGAACACGGCGGTCACCCCCTGGATGGACGTGAGCTTGGCCACGAGGGCACGGGTGTTGGCGTGGCAGGCAGCCGCCACGCGCTCCAGCCCGTCCGGACCGAGCAATGACATATATATGGTGGCGGCCGTCACCATCAGGCCCTGGTTGGTGCAGATGTTGGAAGTCGCCTTGGAGCGGCGAATGTGTTGTTCGCGCGCCTGCAGCGTCAATGTGAAACCGGGCTTGCCGTCCCGATCAACCGTGCGACCGATGATGCGACCCGGCATCTGGCGCACGAATTCCTGTTTGCAGGCCATGAAACCAAAATAGGGTCCGCCGGAAGACAACGGTATACCCAGCGGCTGGCCCTCGCCGACGGCGATGTCGGCGCCCTTGGCGCCCCACTCCCCCGGCGGTTTCAAAATCGCCAGCGCGATCGGGTTCACGACACCGATCACCAGCATCTTCTGCACATGGGCCCAGTCGGTCAGGGTGTCGACCTCTTCCAGCACGCCGAAGAAGTTCGGCTGCGGGATCACCAGAGCGGCAAACTCCTGCCCCTCGAACTGGTGGAGTGACTCCGGGATGGTGTGACCGCCTTGCGTGCAGTACGGCAGCTCGATGAGTTCAATCCCCTGATTCTTCACGATGGCACGCACCACCCGCCGATAGATCGGGTGGACGGTCGACGGCATCAGCACCCGGCGCGACTTCTTGTGCGCGCGCACCGCCATCAGCACCGCCTCGGCCAATCCCGACGCGCCTTCGTACAAGGAAGCATTCGAGACATCCATACCGGTCAGTGAAGCCATCATGGTCTGGTATTCGTACAGCAGTTGCAGCGTGCCCTGCGAGGCCTCGGCCTGATAGGGCGTGTAGGCGGAATAAAACTCACCGCGCGTCACGATCTCCCAGACCGCGGCGGGACAGTGGTGCTCGTAGGCGCCGGCGCCGAGGAAGTTGAGGTAGTTGCCGTCCTGGGTGGAGCGGGCTTGCATCAGGCGCCCGATCTCCATCTCGCTCATGCCTTCGGGAACCTGCGTCAACCCCTTGGCGTGCAACGCCGCGGGAATTTCCTCGAACAGCTGATCGATGCTCGCCACGCCGATGGCGGCGAGCATCTGTTT
>CAKKRZ010000183.1:6910-8252 GCA_919902925.1 Acidiferrobacterales bacterium | reverse complement strand
ACCGGCGCGTAGACATCGGAGGCGGCCTTCACCGATTCGACCACGGCGCATTCCTTGCCGGCCGCCAGCTTGCGTCCGGCCTCGGGCAGGTCGACATAGACCATGTCGCCCATCAGTGCCTGGGCGTGGTCGGTGATACCGACCGTCAGCGTGCCGTCTTTCTCGACCTTCACCCACTCGTGGGATTTTGTGTAGCGCCGATCACCAGGAATATTGCTCATTTTTGGTTTCCTCAACTAAAGACAGCTCTTGCCATTTCGGACAAAGGGGTACTTCACCACCTTCGCCGGTTGTAACTTGCCACGCAGGTCCACCTGCACCACGTCGCCGGTCTTCACGCCCGCCGGCACGCGCGCCAGCGCGATCGACTGGTTCAGGGTGGGTGAGAAACTGCCGCTGGTGATCTCGCCCGCGCCGTGAATCCCGCATTGTACGCGCTGATGGTTGCGCAGCACGCCCTTGCCTTCCAGCCACAGGCCCACCAGTTGGCGCGGAACGCCGCCAGCCTTCTGTTTTTCCAGCGCTTCACGGCCGATGAACTTCCGGCCGGCGGGTTCGAGCGCGACCGTCCAGGCCAGCCCGGCCTCGAATGGCGAAACGGTTTCGTCCATGTCAGTGCCGTACAGCGCCATGCCGGCTTCGAGCCGCAGCGTGTCGCGCGCACCCAGCCCGCACGGCGCGATCCCGGCCTCGTGCAACATCTGCCAGGCAAAGGGGGCCGACTTGTCCGGCAGGATGATCTCGAATCCGTCTTCGCCGGTATAACCGGTGGTGGCGATCATCAGCTCGCCGATGCGCACGGAGTGAAAGGGTTTGAGCGGCATGGCCGCCTCGCGGATATGTTCGCCAAGCGCCGTGCACGCCTTGGCGCGGGCATTCGGGCCCTGCACGGCGATCATGGCGAAGTCGGGACGCTCGGTCAGCGTCACGCCACCGAACTCCTTCGCGGCGGCATTCATCCAGCTCATGTCCTTGTCGCGGGTGGCGGCGTTGGAAACGATGCGATACCAGTCGTCGTCCATCCAGTAAACAATGAGATCGTCGATCACCCCGCCCTTGCTGTTGAGCATGCAGCTGTACAGCGCGCGGCCTTTGGTCTTGAGCTTGGTCACGTCGTTGGCCAGCAGCAGGCGCAGGAAATCGCCGACGTTCGTGCCCTTGAGGTCGGAGACGGTCATGTGCGAAACATCGAACATGCCCGCGTCCTTCCGGACCTGGTGGTGCTCCTCGATCTGCGATCCGTAATGCAGCGGCATGTCCCAGCCGCCGAAATCGACGATCTTGGCGCCGTGCTTCAGGTGCGTTTCGTACAGCGGTGTGCGGTGACCCATGGTGCTCCCGG
>CAKKRZ010000183.1:0-6810 GCA_919902925.1 Acidiferrobacterales bacterium | reverse complement strand
GATCGTCATCGCCCCTCTGTCCGGTAACCTGAGAGCTTGAGCCCCTTCGGTGTTCCGCCACATGGACGGACTCTCTCCAGAGTCGACTGTTAAACCCGCGGTCCTTTTGCCTGAGCGATTCCGGGCGGTTGCGCCTTCGGCGCCTCACCTTGAAGTGAGGCCTCTCCCGCGGGTCTGCGTCGAGGGCGGGACTATAGCCCGCCCGTCGGCTTGCCGCCAGTGGTCGCGCATGTATGGGATTGCGGCCTGCCCGGCTTGAATCAAATGCCGAGTGAGTCTGTCGCGCCACAAGCCGACTTGCACTGAAACTGCGGCATCAGCGGGGGTTGGCCGTCCGGCGAACCAGCAGGATGACCGGGATCAGCCCAACCAACACCAGGGTCACGGCCGGCAGGGCGGCGCGTTCCCACTCCCCTTCCGAGGTCATCTCGAAGATGCGCGTAGCCAGGGTGTCCCAGCCGAAGGGGCGCAATAAAAGTGTCGCGGGCATTTCTTTCATTACTTCCACGAACACCAGCAACCCGGCGGAGAAAAGGCCGCCGCGCAGAAGGGGGATGGAGACTCGCCATAAAATCTCGCGGTTGCTGGCTCCGAGCGAACGCGCGGCCTGCCACAACGAGGGTTTGATGCGTTCGAAACTGGAATCGACCGGACCGTAGGCCACCGCCAGAAAACGCACCCCATACGCCAGCAACAGGGCCAGCATGCTGCCCGCCAGCCACGGGCCGGCGCCAAAACCCAGCGACTCGAAGGCCGGCGTCAACCACTGGCGATCCAGCCAGATGAACGAAACCATTATTCCCACCGCCAGCACAGAACCCGGCAACGCATACCCCAGCGTGGCTACCCGTACCGCGCCGCGGATCATGCGATCCGGCTTCAGTCGCCAGGTGTAGGCGAGCAAAAGCGCAAAAAAGGTAGTCACCGCCGCCGCCGTACCACCGAGCACCAACGTGTTGGCCACGAAGCGCAGATATCGGACATCGAAATCCTGTAATGCCGACCGCACCGCCCACACCAGCAGTTCACCCACTGGCAATGCAAACGCGAGAATGAAGACCAGCGCGCAAGCGCTAGCCGCGGCCAATGACCGCCCTCCGTGCAACCTGTATCGATGGCTGCGCGTGCTTTTTGGCGTTAGGTGATACTGCGCGCGTCCGCGCAGCCGCTGCTCGGCCACCAGGCCCACAACCACGAACAGCAGCAGCAACGAGGCGAGTTGCGCGGCGGCTGCCAGATTGAACATGCCGAACCAGGCCTTGTAGATTGCCGTGGTGAATGTGTCGTAGTTGAAAACCGATACCGCGCCGAAATCGGCCAGCGTCTCCATCAATGCCAATGCCACCCCGGCGGCGATGGCCGGACGCGCCATCGGCAAGGCTACGCGCCAGAAAGATTGCCAGGCCGTGAGGCCGTAGACGCGCCCTGTCTCCAGCATCGACTGGCCCTGCGACAGAAACGCCGTACGGGCCAGCATGTACACGTAGGGATAAAACGCCAGCACCATCGCCAGGATCACCCCGCCGGTCGAGCGAATCGGCGGCAACGCAAAACCGGGCCCGAACCAGACCCGCAACTGGTTTTGGAAGGGACTGCTGTAATCGAAAATTCCGATCAGCGCGAACGCCAGCACGTACGCCGGCACCGCCAGTGGCAACATGAGTGCCCAGTCGAAGAATCGCCGACCAGGGAAATCGCAGGTGGCTACTAGCCAACCCAGCCCGACTCCGATGATCATCACACCGAGCCCGACTCCGACCAGCAGCACGCCGGTATTGCGCAGCAGATCCGGCAGCACGGTGGTACCGAGGTGTTGCCAGACATCCGCCGTCGGCGTCAGCCAGGCCAGCGCAACGACAGCAATGGGCGCCAGCGCCACCAGTGCCACCACGAGACTGGCCAGTTGCCAGCCGCGCACACTGACATTCAGCCAGTTGGCGATACCGCCTGACGAGGCGGTCGGGCTGTTGGCCGAAGTGACGGTCTGCGTGGTCATGGCTGGAATGTGAGTCGCCGATGAGCTTGGTTCAGACCCCGAAAAAAAACGGCGGTGGATCCGTAACCGGCTAACGGTAGCCGGCGCGATCCATCAGTTTCACCGCCTGCACTTGCCGGCGTCCAGCCTCCGCCAGATTCGTCTGGTCCTGCCGGAATTTTCCCCACGCGGCCACGCTCGCCGCCGGTGCCACCGTGGGGTTCACGGGGAATTCGAGATTCCCGTCGGCGAACAGGTTCTGAGCGCTGGGCGATGATAACCATTCCAGTAGCTTCTGTGCGGCGACTTTGTGTTTGGCATGCATCGTGATGCCTGCACCGGAAACGTTCACGTGTACGCCACCGGTCTTCTGGTTGGGCCAGAACAGGGCAATGGCGGCTCGCGGTTGCTTCTTCACGAGTCGGCCATAGTAATAGGTATTGACGATACCCGCATCGCACTGGCCGGCGAGAATCGCCTCCATCACCTGGTCGTCGCTCGAAAATACGTCGGTGGCCAGGTTGGCGACCCATCGGCGCACGACTTCTTCCGTCCGGGTCTCTCCCTGACGCGCAATCATCATCGCCACCAGCGACTGGTTGTAGACCTTCTTCGATGTGCGCAGGCACAACCGTCCTTTCCATTTCGGATCGCCCAATGCCTCGTAGGTCGAAAGCTCCGCCGGTTTCACCCGCCCGGTGTGGTAGACGATGGTACGCGCACGCACCGACAAACCGAACCACTGTTGCCCGGGGTCGCGCAGGTGTGCCGGTATGTTTTGCATCAGAACCGGCGAATCGACTTTCGCCAACACGCCCTCTTTTGCCGCCAGCCAAAGATTGCCGGCATCTACGGTAATAAACATATCGGCCGGCGTGCTGGAACCCTCGGCCTTCAGCCGCACCAGCAACGGGCCCTCCTTGTCGGTAATGAAACGGATCTTTACCCCGGTTTCCCTGGTGTAGGCCTCGAACAGCGGACGAATCAGCTGCTCGTTACGGGCCGAATACACCACCACCTCGTCGGCGGCACTGGCCGGTACCGAAAAGGTGAGTAAACCCATGCCCGCAAATTGCACTATTGCCCATATTTTCATAGCCCTGCTCGCTGATAGTTATTGAGAATGGTTATTATTTAGTATCGAGTGGACGGCTGTCAAGCCAGGTCACCAACCCCTGCCCCAGACGCAGCAGCGGTTTGTGCACAGGCGTTTTCACCACTACCGTTGATAACTCCCTGAATCTGCACGGTCCATTGATCGCAGACAGGCTGGATGCATGTTGGAACCAAAGTTGCCTATGGTTAATGCAAGAACACCTTACAAAAATATCTAGATGTTCTGGAATCGTTCTAAACCAGCGTGGAATAAATGACTCCGCCTTGTCATCCATGTGCATATGCTTTGTTCAAGCAAGGCGCTACTGAGGAGAAAACCATGAGAATTTGCACGCCGGCCCGTTGCCACTTTTTGTCAGCAATTGTGACCCTGATGCTGATGATGGGGGCAACCCCCGCGACCGCCAACACCAACGAGCTTGTTCTCAGCGCCCCACCGCGCGGCAAGGTTGAAAATGAAAACAAGACCTATCAACCGGTTGCCGAGTATTTATCGAAAGCGACTGGACGCAAGATCGTCTATCGGCATATCGATAACTGGCTGTCCTACCAGAGTGAAATGCAGAAGGGGAAAATCGATATTGTCTTCGATGGCCCGCACTTCGTCTCCTGGCGCATGGCCGCACTTCAGCATGAGCCAATCGCCAAATTGCCCGGGAAACTTGCCTTCGTGGCTGTCGTGAGAGCCGGTGACCAGGAAATTAACGACCCCAGCGATTTGGCCGGGCGTGCGGTGTGCGCCTTCGCCCCGCCCAACCTCGCTACGCTGACGTTCCTGGCGCAATTCGAAAACCCGGCCCGACAGCCACGCATCGTCAACGTCGAGAGTTTCGGGCAAGCCTACAAGATGATGCTGGCCGGCAAATGCCGGGCGGCGGTTCTGCGAGATGTCCTGTTCAAGAAACTGGATGGCGAAGCGAAGAAGGCCCGTATTGTCTTCCAGAGCAGCGGCGTTGCCAACCAGGCATTCTCGGCCGGCCCGCGCCTAAGCGCTGCAGAGAAGACCAAAGTTGCACAGGCACTGGTCGCCCCCGAAGCCATGGTTGCCATCAAGACTTTCCTGGAGAGCGAAAACCAGGGCAAGGCGCTGCTGCCAGCGACCCCGGAGGAATACCGGGTGCATGCCCTGTTGCTGAAGGATGTCTGGGGCTTCGACCTGAAGGCCGCTGATGTGGAACAACTCAAACCGGCGGCGGGCGGCAAACGGCGCAAGTAACTCTCGCCGGGATAGTCACGAAAATTCGGCCACGACCGGGGCGTGATCCGACGGGCGCTCGGCGCGGCGCGGTTCCGCGTCGATGCGGCAAGATCGACAACGTCCGGCCAACGCCGCGCTGGCCAGGATATGGTCGATGCGCAGGCCGAGATTTCGCTTGAAACCGTTCATGCGGTAATCCCACCAGCTGAAACTGGCCGGTGGCTGCTCGAATCGACGGAAAACATCGACCAGGCCTGCTTCGGTCAACGCGCGGAAAGCCACCCGCTCGGGCTCGCTGAATAAAACCTGTCCTTCCCAAGCCGCCGGGTCGTGCACGTCACGCGCTTCGGGGGCGATGTTGTAATCGCCGGTCAACACCACATCATTGCCCCGCTTCAGTTCGTCGGTAACAAAATCCCGAAGGCGCTTTAGCCATTCGAGCTTATAGCGATACTTGTCGGAATCGACCGACTCGCCGTTGGGAACATAGACATTGATGATCCGCATGCCGCCGGCCGTGACCGCGATCAGGCGCTTCTGCGCCTCGTCGCCGTCACCGGACAGCCGCGTCACGACATCGGACGGTTCCTGGCGGCACAGGGTCGCCACACCGTTATAGGTTTTCTGGCCGGTGAACGCGGCGCGATAGCCTGCCGCCTGCAAAGGCGCGAGCGGAAATTCTGCATCCGTCACCTTGGTCTCCTGCAGGCACAACACATCGGGTTGTTCGCGTGCCAGCCAGTAGAGCACCTGCGGCAAGCGCACGCGCAGCGAATTCACGTTCCAGGTGGCGAGTTTCATAAAAACAAACGGCCGGCCGGCATTGAGCCGGCCGGCCGTCTCATCGACGTTCAGCGGGTCGGGGCCTGACCGCCGCGATCCGGGTTCTCATCCGGCTTGGCGGAATCCTTGTTTTCACCGGCCTTGGGAAAACCGGCAGCATCGAGTTCGCCATCCACCAGCGATTCCAGATAACCCTTCATCACCTTCTTGCCGATCAGGATGGTCGGCACCGACAACGCGCCCGCGACCTTTTTCAGTTCCTGTTGAATGTTGGGGTCTGTGGAAGCGTCCTTTTCGATAAAAGCCACGCCGCGTTTCTTGAATTGGAGGCGGGCCAGATCGCAGGAACCGCAGTCCGGGGCGACGTAAAGCACGACTTCCGGCAACACAGTCTGTTCGCCTTGCGGACGGTTGCGGATTACCCGTTCCTCCACCGATCCACCACCGGTGGGCGGTTGATCGCGGTAAGTCACCCGCCCGTCCTTGTCGACGTGTTTGTACAAACGATCGGCGGAGACAACCGAGACGGTAAACAGCAGAGACAGACACAGCCCAAATCGAAGTACCGATGTCATCGTCATACCCTCAGATACATGCCGCCGGAGCGGCGACGGATGGACTCGCGCAGCCAGATGAAGCCAACCGCAAAGCCCACGATAAGCATAGCAAACGCGAACACCAGCCAACCCCAGGGAATTCCGCCATCCGGCGCCGGTTTTGGCACGGTGACCGGCTCGGTGGGCGATGCGGGTTTGCCGGCGGCCGCCTGGGCCGCGGCCAGCTGGCGATTGAGTTCATCGGTGCGACCGGCCTGCGCACCCAGCGCGTCTTCGGCCTTCTTGAGTTTCGTCTGGGCCTCGGTCAATTGGGCTCGCAGGCGATTGGCCTCCTCCTGCAGCGTGCCCAACCGCGCCTTGGCCGGTGGATTGGACACGAGGTAACGGGCGTCGATCCAGCCATCGCCCTGGGCATCGCGCACACGGGCAAAGCGCTCCTTGCGCTCCAACACCTCCAGCGTCGCACCCGCCTCCAGCGTGCGCAGCGCCGGTCCCTCGGCCGGGCCCGCGTACACCGGAATGTTGAGACGCTCGGTCACGTAGGCGGTCTCGGCGCGGGCCATTGTCGAGCACAGCAGACAGACCATCATCACTAACAGCCGTTTCATATTGATCTCCGGATTGAAAACGTTCAGGCGGCCAGCAGCCCCGAATGACGCAACAGCGCATCGGTGCGCGGCTTACGCCCACGAAAACGAATGAACAGCTCCATCGGTTCGTACACGCCACCCTGTTCGAGAATATCGTGCAGAAAGGCACGACCGGGTTCGGGGCTGAAGATGCCCTGCTCCTCGAACCGTTCGTAGGCGTCCGCCGACAACACTTCGGCCCATTTGTAGCTGTAGTAGCCGGCGGCGTAACCACCCGCGAAGATGTGCGAGAAACTGTTCGCAAAACGGTTGAAGGCGGGCGGGATCACCACCGCCACCTCCGACCGCACCTCAGCGAGCAGGTCGAGAACGGCCTGACCGAATTCCCCGCCCTCTTCCCTCACCCTCATTCCCTCTCCCGAGCCCTCACCCCTTACCCTCTCCCACTGATGCGGGAGAGGGGGAGTTGGTGAGAATCGACTCTTTGGGTCGAGAGGGAGGCGAGCCGGGCGCGCCTCGCGCGACTCACCCTCACCCTCATTCCCTCTCCCGGGGGGAGAGGGAGGCGAGCCGGGCGCGCTGGCGCGCGAC
>CAKKRZ010000182.1 GCA_919902925.1 Acidiferrobacterales bacterium | reverse complement strand
TCGCGGAATTCCACGTCGCGCAGCATCGCGCGCGCGCCTTCGATCTGGTCGCGGGCCAGGACGTTTTTCAGTGTGAGCAGCATGACGGGATTATAGGAGTGATTTATCTGTAAAACAGCGTCAGCCCACCGATCAGAATTAACCACGACACCACGCGCCGGAACATCTTCTCATTCACGTGCACGTGCAGCCGGTCGGCGTACCACAGCGCCAGCACCAGGAACGGCGCCGAGAACAGCATCATCTCGACGATGTTCGGGGTGTAAGCGCCGGTAAAGACATAACCCACCGCCCGTACGACGTTGAGCGGCAGAAAGAACGCAAAGGCGTAGGCACGCACTAGCACCTTGCCCTCGAAGGTGGCCAGCAGCCGGGTCATGATGATCGGCCCGCTGATGCCAAACAGGCCCTGTGACACGCCGCCCAACCAGTCCAGCAGGCGCGCGGCCACCGGATGCAGCTTCACCCGATGCGGGGCGATGACCAGATAGAAACCGGCCGCGGTGATGGCCGCCGCCAACAGGATCCGGAACGTATCCACCGGGGCGAGGTGAAACAGCCACAGACCTATGAATGCACCGACCACTGCGGTCGCCATCATCCCGGCCACGATTCGTATCTTGACGTGCCCACGCGAACGCGACAGGCCAATACCAGCCGTCAGAATTTGCGGCATCACCGAATAGACCACCAGCGTCTTGCTGTCGAACCAGAAGCTCAACAACGGCAGCATCAACACCGTACCGGCAAGACCAAAGGTGATCTCGACCGTATAGGTCAGGACACAGACGATGATGAGAATAGCCAGTGCGAGCATTTGTTATTTTTCGGAGGGCGACCCGAGGCCGTGTTCACGGCAATAGTGGATACTGATCCTACACCGCGATTACTCCGTCAGCAGCGTGATCGTCGTCTGAGCCGTGACCTTATTGATCTCAAGCTGCACTTCACAATACTCGTTGTGCTCATCCACGGGTGTCGGATCATCCGCACAGTTGCAGCCGGCAATTATCCCCGCGTAAAAAATACCGGCCCTCACTCGTATGAAGTTTGTATCATCCGAAACGCCGTTGATCATCACTTCACGGTGGGTATCGATGGCATAGCTGCCCGTGGTTAATCCCTGTTGCAGGGGAAGGGCGCTGGCATCCAATTGGGCGATTTCCTGTTTGAGGATGATTTTAAAGTCTGGGGTGTTCCAGGCGGATAGTGATTTTGGAAGATGGGACATAGGGTGTGTGGTTAGCCCTTCGGGCGTGCTAAATAAAATAAGTTTAACTAGTGGGTGGCTGACCCACGGCAGACTACTTTTCTTTTCTCGTGAAAAAAGAAAAGTAGTCAAAAGAAAGCACGCCCCGGATGTCGCCCTTTTCCTGCGCTTCGCGCCTTTGCCTTCAAGCTCGCCCACGGTACATCCTGTACCGGGGGCGAGGCGCGGTCTCCTGACCGCGCCCCTTCGGGCTTGCGGGCAAAGGCTGGCGATGCTCGGGGGCGCCATACGGGGGTAACAGCAAACCCAAACTTCAGCGCAAGTCCTGACCCTCACGACTTACGCAGATCTACCGCCCTCTTAAATATAGTTGATCCCGGTTTCAGGTTGGTTTACTTCTTAATATCCCCGGGTCGTAATGCATGCTTGATAAAATCTACAACACCGGTTGCGCGACCATTTTTGTCATAGGTAACAACTTCCACATATCCCTCGGCATTGGATGGAAATGCAAAAAGAAATGAGCCATGATTTTCTGTGCACTCAGGGGGGCCGAGTCGTAATTTGAATGTCCTATACGTTCTTCCTGGGGTGGGTTCACCATTCATGTTTGGGTATCTATCACTGGTTCCTCTTTCTACAACGGTATAAGTCGTTCTACAAGAAGATGATGGGGTTTCTCCCTGCCAAGAGATTTGTTTCTTCGATATAACCAGCGTCCCATAGATTGCTCTTGACGCAGTGCCGCCCCCAGACCAAACACCGAGCAAAATATTATCGCCATTCTCGCCGGCGCAGATTGGTCGGATACCAGATGTTATGAGGACTAGCAGAAGAGCTATCTTTCTCATAAATGTAAACCTCAACGATAGAGCTGTACGGCGTGCGAAGAACCGAACCGGAGAACCGGGGCAGATTTATTTACCTCACTGCTCACTCAATTAAACAAATCTGTCCCGGATTCATGCTGAGTTATGCCCCTTCCGCCGGCGTAGCCACCATGCAATATGAGAAAGCACCATGTAGCTTACGCCACCGTACACAACCAAAACTGCGACCATGAGAAGAAAATACGTAGGGCCGTCTCGCCCCAGCGCAAGCGCGCTAAAGAATAATCCTAAAGCGGCCGGCAGATAAGTGTCCACATGCGGAAGCGGCAGCGGGCCAAGCAGCGCCAGAATGCACGACGCGATTATCTTCCATTTGACCGTCAGGAATTTCATGGATGGTTGGCTCCGAGGAGGGCGGGTTAACTCAATCTGGCCTATGTTCATTGGACCCACTGTCTACTCAATTAAATATATCTATCCTAGGGATCAAGGGGTCAGTGTTGTTGAAAAGATTCATTGGTCGTTCTCCCGGCGCGATTCCTGGAAGATTCTGCTCTTTAAGTACAATCCGTAAGGACGTGGGACACAATAGCGAAACATCTTGCGCCTGTGGGTGTTGACGTTCAACCCCCTATGCCGCGCCTGAGCACCGCAAGGCTTTGGGAATACGCCCCGCAGAGGTCGCCCACAGGACGTGGGCGACTGTCCCCCGCGACAGGAGTCGCGTGGGACAGCGCGGGTCCCAAAGCCGCGGAGCGGAAGAACAGCGCGGTATCGGGGGCGTGCTTTCTTTGGTAGCTTTCTTTGCACGAGCAAAGAAAGCTACCCATGGGTCGGGGGTGGAGCACCCCTGATTAAAAACAACCGCCGTAGGCGGCTCAATTACGAGATTGCTTCGCTTCGTCCGGCTGAAAACTGCTCCTGCGTTTTCAGCATTTCCGCCATCCATGGCGGTCACAATGACAGCCAAGCGGAGCGCTAGGCAAAGCACACCCACGTCGTCGCAATATATTTCACTCCCGTTTCCATCGTCACCGCCCGGTGAATATGCGTCCAGAAAGGAGGGAACAGAACCAGCTTCCCTTCCTGCGGCGTGACCCTGATGTCCTGCAGGGCGAATTCGGTTTCGCCGCCGGGGCCGGGGACATCATTTAAATACCAGAGCGCCACCAGCTGGCGCGCCATGAATTCACCGGGGCCGCTGTCCACGTGCCAGTGGTAATACTCGCCTGGCTGGTAGCGTTGCAGGTTGTAGCCGATGTCCTTGAAGCGGTTGACGGCGAAGAAGGGGAATTCCTTCGCCACCTCCTGCAGGGCGCCGGCCAGCGATTGGCGCAACGATTTGTCGATGTCCTGCCAGTCGTCGCGGCCGCTGATGAACAGGTCGGTGGTCTTCTTGACTTCGGCGGCCTCGCTGGCGGCGTTGCCGATCCGGCCCGGATACTGTTGATCGGCCTTTTCCTCAAAGCGGCGGATGATCTCGCGGCAGACGTCGCGGGGCAGGGCGCCGGGGATTTCGTAAATGAAACTGTGAGGGGTGAGTTCTTTCACGAAAGGGAGATGGCGAGGCAGTACCGGAATCGATTATCTTTGAGTGCATGACAGAACGTCAAACCAGGGAAACCCGCCCACAGCGCCGTGCCTGGTGGTTGCCGGATATTCCGCCGGTCCGTCACAGCGAAAAGCTGGTGAGTGCCGCGGCCGCGGTATTGGCGATTCTGTCGCTGGCGGCGTTCACGATGCATTTTTTCGGCGGTCATTCGCTGCCGTTTCTGGTGGCGTCGATGGGCGCCTCGGCGGTGCTGCTGTTTGCCGCGCCACACAGCCCGCTCGCCCATCCCTGGTCGTTTGCCGGTGGACACCTGCTCTCGGCGTTGGCCGGTGTTACGGCTGCGCAACTGATTCCTGATATTACCCTGGCCTCGGCCGTTGCCGTCGGTGGTGCCGTGCTGCTCATGTTGGCCGCTCGTTGCCTGCATCCGCCGGGTGGGGCTACGGCGCTGTTTGCCGTGCTGGGTGGCGAGGCCGTGACACAGGCCGGCTATGGCATCCTGCTCGTGCCGGTCGGCGTCAATGTGCTGATCCTGCTGGTGCTGGCGCTGGTGATCAATAACCTGACGCCGGGACGTTACTACCCGCCCGGGTTGCGCCGGGTGACGGAGCCGCTGACCGAGAACTGGCCGTTCGGCCAGTTCCGCCTGGCGCGCGGCGATCTGGAGGCGGCGCTCCAAGGCATGGATTCCTATATCGACGTCAGCGAGACAGATCTCGCGCAGATTTTTTCGCTGGCCATGCAGCATGCCCATGCGCGACGGCTGGGGGAGATCCGCTGCGGCGACGTCATGAACCGTGAGGTGCCGGCGCTGGAGTACGGCGACACGCTGGAACGGGCATGGGGCATCATGCGCGAGGGCCGGTACAAGGGTTTGCCGGTGATCGACCGCTCGCGCCGGGTAATCGGCATCGTCACGATCATCGATTTTCTCAAGCGGGTGGATGTGCAGACGACGCAGCCGGTTTTTCAACGGCTCGCCGGCCTGATCCGCCGCACGCTCGACGATCATTCCGACAAACCCGAGGCCGTTGGCCAGATCATGACGTCGCCGGCGGCGACAGTGGAGGAAAACGCACACTTGGCCACGCTCATACCGCTGTTCGCGGCCAATGATATCCACCATATCCCGGTCGTGGACGCCGAGCGCCGTCTGGTCGGCATGGTGACGCAATCGCACCTGGTGGGTGCGCTGTATTCCTGGCGTGCCCGCGTCAGTTGAGCCGCGACCGACCCTGGAGGATGGCTTCGTAGCGATCCTTGACTACTCGCAGGCGCGCCTCCTGCGCCTGCACCTCGCTCTCGAACGGCGGCGATTCCGCCCAACGCCCGCCCGGTTCCTGCACGGTAAAGCGCCAGATGCGTCCGGACCGGTAGACGCTGCCGACTTCCTGCCCGGCCCGGGCCATCGCCCGGCGGCGATCGCTGCCGCCGGTGGTCGACGATGCCGTGGTGGCCGTCACGGGGGCGGGCGATTCAACGTCGAATTGGGTATTGAGCATCTCGCCCGCGGTATCGATCTGTACCTTGGAGACCCCCGGCAGGCGCGCGACGATGTAGGCGGCCATCAGCGTGGCCAGGGTTTCGTTGGCGCCGGAAAGTGAGACCAGCAACTTGTTGGCGACAATCTGGCAACGCTGCACCCGATCCGGCGATTCGATGAATTCCGGCCCCATCTGCCAGCCGCCGTCCATGTCCCGATCCATTTTGTCGAAAAAAGATTCGGCCTCCCGCAGCATGTCGTCCGGGACGTTGATGGCGAGCGCCCGTGAATCGACCATGACCGTCAGTTGCATGCGCTTGAACAATCCTGGACCAGCTGATCGAGGCGGCCGTCGAAATCCTTTCCGGCCGCGGACAGCTCCCGGACGATCCGCTCGGCCAGCGCGATCCATTGCGGTGTGTCGGCTTCCAACCGGTCGCGCAGCGGGGCCAGGGATTTTTCATCGGCCGATTGCCGGTAGGCGTTCTTGATCTGCGGATAAATTTCGGCGCGCATGCCGCCGTAGGTCGCAAAGTAGAAGTGCAACGACGGCCAGTTCTTCGCCTCGATCAGGGCCGGCAGGGTCGACAGGCCGTCGGCAATGATGTCGCGGATGGCGCGCAGCAGAAATTCAGCGCGCGATCGTCCGTGCCGGCCGAGCAAGGTCTCCCAGCCGGTGCCAAGCTCCCGGCCGGCGAGAATCTCGCCGCGTTCGTGGAGGATCATGGTGCGCGACTCGTGTTCGGCCATGGCATCGAGCCCGGCGTTCAAATCGGTGAAGTCGTGGGCGGCCAGCGCACGTTCCATGGCGAGATTGTTTTTCGACCAGTGCGCCTCCTCGATTTTTTCCCACAGGTAGCGCCGCACGGATTCGAGACGGATGTAGATGGTGCCGTCCAGCATCATGGCCGGCGGCGCGGTCAGGTCGCGCGCGTGTTCGTGGCCGGAGATCAGCACGGTGCAGTCGTCATGTTTTTCGACGCGCTCGAGGTCGGCGATGAAAAAGTGCGGCTTGTGGAAAAGCCCGTAGCCGCCGCTGTAGATGTAGCCCTGCGGCAGCAGCGCGCGGTTGGCGGTGCCGCTGTCGAACGGGTCGACCGGTCCATCGGCCAGGGGTAGGGGCAGGAAAGGTTCAGTCTCCAGGGTTTCCCACAAGGCCTCCCGATCGGCCAGCCAGGAACCCACGTCTTTTTGCGACAGGGCGCTGGAAAAGGACAGCTGGTGTTCCCAGCGATAGTACTCGCGCATCTTGAGCAAAAACACGCACAGGGTGTTGTCGCCGGCGAAGCGGGCGTCGGCGATATGGCAGTTTTGCCGGACTGTCCGGACGAGTTCGGTGAATTCCTGCATGGTTTTTTGGCCGTCCAGATTTTTTATATAGGAAAACCCGGTTGGTTTTCTACTGCGCAGAAAATGCGGGTATCGTTGTGGGGCCTGAGGTTTGCCGGCACATCTCTTTGGGAATACCCCGGCCAAGGCGGTTGAAATGCCCGCTTCGACGGGTAATATATGCCCCGCTTTGGGCCCCTACGGTCCGAATCGATCCTCCAGGAGCAGAGCATGAACCAGATTTACCGCGATACCATCGACGCGATGGAAAAGAAGGGCGTGAACCCCGAATACCTCAACGGCTGGGCGTGTGGTTTCCTGCACAACCCCAAGCGCGAAGAGCAGCGCTTGAACGAGGCCTACGACGCCGGTTTCAAGGACGGCTGGGACAAGAAGACCGACGGTTTCACCGCCTGGGTAAAAAAGTAAGTCTTTCCGGCCGGGCCGCCCACCCTTACTGGCTGGCGCGCTCGGCCAGTTCGTAGTAACGCTTCGCCTCTGCCTGGTTTTTCTCCACGCCGAGTCCCTGCTCGTACATCAATCCCAGCGTCATCGCCGAACCGGCCAGACCCTGTTCGGCGGCGCGGCGGAACCAGTCGGCCGCCTCGGCCTCGTTTTTGGCCGTGCATTCACCGTGCAGGTACATGAAACCCAGCCCGTGTTGGGCCAGCGCCATGCCCTGTTCGGCCGCGGCCCGCATCCAGCGCAGGGCCTGGGCCTCGTTCTTGACGTGCCCGAGTCCGTTCTGGAGCATGATGGCGAATCGGTACTGCGCCTCCGGATGACCGCTGTCGGCCAGCGGGGACAGCAGGGTCAGGGCTTTTTGGAAGTGTTTGGACTCGAAGGCGGCGATGCCGCTCATGAGGTCCATCTGCAGGTTGTCGTCGTTCATGGGTGCCGAGCGGGTGTCGTGAAGTATCCGCAGGATACCAGCTTCGGCGCGACGCGAGCGGCGCAACCGGACTTCGGTTAGGGGTTTAACGCCTAGGAAAATCCGCATTGCTTCGATAAGGTGTCGATCATGGCGCTGCGCATGAAAACCCGTTTCCGCCACGGCGGAAAAAAGACCCCGGCCGAGCGGGCCTCGGTGGTGGCGTTCAACTTCTGGAAAGTGGCGCAGGAACTGTATCGCCGCATGCAGAAAGAGGACTTCAAGTTCGGCAGTGGCGACCAGATCGTGGCCATCATGACCGAGACCCTGGCTTTCCTGGTGCAGGTGGCCGACCGGCTGGTGTACGGCAAGCTGCCGGAAGACGAGCGCCAGGAGTTCGTCACCGCGCTCGGTCTGAAGCTGGCGGAGGCGATACAGTCGAACCTCACCGATCTGCACGGCCCGGCCGACTACCAGACCCCCTTCATCCGCACGCTCAACGAACGCTTTGGCGACTACGCAGAGTTTGATTTTTCCGGCGGCAAGCCTGGGTATGCCTTCTTGCGTTACTTCGCCGATAAAGTTTCCACCGGCATCGCCGCCAGCGACAACAAGTGGGTGAGCGAGTACGTCATGGAGATCGAGGCGCCCGAGGCGCTCAGGCATGCCCGGCGCGTGGTGCATGAGGTGATGGGGATTCCCCTTGGCTAGCCGCCCAGCGCGGCTATCCATTAGAATGCGCTGCTTCCCGCCCCGAGCGGGCTGCCTATACCGGAACCAACACTCCCATGCTTGAGCTCAATCCTCTGTTGAACAAGGTCGGCGACCTCCAGTCGCGTCTCGCGATCTTGAGGGGGTTACTTTGACATCGACGGCAAACGCGAGCGCCTGAGCGAAGTCCTGCGCGAGCTGGAACAACCCGAGATCTGGAGCAAGCCCGAGCGCGCCCAGCAGTTTGGCCGGGAGCGCGCCCGCCTCGAGAAAGAAGTGGAGGGCAGCGACCGCATGATGCGCGAACTCGATGAGGCGCGCGAACTGCTGGACATGGCGCGCGGCGAGCAGGACGCCGCCACGGCCGAGGCGGTCAGCGCCGATGTGGCCCGGCTGGAGAAGGAAGTCGAGGCCCTCGAATTCCAGCGCATGTTTTCCGGCGAGATGGACGAGCACAACGCCTTTGTCGACATCAAGTCCGGCGCCGGCGGCACCGAGGCGCAGGACTGGGCCAACATGCTGTTGCGCATGTACCTGATGTGGGGCGAGAAGCGCGGTTTCGAGAACGAAGTGCTGGAGGTGTCGGACGGGGAGGTGGCCGGCATCAAGAGCGCCACCATCAAGGTCAGCGGGCCCTATGCCTACGGCTGGTTGCGCACCGAATCCGGCGTGCATCGGCTGGTGCGCAAGTCACCCTTCGATGCCAACAAGGGGCGCCACACCTCGTTTGCGTCGGTGTTCGTTTACCCGGAAGTGGACGACGACATCGATATCGAGGTGAATCCCGCCGATCTGCGTGTCGATACCTACCGCGCCAGCGGTGCCGGCGGCCAGCACGTCAACCGGACCGACTCCGCCATCCGCATCACCCACAACCCTTCGGGCATCGTCGTTCAGTGCCAATCCGACCGGTCGCAGCACCGCAACCGTGCCGAGGCCATGCGCATGCTCAAGGCCCGCCTGTATGAGGCGGAGATGCACAAGCGCAATCAGGCAAAGCAGAAACTCGAGGACAGCAAGAGCGATATTGAATGGGGGCACCAGATCCGTTCCTACGTCCTGGACCAATCGCGGGTAAAGGACCTGCGCACCGGGGTAGAATCGGGAAGGCCCGACGATGTTCTGGACGGAGGACTTGACCAATTTCTCGAGGCGAGCCTGAAAGGCGTGACGACCGGTACTAACGAATAAATGAGAATAAATTCATAACTGGTTGATATCCATGGCAGAAGAACTCGACGAAAACGAACAGATCGCCCTGCGCCGCCGCAAGCTGGAAGAGTTGCGCCAGACCGGCGTGGCCTTCCCGAACGACTTCCGGCGCAACATCATGGCCGGCGAGCTGCACGCCGAGTACGGCGAACAGGACGCGGGCGAGATCGACACCCGCAATATCCGCTGCAAGCTGGCCGGCCGGTTGATGACCCGGCGCATCATGGGCAAGGCCAGCTTTTGCCACCTGCAGGACATGTCCGGGCGCATCCAGATCTACGTGACCCGCGATGCGCTCGGCGAAACCTCTTATGAGGAATTCAAGAAGTGGGACATCGGCGACATCCTCGGCGCCGAGGGCACGCTGTTCAAGACCAAGACCGGTGAGCTGTCGGTCAAGGTCGACAGCCTGCGCCTGCTGACCAAGGCCTTACGGCCGTTGCCGGAGAAATACCACGGCCTCACCGACACCGAGACCAAGTACCGGCAACGTTATCTCGACCTCATCATGAATGAAGTCGCGCGCGATACCTTTCGCACGCGCACCCGCGTCGTTCAATATATCCGCCGCTTCCTCGATGGCCGCGGTTTCCTGGAGGTCGAGACGCCGATGATGCAGGCGATCCCCGGCGGCGCCGCCGCCCGGCCGTTCACCACCCATCATCATTCGCTCGACATGCAGTTGTTCCTGCGCATCGCCCCGGAGCTGTATCTCAAGCGCCTGATCGTCGGCGGTTTCGAGCGGGTCTACGAAATCAATCGCAACTTCCGCAATGAAGGCCTTTCCACTCGCCACAACCCGGAATTCACCATGCTGGAGTTCTATCAGGCCTACGCGGATTACCGCGACCTGATGGACCTGAGCGAGGAGCTGCTGCGCGGTCTGGCAGAAGAGGTGTTGGGCAAGACCGTGATCACCTACCAGGGTGAGCAGTACGACTTTGGCCAGCGTTTCGCGCGCATGACCCTGGCCGAGTCGGTGCTGGCCTTTAACCCGGACATCCGGGCCGAGGACCTTGCCTCGGTCGAGAAGCTGCGCGCCCACTGTGCGCGCCTGGGTATTCCGGTCAAGCCGGGTTACGGCGCCGGCAAGCTTCAGACCGAGATCTTCGAGAAGACGGTCGAAGCCAACCTCAAGGCCCCGACCTTTATTACCGCCTATCCGACCGAGGTATCGCCGCTGGCGCGCCGCAACAATGAGGATCCTGCGGTGACCGACCGTTTTGAATTCTTCGTCGGCGGTCGCGAGATCGCCAACGGCTTTTCGGAGCTGAACGATGCCGAGGACCAGGCCGAACGTTTCCGCCAACAAGTGCAGGACAAGGAAGCCGGCAACGAAGAGGCCATGCACTTCGATGCCGATTACATCCGCGCCCTCGAACACGGCATGCCGCCCACGGCGGGCGAGGGCATCGGCATCGACCGGCTGGTGATGCTATTGACCGACTCGCCGTCGATCCGCGACGTACTGCTGTTCCCGCACATGCGGCCGGAGGCTTAGTTTCTGGCGGTTGTAATGTGAGAGTCGCTAACCCCGAGCGATTGAGCTCCCCGCTCAAGGCGGGTATACACTGCACCGCATAATCACCGTGAAGCCGCCGTCATGACTGAACCTGCCATTGCCCAGAAAGCTCCCTATGCCGTCGACCTCAAGCCCGGCGTCTACTGGTGGTGTGCCTGCGGTCGCTCAAAGACCCAGCCATTCTGCGACGGTTCACACAAGGGCACCGGCCTCGAACCCGTGAAGATTGAGATGACGGAGGCCAAACAGGTTTATCTCTGCGGTTGCAAACATTCGCGCACCAAGCCGTTTTGCGACGGCAGTCACAAGACCCTCTAACGCGCCGCGTTCATCGCGTGGCGGCAATCACCAACGGCCCAGCGCCGGTGTGTGCTGACAATCGACATGGCGGCAGCCAATCTGAACACGGTCCTCGCGCTCATGGGCCCCACGGCGGTGGGCAAGACCGCTCTGGCCCTGGCGCTACGTCAGTCTCTGCCGGTTGAAATTATCAGCGTCGATGCTTCGCAGGTTTATCGCGGGCTCGATATCGGCACCGCCAAGCCGAGCGCCGAAGAACTGGCGCGCGCGCCTCACCGTCTGATCGATATTCGCGATCCGTCCGAAACCTATTCGGCGGCCGAATTCCGCCGCGATGCCCTGCGGGAAATCGACGACATCCATCGCGCCGGGCGTCTGCCGCTGCTGGTCGGCGGCAGCATGTTTTATTTTCGCGCGCTGGAGTTCGGCCTGTCGCGGTTGCCGTCCGCCGACCCGACGATCCGGGCGCGTCTGCTGGCCGAGGCCGGGCGTTCGGGTTGGGCCAGCCTGCACGCGCGACTGGCGGCGGTCGACCCGGTCAGTGCTGAAAAGATTCATCCCAACGACCCGCAACGCCTGCAACGGGCGCTGGAAATCTACGAGCTGACGGGTGAAGCCCCCAGCCGCGCCCAGACCCAGGCCAGCCCGGAACCGGCTCCATACCGGTTTGTGAAGCTCGCGATCCTGCCGGATGACCGGGTCGCGCTGAATGACCGCATCGCCCTTCGATTTCACGCCATGCTGGAGCAGGGTTTTCTGGACGAAGCGCAGGGTCTCTATCGGCGCGGCGACCTGCATCCCGACCTTCCATCCATGCGAACAGTGGGTTACCGGCAGGCCTGGGAGTACCTGAGTGGACAGGTCGGCTATACTGACATGGTTGAACGGGCGATCCAGGCGACCCGTCAGCTGGCCCGGCGACAACTGACGTGGTTGCGACGTTATCCCCAGATCCAACGCCTGGAGATGGGCGGAGAAACGGCGGCGACGGCCCGCGATCTGATCGGCCGGGAACTGTGTTTATAATGGTCAGGAGCGACCCCAAGTCGCCTGGTTGTACACCATAAAACAAGCCCAAGCCGACGGGCTGAAGACTCATAACAACAGGAGAAATACCATGACCCATCCAAAAGGGCAGGCCTTACAAGACCCTTTCCTCAACACCCTGCGCAAGGAACATGTCCCGGTATCGATCTTTCTGGTGAACGGCATCAAGCTTCAGGGGCAGATCGAGTCGTTCGATCAGTTCGTGGTGCTGTTGAAGAATTCCGTCAGCCAGATGATCTACAAGCACGCCATTTCCACGGTGGTGCCCGGCCGGCCAGTCAAGTTCCTGATCGAAGGCGCTGAGCCTGACGAAAAAACCCCCGGGAACGAATAAGCCGCCGGCGGATATGCCGGGCCGGCGCCGTCGTGAGCGCGCGCTGCTGGTCCACGTGCATCTGCCCGGTCGCTATGAACCCGAAGACCTGGAGGAGTTGCGGCGACTGGCGGAATCCGCCGGTGCCGAGGTCTGTGGCGTGGTCACCGGCCGGCGCGACGCTCCGGATGCCGCCACCTTCATCGGCCGCGGCAAGGCCGAGGAGATCGCCGCCCAGGTGACGGCCACCAGTGCCGATCTGGTGCTGGTCAATCACGAGCTGTCTCCCTCCCAGGAACGCAATCTCGAAAAGATCGTCGGCGGCCGCGTGCTCGACCGCGTCGGGCTGATCCTGGACATCTTCGCCCAGCGTGCCCAATCCGCGGAAGGCAAGCTGCAGGTGGAACTGGCGCAGCTGGAACACCTGTCCACGCGCCTGGTGCGCGGCTGGACGCATCTGGAACGGCAGAAGGGCGGCATCGGCCTGCGCGGTCCCGGTGAAACGCAGCTGGAAGTCGATCGCCGCCTGGTCCGCGATCGCATCAAGAAACTGAACGAACGGCTTGAGCGCGTGAGCGTGCAACGGCGCTCGCGCCGCCGTGCCCGCCACAAGGTGCCGATCCCGACGATATCGCTGGTCGGCTACACCAACGCCGGCAAGTCGACGCTGTTCAACCGCCTGACCGGCGCGAGCGTCTACAGCGCCGATCAGCTGTTTGCCACGCTCGACCCGACCATGCGCCGTCTGGAATTGCCCGGCCGCGTGTCGGTGGTGCTGGCCGATACGGTCGGCTTTGTCCGTCATCTGCCGCACGATCTGGTCGAGGCCTTCAAATCGACGCTGGAGGAGGTGGCCGAGGCCGATCTGTTGCTGCACGTCGTGGACCAATCCAGCCCCGAGCGCAACGAGCAGCAGCAACGCGTCAATGAAGTGCTGGCGGAAATCGGCGCGGCCGGTATTCCGCAGCTGACGGTGTTCAACAAGATCGATCTCAGCGGCGACGCCCCGCGCACCGCCATGGATGCCACCGGCCAGCCCAACCGGGTGTGGCTGTCTGCCCAGACGGGCACCGGGATCGGGGAACTGCAAGAGGCACTGTCTATCTTCTTTCGACGGGACCGTCGCCTGTACCGGTTCTGGTTGCCGCCCGAGGCCGGGCGACTGCGTTCGATCTTGCATGAACGGTTCGAAGTCCAGAGTGAGCGCCCATTGGACGATGGCACGATGGAACTGATGGTTGCCCTGAACCGCGCCCAGCACGACTGGTTCACCCAGCAGGAAGGCTACGATCCCCGCTTTCTGCAGGACGATGGCGCTGTTGTCCTTGCCCCTACCGGCTCATAACCCATAGAATTCCGCTCCGGACCGCCGCACACGGCGGCCACCCGCGATGGTGCGGGTCATTTTTGTCTGAACGCAGGATTTTCAGGATAACCGCATGGCTTGGAATGAACCCGGGAAACCGGACAGCAAGGATCCCTGGGGAGCGGGGCGCCGCGGCAGTGCGGCGGGTTCCGATCTCGACCAGCTGGTGCGAAAGCTGCGCGACCAGTTATCCGGTCTGTTCGGCGGCAAGGGCAAAGGTACGGGCGGCGGCGGGTTCAGCGCCGGCCAGGCCGGTGGCGCCATGCTGGTGGCGGTTGTGATCGTGGCGGTGTGGCTGCTCTCCGGCGTGTACATCGTGCAGGAAGGCGAAAAGGCGGTGGTCCTGCGCTTCGGCGAGAAGGTCGACATTACCGACCGTGGCCTGCGCTGGCGTTTCCCCTGGCCGATCGAACGTGTCGACAAGGTCAATGTCGGCAAGATCTCCACCATCGAAGTCGGTTATCGAACCTCCGGCGGCAGTCGCAGCAAGGTGCCGAACGAGTCGCTGATGCTGACCGAAGACGAGAACATCATCGATATTGAATTCGCCGTGCAGTACAAGGTCAAGGACCCGGCGCAGTTCCTGTTCAGCGTCCATCGTCCGGAGGACACCATCGTCCAGGTGACCGAGTCGGCGGTACGCGAGGTGGTCGGCCGCAGCAAACTGGACTACGTGTTCGAGAACCGCAAGCTGATTGAAAGCGACGTGCGCAAACTGCTGCAAGTTATCCTCGACAACTACAACAGTGGCATCGAAATCCAGGCCGTCGAAATGCAACGCGCACAGCCGCCCAAGGAAGTGAAGGATTCCTTCGACGACGCCGTGCGTGCGCGTGAAGACAAGGAGCGCGCCAAGAACGAGGCCGAGGCCTATGCCTACGACATCATCCCGCGTGCGCGCGGCGACGCCGAAAGCCTGATCAAGGAAGCGGAGGGTTACCAGTCAGCCGCCGTCGCCCGCGCCCAGGGCGATGCCCAGCGTTTCGTGCGCGTGGCCAACGAGTACGTGAAGGCGCCGGGCGTAACCCGCCAGCGGTTGTACCTGGAGACCATGGAAAAGGTGTTGTCGCGCAGCACCAAGGTGCTGATCGACCAACGTGCAGGAAATAACATGATCTATCTGCCGCTCGACAAACTGATGGCGGGTCGCGAGGCGAAGCCGGCGCCCGGTCCGGCCGCGTTTGTGCCGTCGACCACGCCGGTGGCCGCGGAGCCGACCGTTGGCGATCGCGATCCGGACAGCCAGCGCCAGCGACCCGATGCCCGCCGCCGGGGGAATCTGCCATGAACCCGAATCGTTTGATCGCCGCCGGCGCGGTGCTGGTGATCGTGCTGATGATCGTATCCTCGGCCTTCTACACGGTCGATGAGCGCCAGAAGGCCCTGGTCACCCGTTTCGGCGAGGTAATTCGCTACGACGACAAGCCCGGTCTGCACTACAAGACGCCGTTCGTCGACAAGGTGGTGTACTTCGAGGCGCGCATCCTGACCATGGATGCCGAACCGACGCCGTTCCTGACCCAGGAAAAGAAGTACGTCATGGTCGATTCGTTCGTGAAGTGGCGCGTCAGCGACCCGCGCAAGTTCTACCTGACCGTCGGCGGCCAGTACGCCGACGCGCGCCGCCGCCTCGACCAGCTGGTCAACAGCAGCCTGCGCGATGAGGTCAACAAGCTCAAGGTCCAGGACGTGATCTCGAAGGACCGCGCCAAGATCGTCGCCACCGTGACCACCAACACGCGCGAAGAGGCCCGCAAGTTCGGTATCGAGATCGTCGACGTGCGCATGCAGCGTGTCGATCTGCCACCCGAGGTGAGCAAGTCGGTTTACGACCGCATGAAGGCCGAGCGTTCGCGTATTGCCAATGAGCTGCGCGCCCAGGGCGACGAGGAATCGAAGAAGATTCGCGCCGAGGCCAACAAGACCGTGACCGTGACCATCGCCAACGCCTACCGCAAGTCCGAGGGTCTGCGCGGCGACGGCGATGCCCGTGCCACCGCCATCTACGGTGCCGCCGCCAACACCGCGCCGGAATTTTACGCCCTGTACCGGAGCCTCAAGGCCTACCAGGAAACCTTCAAGAACAAAGACGATATCCTGATTATCGATCCCAGTTCGGATTTCTTCCGCTACATGAAGAAACCGTGACCGCGGGGAGAGGGTCGCGTGGTGGGTAAGGAGCTGGCGATTGCGCTGGCCCTGTTGCTCATCCTCGAAGGCCTTCTGCCTTTTCTCAGCCCCGCGGCCCTGCGACGCGCTTTGCAGGCCATCCACGACATCAGCGACCGGCAGCTGCGCATGATCGGCCTGGGCAGCATGTGTGCCGGAATTGCGCTGCTCTATATCGTCAACGACTGACTCTCAACACTTCTGAAATTATGAGCACACAGGACAGATGGCTGTTGCCCGATGGCATCGAGGAGGTGTTGCCCGACGAGGCGCGCGCGCTCGAGCAATTGCGCCGCGAGCTGCTCGATTTGCTGGCGACCTGGGGCTACGAGCTGGTCATGCCGCCGCTGGCCGAGTACCTGGAGTCGCTGCTGACCGGTGTCGGCCGCGAGCTGGACCTGCAAACCTTCAAGCTCACCGACCAGCTGTCCGGCCGCACCATGGCCGTGCGCGCCGACATGACCCCGCAGGCGGCGCGCATCGATGCCCACTACCTCAAGCGCGACTCGGCCACACGACTCTGTTATCTCGGTCCGGTGTTGCGCACGGTGCCCGACACGATCGGCGGGACGCGTGAGCCCTGGCAGTTGGGCGCTGAACTCTACGGCCATGCCGGTCCCGAGGCCGATGCGGAGATGCTGGCACTCATGCTGGCGGTCCTGCGCCAGGTCGGTCTGCGTCAACTGCACGTGGATCTCGGCCACGTCGGTGTCTATCGTTCACTGGTGGCCGAGGCCGCACTCAACGACGAGACCGAGCAGGCACTGTTCGCCGTTTTGCAACGCAAGGCGTCGTCACAGGCCGCGGAGCTGCTGCAGCAGGCTGGCGTGAAACCGGCGGCGCGCGAGTGGTTGATGTCGCTGCTTGAACTCAACGGCGGGCTGGAAGTGCTGGCCGATGCCCGCCGTCGCCTGAAGAAGGCGCCGGCCGCGGTCATGTCCGCGATCGACAACCTGGAGGCCATTGCCGGTCGGCTGTCGACCGAATCCGGCGTGCCGCTGCATGTCGATCTCGCCGAGCTGTCGGGTTATCGCTATTACACTGGCGCGGTGTTTTCGGTGTTCGTGCCCGGCCACGGCCGGGCCGTGTGCCGCGGCGGTCGCTACGATGGCATCGGCAAGGCCTTCGGCCGCAGCCGTCCGGCGACCGGTTTCGGCGCCGATTTGCGCGAGTTGAGCCGCCTCACCAGTCGTTCGGCCCCGGCGCTTACCGGCATCCTGGCGCCGGCCGACGGCGATGCCGGTCTCGAACGCGAGATCGCCCGGCTGCGTGCCGCCGGCGAACGCGTGGTCGTTCGGCTGCCGGGGGATAAATCCGTGCCCGCGGCCTTCGGCTGCGATCGTGCGCTGGTCTCACGCAGTGGGCGTTGGCTCGTCGAGCCCGCCGCTTCCGCCTAGAAGTCATCTCAAAATGCGAATAACGCTAACCGCAGATAGACGCAGCATTGGATGGATAAACGCAGATATATTCAAATCCGCGTTCATCTGCGCATGTCATTCGCGTTCATCCGCGGTTCAGGTTCTGACAAGTGTTTTAAGATAGTTTCTAGTCATACACCATAATTCATACACAAGCTGAGTCATCATGGCCAAGAATGTCGTTGTCATCGGTACGCAGTGGGGAGATGAAGGCAAGGGCAAGATCGTCGATCTGCTGACCGATCGCGCCCATGCCGTGGTCCGTTTTCAGGGTGGGCACAATGCCGGCCATACCCTGGTGATTGGCGGCAAGAAAACCGTTCTGCACCTGATCCCCTCGGGCGTGCTGCGCCAGGGCGTCAGTTGCCTCATCGGCAATGGCGTGGTGCTGGCCGTGGACGCGTTGTTCAGGGAAGTCGACGAACTCACCGCCAACGGCGTCGAGGTCATGAAACGCCTCAAGGTCAGCGACTCCTGCCCGATCATCTTTCCGCACCACGTGGCGCTCGACCAGGCGCGCGAAAAGGCACGCGGCAAGAGTGCCATCGGCACGACCGGTCGCGGCATCGGCCCGGCCTACGAAGACAAGGTCGCGCGTCGCGGTTTGCGTGTCGCCGACCTGATCGATACGAAAGGTTTTCCGGACAAGCTCAAGGACGTGATGGAGTACCACAATTTCGCCCTCAAGAATTATTTCCACTTCGAGACCGTCGATTACGCCAAGACGCTGGAACAGTTTCAGCAACTGGCCGAACGCCTGCGTCCGCTGGTGGCGGATGTGCCGGAACTGCTGCACGGCTACGCCAAGGCCGGCCAGCGGGTGATGTTCGAAGGCGCGCAGGGCACCCTGCTCGATATCGATCACGGCACCTACCCGTTCGTGACCTCGTCCAACACCACCGCCGGCGCGGCCGGCACCGGCACCGGTGTCGGACCCGGCCAGCTGCATTACGTGCTCGGCATTACCAAGGCCTACACCACGCGTGTCGGCGCCGGGCCGTTCCCGACCGAGCTGTTCGATGCGGTCGGCGACCGGCTGGGCGAACGCGGGATGGAATTCGGCTCCACCACCGGTCGCAAGCGTCGTTGCGGCTGGTACGACGCCGTGATCATGCGCCGATCGAACCAGCTCAATGACGTCACCGGCCTGTGCGTCACCAAGCTCGACGTGCTCGATGGCCTTGAGACGCTGAAGATTTGCACGTCGTACCGTTTCGACGGCCAGCTGCGCCACACCCCGCCGAGCGGGGCGGATGCGTTGTCGCGCTGCGAACCGGTATATGAAGAGTTGCCCGGCTGGATGGAATCCACCGTGGGCGTAAAGGATTTTTCCAAGCTGCCGGGGAATGCGCAGGCCTATCTGAAGCGCATCGAAGAGCTGACCGAAGCGCGCATCGACATCATCTCCACGGGTGCCGACCGCGACGAGACCATCATTCTGCGCCACCCGTTTGCGTGATTGCCGGATGCTCGCCGCCAGACTCAAGGCCCTGCATTTCTGGTTCGGCGTTCTGGCGGTGATGGCATTCCTGGCCACCGGCCAGTTTATGTACCACGCCTACGATCAGCTCCAGGGCATGGCCGACGGCCCACGCCTGCTGTTCCGCTCATCGCATCTCTACATATTGCTCAGCGCGATCCCGCACCTGATGCTCGGTGTCTATCTGGAACCGGCCGGGGTCGCGCGTTTCGGTCGCATCCAGCTGCCGATGTCGTTGCTGCTGGTGGCGGCCACGCTGTTGATGGCGGCTGGAGCCACGGTTGGCGGGGCTGTCCCGTCCACTGACCCTGGCGGGGGCCATCGCCTTATTGGCCGCCGCGCTGCTGGCGATCGTGTTACACTCGCGCCATAGCCGGTCGTTCCGGATGAGTCGACGAATCAACGCCGGTTCACGGCGTCATCCAGGCAGGAAGATCGCAGGCGCGAAGAACAGAAGACCAACTGCCGAGTGAACGAAAGACGAGCGAACGCGGTTTTTAAAGACGGGGAAATGCGGTTTATTGTTTTAGTAAGATGGTACCGAGGAGAGGACTTGAACCTCCACGAGTTGCCCCACTAGAACCTGAATCTAGCGCGTCTACCAATTCCGCCACCTCGGCACGGACCACGTCAGGACGGCGCACTCTACCGGCAGGCCCCCCACGATGTCAACGCGTAAACCCAGAAACGATACCGATCCCATGGCCGAGCGTGAAGCGGCCAAATACGAATTTCCCGTGCCCTCGCGCGAGGCGATTCTGGAGGTGCTGACCAAACGCGGTCAGCCACTGGATTTCAACGAACTGGCCGAGGCCCTGAACGTCGCGGGCGAGCGCGACCAGGATGCCTTCGGTCGCCGGCTGCGGGCGATGGAGCGTGACGGCCAATTGTTGCGCAACCGCCGTGGACGCTACGGACTGCCGAGCAAGATGGAAATGGTGCGCGGCCGGGTCAGCGGCCATCCGGACGGATTTGGCTTCCTGATCCCGGACGACGGCAGCGCCGACCTGTTCCTGCCGCCACCGACCATGCGCGCCGTCATGCACGGCGACATCGTCATGGCGCGCGAAACCGGCCTGGATCAGCGCGGGCGTCGCGAGGGCGTGGTGGTCGAGGTGCTGGAACGCGGTCGCACGCGCGTGGTCGGCCGCTACACCATCGAACAACGCGTCGGCCTGGTGGTGCCCGAAGAACGGCGCCTGAGTCAGAACATTCTGATCACCCCGGGCGGGGAGGGCAACGCCCAGCCGGGGCAGATCGTGGTGGTGGAAATTACCCAGCCACCCACGGCGCGCACGGCGCCGATGGGCAATATCGTCGAGGTGCTGGGCGAACACATGGCGCCCGGCATGGAGATCGAGATTGCCAAGCGCAACCACGATATCCCCTACGAATGGCCGCCGGGCGTGGAAGCCGAGGCGGAGCGGTTTGCACGCACGGTGCCGCCCGAGGCCGCCCACGGGCGGCTGGACGTTCGTTCGTTGCCGCTGGTCACCATCGACGGTGAAGACGCGCGCGATTTCGACGACGCCGTGTACGCCGAGCCCAAGGGCAAGGGCTATCGCCTGATCGTGGCGATTGCCGACGTGGCCCATTACGTAAAGCCGGCCAGCGCGCTCGACAAGGAAGGGCTCAACCGCGGCAATTCGGTCTACTTCCCGAAGAGCGTCATCCCCATGCTGCCCGAGGCCCTGTCCAACGGCCTGTGCTCGCTCAATCCCGACGTCGACCGTCTGTGCACGATCTGTGAAATGGAAATCTCGCCGTCGGGCGATATCCGCCACCACCAGTTCCACGAAGGCATCATGCGCTCGCAGGCGCGCCTGACCTACACCCAAGTGGCGGCCATGCTCGTCGATCGCGACGAAGCACTGCGTGCGCAGTACTCGCGGGTACTGCCGCACCTGGAGACGCTCTTCACCCTGTACAAGATATTGCACCTCGCCCGCCAGCAGCGCGGCGCCGTGGATTTCGAACTGCCGGAAACGCGCATCGTATTCGACGACAACCGCAAGATTCGCGAGATCGTCCCCGTGTTCCGCAACGACGCCCACCGGTTGATCGAAGAATGCATGCTGGTGGCCAACGTGTGCGCGGCGGAGTACCTGAAAAAGAACAAGGTGCCGACGCCGTACCGCATCCACGAAGTGCCGCCGCCGGACAAACTCTCCGACGTGCGCGAGTTCCTCACCGGGCTCGGACTGTCGCTTGCCGGCGGCGACAAGCCCGAGGCGAAGCATTACGCCAAGCTGCTCAAGTCGGTGGAACAGCGCCCCGACCGGCGCCTGGTCGAAACGGTGTTGTTGCGTTCGTTTTCGCAGGCGGTGTACAGCCCGGACAACATCGGCCATTTCGCGCTTGGCTTCCCGCATTACACCCACTTCACCTCGCCCATCCGGCGCTACCCGGACCTGATGGTGCACCGCGCCATCAAGCGGCTGCTGCACCGCGAACCGGCCGAAGTCACCGAAGACCAGATGAAGGTCATCAGCGCACACTGTTCGAAGACCGAACGGCGTGCCGACGAAGCGACGCGCGACGTGGTCCGCTGGCTCAAGGCCGAGTACATGATGGAGCACATCGGCGGTGAGTTCGATGGCATCATCAGCGGTGTCACCAACTTCGGCATTTTTGTCGAGCTGGCCAACATCTTCATCGACGGTCTCGTGCACATCACGGCGCTGGGCAACGACTATTTCCAGTTCGATCAGGCGCTGCATCAGCTGATCGGCGAGCGCAGCCACCAGAAATTCCGGCTCGGCGACGCGGTGCGGGTGAAGGTGGTGCGCGTGAGTCTGGAAGAGGCGCGTATCGACTTTGAGCTGGCCGGCTCCAATGCACCGGCGGGCGGCAAGGCGCGCCAGCCCCGTTCCGGCAAGGATCGCCACAAGCCGGGCGGTCAACGCAAATCCCGCCGTCGCCGGCGCTAATAGAATGCTGAAAAAGTCCTTCGTGGCTTTTTTCAGCTCACTTCGCCGCGGCACATGTCCGCGGCTCGCTCCATTTTTCAAACACTGGCGTGTTCGAAAAATGGCAGCACATCCCTGTGCTGCACCGCAGGTCGCCGAAAAACATGTTTTTCGGCGACCTGCTAATTCCTCGCCGTCGATCGTCCATGGCTGACGACCTGATTTATGGATTGCATCCGGTGTTGGCCGCCCTGCGTGCCAACCCGGGCCAGCTGGAAGGGGTGTGGCTGGCATCCGGGCGCGACGATCGCCGTCTGCAGGAAATCGAGACCCTGGCGCGCGCGGGCAATGTGCCCTGTTTTCGCGTAGCGCGCGACGAGCTGGCCGACATGGCCGGCAGCCCACGTCATCAGGGCGTGGTCGCGCGCCGGCGGGCGGCCTCGTCCCGGCATGAACCGGATTTCAATGATTTTGTCGCCAAGCTGCCGGCCAAGCCGTTCCTGCTGGTCCTGGACAACGTGCAGGACCCGCACAACCTGGGTGCCTGTCTGCGTTCGGCCGAGGCGGCCGGTTGCCACGCCGTGATCATGCCCAAGGACAACTCCGCGCCGTTGTCGGCCGTAGCCCGCAAGAGTGCCAGCGGGGCGGCCGAGAACCTGCCGCTTTACCGGGTGCCCAATCTGTCGCGCGCGCTGGCGACGCTGAAGGAACAGGGCGTGTGGATCTTCGGCGCCGCCCACGAGGCCGACAAGACGCTGTACCAGGCCGATCTGACCGTGCCACTGGCGCTGGTGCTGGGCGGGGAGGGCAAGGGATTGCGGCGCCTGACCCGCGAGTCCTGCGACGTTCTGATTGCTATCCCCATGGCCGGTGCGGTCTCGAGCCTCAATGTGTCGGTGGCCGCCGGCGTCTGCCTGTTCGAGGCCGTGCGCCAGCGCCGCCGTTAGACCGCGCACTTGCCGGGGGGCGGGGCATTCAGTAGAATTCGCCGCTCATTTAAGCAGTTAGCCCTCACGGGCTCCTTGCCTCACCGGGCCACATCGGCTTCCGGGAGGCTTAATCCATAAGGAGTCAGCATGCGTCATTATGAAGTTGTATTCCTGGTCCATCCGGATCAGAGCGAGCAGGTGCCGGCCATGATCGAACGCTATCGTTCGATGATCGAGGGCGCCAGCGGCCACATCCACCGTCTGGAAGACTGGGGTCGCCGTCAGTTGGCCTATTCCATCCACAAGATTCACAAGGCCCACTACGTGCTGATGAACATCGAGTGTTCACTCGAGACGCTGCGCGAGCTGGAATCCGCCTTCAAATTCAACGACGCGGTCCTGCGCTCGCTGGTCATCAGCCGCAAGCAGGCCGTCACTGAGCCGTCGCTGCTCATCAAGGAAAAAGAGAGTGAAGATCGCGGCGGCGGTAGCAGCAGTGAAGAAATCGTCGAGGCCATTCCGGCCTGAGCCCACGGAATACGAGGAACACACCCATGTCGTCATCGCGTTTTTTCCGTCGCCGGAAATTTTGCCGCTTTACCGCCGAGAAAGTTGTAGAGATCGATTATAAAGATCTCGGCACGCTCAAGCAGTTCATCTCCGAAACCGGCCGCATCGTGCCGGCCCGCAGCGTGGGCACCAAGGCGCGCTACCAGCGCCAACTGACGCGCGCCATCAAGTACGCGCGTTACCTGGCGCTGATGCCTTACTGCGACAGCCACTGAGCGGAGAACATCCATGGAAATTATTCTGCTGGAAAAGATTCGTAACCTCGGCGCACTGGGCGAAGTCGTCAACGTCAAGGCCGGGTTCGCCCGTAACTACCTGTTGCCGCAGGGCAAGGCGGTGTCGGCCACCGCCGACAACAAGGCCCGCTTCGAGGCCGAACGCGCCGAACTGGAAAAGCGTCAGCAGGGGCAGCTGGCCGCCGCCCAGGCGCGCGCCGAGAAGCTCGCCGGCATGACCGTGCAGATCGCCCGCAAGATCGGCGACGAAGGCAAGCTGTTCGGATCGGTGACGCTCAAGGACGTGGTCGATGCCATGAAGGCCAGTGGCGTCGAACTCAGCAGGTCCGAGGTCCATCTGCCTGAGGGTCCGTTGAAGGAGATCGGCGATCACAAGATTCAGGTTACGCTCCACCCGGAGGTCAACCTGACCGTCACCGTGTCGGTGGTGGCCGAGAAATAGCACTACGGGCGGATCGCCGGGCGTGAGCACGGCGTTCCGGCATCACCAGAACGACTGCCCGCGATCGCGGGCGGCACAGTGGCGAGGGTAAGGCTCGATGGAGGAACGTGCCCTGTCCCGGCAAAGCGGTCGCAGCCATCTGACCGCGGCGCGTGGCGACGGCGACTTTCTGCTTCCTCCCCAGTCCCAGGATGCCGAGCAGTCCGTGATTGGCGGCCTGCTGCTCGATAACGGAGCCTGGGACCGCGTCGGCGATATCCTGACCGCCGACGATTTCTACACACGCAACCACCGGCTGATCTTCAACGCCGTCGCCGCGCTGATCGAAGAGAACAGCCCGGCGGACGTGGTTACGGTATCCGAGTATCTCGTCAAGACCGGCGAACTCGATACCGTCGGCGGGCTCGCCTATCTCGGCAGCCTGGCCAACAACACCCCCAGCACCGCCAACATCGCGGCCTACGCGAACATCGTCCGCAACAATGCCCTGTTGCGCGAACTGATCCGCGCCGCCGGTGACATCTCCAAGGCCGCCTACCAGCCCGATGGCCGCGGCTCGGCCGAGCTGCTCGACTTTGCCGAGGGGCGGGTCATGGAGATCAGCGAGAAGGGACACCGGCGCGGGGAGTTCCAGCCCATCCGGCATCTGCTGTCGAAGGCCGTCGACCGCATCGACGAACTCTATCGCTCGCAGTCGTCCATCACCGGCGTACCCACCGGCTATTCCGACCTCGACGACATGACCTCCGGTTTGCAACGCTCGGACCTGATCATCATCGCCGGTCGTCCGTCTATGGGTAAGTGCATCGTGCACGATTCCGAGCTGATCATGGACGACGGCAGCGTCGCCACGATCGAGCAGTTATATCGAAGCGGGCGTGGTCAGCCCGTGGGTACCCTGAGCGATAACTTCAGGCTGGACCGCGCTGTTCCGGGCGATTACGTCGACGACGGCATCAAGCCGGTATTCGAAGTAACCACCCGCCTCGGACGCCGCATTGAAACAACCCTGGCGCATCCATTCCTGACCATCGGTGGCTGGCGTCCGTTGCATGAACTCAAGGAGGGTGACGTCGTGGCCGTGCCCCGGCGGTTGCCCGTGTTCGGCACGGAAACCATCCGCGAGTGCGAGGTGAAGCTGCTGGCCTACCTGATCGGCGATGGCGGCTTGACTGGCAACACCGCCCGTTTTACCAACAGCAATCCCAGGATTGCCGCTGACTTCAAGGACTCGGTCGAGGTTTTTGGCGGTCTGAGCCTGAGGCTGGACGAGCATCGCCGCGGGTTTGCTCCCACGTGGGGCGTGGCCTCAAACCGTGGGGACGTACGCGCGGCGCGCATGAAATTTGCCACACGACTGGACCGGGCATTGAAGGTCAGTGAGATGCCGGCGCGGGGCGTGGCCAATGCCGTCGGCGTGGTGCCCGCCTCGATCACCTATTGGCGCCAGGGCAGATCGGTCCCCAGCCCCGCGTCCTTCACGAAACTGTGCGAGGTACTGTGTGTTGAACCGGCCGAGTTGGCACCGGACGGGTTAATGTCGGCGCGCAAGAACAGCGTCAATCCGCTGGTTCGCTGGCTGAAGACCCATGGACTGATGGGGCACGGTGCCGCCCATAAAACTGTCCCCGCCTCGGTATTCAGACTCACGCGCGAACAGCAGGCGCTGTTTCTGAACCGGCTGTTCTCGACCGACGGTTGGGCGACCGTGTTGAAATCCGGTCAGGCACAACTCGGCTATGCCACGATCAACGAACGCCTGGCCAGGCAAGTCCAGCACCTGCTGTTGCGGTTTGGCGTGATCGCTTCCCTGCGCCTGCGCTGGGTGCGCTACCGGGATTCCCGTCGCCCTTCATGGCAACTGGATATCACGCATGGCGATTCCATGCTGACCTTCGCCCGCGAGATCGGCATCTTCGGCAAGGAGAAGGCGCTCAACGCGGTGGTGGAGGCCGTCACCCGCGTTCAGCGTCAGGCCAACCGCGACCTGTTGCCCGTCGGCATCTGGGCGCTGCTGGAGAAAGCCAAGGGTGACCTGAGCTGGCCGGAGCTGGCGCGCAAGGCCGGCGTCGCGGATTCGAATATTCACGTGGGCCGGCGCGGCCTGTCCCGCTCGCGTCTGGCCAAGTTCGCCCTCGCGCTGGGCGATCCGGAGTTGCTGGCGCTGGCCAACAGCGACGTCTACTGGGATCGTATCGTGTCGATCGTGCCCGCCGGCGAGAAGCAGGTCTATGACCTGACCATCCCGGTGACGCATAATTTCATCGCCAACGACGTCTGTGTGCACAACACCTCGCTGGCGATGAACATCGCCGAGAACGCCGCCATCGGTCACAAGGTGCCGGTCGCCGTGTTCTCGATGGAAATGCCCGGTTCGCAACTGGCCATGCGCATGATGGCCTCGCTCGGTCGCATCAATGCCCACCGCGTGCGCACCGGTAAATTGCACGACGACGACTGGCCGCGCCTGACCTCGGCCGTGTCAATGCTCAACGAAGCGCCGATCTTCATCGACGATACCCCGGCCCTGACTCCGCTGGAGCTGCGCTCGCGGGCGCGGCGCCTGAAGCGCGAGCACGGACTCGGGCTGATCATCGTCGACTATCTTCAGCTGATGTCGTCATCCCAATCGGAAGATTCGCGGGCCACGGAAATTTCCAGCATCACGCGCTCGCTCAAATCGCTGGCCAAGGAACTCGACGTGCCGCTGATCGCCATGTCCCAGCTCAACCGCGCGGTCGAATCGCGCACCGACAAACGCCCGGTCATGTCCGACCTGCGTGAATCGGGCGCCATCGAGCAGGACGCGGACGTCATCCTGTTCATCTACCGCGACGAGGTCTACAACGAGGACAGCCCCGAAAAGGGCATCGCCGAGGTCATCATCGGCAAGCAGCGTAACGGTCCGATCGGCAAGGTGCGCCTGACCTTCCTGGGCGAATACACCCGCTTCGAGAATTACACCTCCGTGGCCTTCAACAGGACGCCCTGAATGACCCGTCCGGCGCGGGCGTTACTCGATCCCCAGGCACTTCGTCACAACCTCGACCTCGTCAGGCAAAAGGCGCCTGGCGCGCGGGTCATGGCGGTCGTCAAGGCCAATGCCTATGGGCACGGCCTGCTCTGGGCCGCTCAAGCCCTGTCGTCGGCGGATGCCCTGGTGGTGGCCAGCGTTGAGGAAGCCATGCCGTTGCGGACCGCCGGCGTGCAATCTCCGATCTGCCTGCTCGAAGGGTTCTTCGCCCCGGACGACCTGCCGCAGCTCGACCGCCACCAGCTGAGCCCGGTGCTGCACCATGCCTCGCAACTGGAGATGCTGGAGCAGTCCACGGTTCGTGGTCCGCTCACCGTCTGGGTCAAGGTCGATACCGGCATGCACCGTTTGGGTTTTGCGCCCGGCGAGCTGCCCACCGTACTCGATCGGCTCCGGCGTTTGCCGGCCGTAGCTGAAGTGCGCCTGATGTCGCATTTCGCCAATGCCGATCAACCCAATGACGAGAGTACGCGCGGGCAAATCCGGTCTTTCCTGGAGCTGTCACGCACTCATTCCTTCCAGCGCAGCCTGGCCAATTCGGCCGGCATCCTCGGCTGGCCGGAGAGCCACTTCGATTGGGTGCGCCCGGGCATCATGCTTTATGGCTCCTCGCCGCTGAGCGGCAAAACCGCGGACTCGCTCGGACTCAGGCCGGTGATGACATTGGCCACGCAGTTAATCGCCGTGCAACGCCGCCAGAAGGGCGATCGCATCGGCTATGGCGGTGCTTGGACCTGTCCGGAGGACATGCCCATCGGTGTGGCGGCCATCGGCTACGGCGATGGTTATCCACGCCACGCCGTGCCCGGTACGCCGGTGTTGGTCAACGGCGAACGGGTTCCGCTGGTGGGACGCGTGTCGATGGACATGATCACGCTCGATCT
>CAKKRZ010000181.1:19659-20858 GCA_919902925.1 Acidiferrobacterales bacterium | reverse complement strand
GAGGTGCGCTGGCTGCAGGCGCTGGCGTCTCACAAGGGGATCACCGAGGTGCCGGTATTCTCAGCGGCCACCAATCAGTTCCTGGACGATATTGTCACCGGCTTCCCGGTCACCGATGCCCGGCGCGTCAAGGAAATCGAGGCGACTACCAACCACGACGTCAAGGCGGTCGAGTATTTCCTTAAGGAAAAGACCAAATCGAACGCCGAGATCGCCAAGGTCAGCGAGTTCCTGCACTTCGCCTGCACCTCGGAGGACATCAACAATCTCGCCTACGCGCTGATGCTGAAAGAGGCACGCGCGTCGGTCATGCTGCCGGCGATGGACCGCCTCATCGACACCATCGGCAAAATGGCCAAGCGCCATGCCGACCAGCCGATGCTGGCCCGCACCCACGGCCAGCCGGCCTCGCCTACCACGGTCGGCAAGGAACTCGCCAACGTGGCTTACCGGCTCAAGCGCGCACGCGAGCAGGCGGCACGCGTCGAACTGCTCGGCAAGATCAACGGCGCGGTAGGCAATTACAACGCCCACCTCGTCAGCTACCCGGACGTGGACTGGCCGGCGTTCGCGAAACAGTTCGTGGAAGGCCTTGGGCTGTCCTGGAATGCCTACACGACCCAGATCGAGCCGCACGATTACATCGCCGAGCTGATGCAGGCGATGAGCCGCTTCAATACCATCCTGATCGACTTGAACCGTGACGTGTGGGGATATATCTCGCTCGCCTATTTCAAACAGAAGACGGTCAAGGGCGAAGTCGGCTCATCCACGATGCCGCACAAGGTCAACCCGATCGATTTCGAGAACTCGGAAGGCAACCTCGGTCTCGCCAACACGCTCTTCCACCATCTCGCCGAGAAGCTACCGGTCTCGCGCTGGCAGCGCGACCTGACCGATTCCACCGTGCTGCGCAATCTCGGTGTCGGCCTTGGTTATTCACTGCTCGCTTGGGATTCCTGCCTGCGCGGCATTGGAAAACTGGAAGTGAACCCGGCGCGGCTCAACGAAGACCTCGACGCGAACTGGGACGTGCTGGCCGAAGCTGTGCAGACCGTCATGCGCCGCTACGGCATCCCGGAACCGTACGAGAAGTTGAAGGAACTCACCCGCGGCAAGGGCGGCCTCACCCGCGAGGCCCTGCACACCTTCATCAACGACCTCGACCTGCCGAAAGACGCCAAGGCGCGCCTGCTCGC
>CAKKRZ010000181.1:18096-19559 GCA_919902925.1 Acidiferrobacterales bacterium | reverse complement strand
CATGCTGACCACGGTCAGGGTGGTCTGCGGCATGCCCTTGGCCACGAACATCTGGTAGAGGCCCACGAAACCGATGAACAGCAGGCCGGAGACCGAGGCGTGAACGGTCTCCTGGGTGGGGTTATGGGCGGCGATCAGGAATACCAGCACGAAGGCGAACAGGCCGGCGCCGAACATGGCGGTGGTGGTCGGATCGTAGGTGCCGCTCGATAACAGCGCCTGCATCTGTTCCGGGGCAACCAGCAGGCTGAGACCCCAGCCCAGGTACAGGATGGCCGCTATCACCAGCGCCGATTGAACGTGATTTTTCATTGTTTGTCCTCGCTTGGGTAAATGATTTGTGCGCCCCGCCTGGGTGGCAATATCGCCAGCAAGGCTATACTTTGGGCTGGTACCCAGCATAGTCCAGCCCCCCGGGATCACAACCGGTCCAGACAGAGCCCAGCTTAGTAATGGAAACCACCACAGACCAGCAAAAAACGGCCAGCCGCCACGTGATCCGTCACCGGGACGAGGTGGCCGCCGAACTCCTGGCCCTGCTCGGGGAAGCGAGGCAGCGAGTGGACATCTTTTCGCCGCGCCTGGATCCCACGCTCTTCAGCACGCGGGCGGTAACCGAGGCGTTGACCGCCGTGGCCACCCGCAACCGCCTGAGCCGGGTGCGCGTCCTGACCGAGGACAGCCAGCAGCTGGCCCGGGACAACATCCGCCTGGTCGGTCTGGCCCGCCGGCTCAGCGATTCAATCCGCCTGCAGCGCGTCGGCGAAGAGCACGTCGGCCTGAACGAGACCATCGTGCTGGTCGATGGCCGCGCCAGTCTTTATCAGGCCGATCAGGCCCGTCACGAATATGTCATCGAGCGCGGTGGCGGACACGGCACCGCCGAGCTGGTATTGCGCTTCAATGCCATGTGGGATCGCAGCGAACCGATCCCGGAAATTCACACTACCGGTCTGTAAACGAAGGAGGCCCTCATGCCCATCCGATCCCTCGCCCTGCCCTGGTGTGTGCTGCTCACCCTGCTGGCCACCGGCTGCTCCAGCACTCCCTCGCGCCATGGCGAACCGCGCGGTACCGTCTCGACCTCGGCCGCCAACCGCGCCGCCGACGTGGCCCTGGCCCAGATCGGCACGCCCTACCGCCACGGCGGAGACAATCCACGGAAAGGTTTCGATTGCAGCGGTCTGGTGAATTTCAGCTACCGGCAGGCCGGCCTGAACCTCGGTCATGGCACGGTTTACCTGCGTCACTATTCACGCCGCATTTCGGTATCGCAGTTGCGCCGCGGCGATCTGGTCTTTTTCGACCAACTGGGCAAGAGCGCCTCGCACGTGGGCATCTACGTCGGTAACGGAAAGTTTGTGCACGCGCCTTCAACCGGCAAACACGTTCAGACCGCCGACTTCAACAGCCCCTACTGGCGTAAACACCTGAACGACGTGCGCCGTCTCGACGTTTACTAG
>CAKKRZ010000181.1:0-17996 GCA_919902925.1 Acidiferrobacterales bacterium | reverse complement strand
CAGCCCCTACTGGCGTAAACACCTGAACGACGTGCGCCGTCTCGACGTTTACTAGCGGCCCCTGTGACTCACGCCCGCGCCGGCAAACAGCGCAGCGCGGCAAGGCGCTGCGTTGAGTCGGTGAAGCTGGAGTAGAGAAAATTCCTAGCCGGGCGGCAACTGGCGGTCGATGAAACGGCGCACGAAATCGGCGGGCCGGAAGCTGCTGAAACGGTCACGCTCCTCGCCATTGACGAACAACAGCACGGTCGGAAAGCCGCGCAACTGGTAGCGGCCGGCCAGTTTCATGTTTTCATCCGCCTCAACCTTGGCGAGCCGCACCCGGCCGGCGTATTCCTGCGTGATGCGTTCCAGCACCGGCGTCAACGCGGTACAGGGCGGGCACCAGTCGGCCCAGAAATCGACCAGCACCGGCACATCGGCCGAGGCCTTCAGCACCCGGTCTTCAAAAGATGATTCGTCGACGTCGAAAATCAGCGGGGGCGATGCGGACACGGATGATGGTTCCAGCGGGGTCGATGGCGGCGCGCACCCTAACATGCACCCGCGGCGTCGGCAACACAGGACAGCTGCGTTATAGTGACGACCGTGAAGCGATCGTCTCACCACCTC
The DNA here is from genome assembly GCA_919902925.1 of Acidiferrobacterales bacterium. Lineage (GTDB taxonomy): Bacteria > Pseudomonadota > Gammaproteobacteria > Acidiferrobacterales > Sulfurifustaceae > CAKKRZ01. Next base: position 17,384 of record CAKKRZ010000181.1, on the reverse strand, counting down.
CTCTTCCAACTGATGTCGGAACCGACGGCGCCCTTCCGCGAGGAGCGAATCGCCGCCGTGGCCCTGAGCTGGCTGACCGACCGCGACATCGCGCATTTCATCGACCCGGCCGGCAACATCCTGATCGGTTGCGCCTCGGCCGCCGATTACCGGCGGCTGCTGGCCCGGTCGACGCGCGAACCGGCGCGCCTGCTGATCGCACACATGGATCACCCGGGCTTTCACGGGCAGCGCTGGTTGTCCGCCAACCGGCTGGCGCTGCGCTGGTTGGGCGGCTCGCCCGTGCGCGGACTCAACGGTGCACGCGTATGGCTGGCGGACGACGACGGTGAATTCGCCGAAGGGCGACTGACAAAACCGCGCTGGCGCCGGGACGGCCACGGTCTGGCCGGCGCCGAGGTCGTGCTGACCGCGACACCCACGCATCCGCGCCCACGTGCGAACAACATATTCGGCGCCTTCCACTTCGGGAAACCGTTCCGGTTGTCCGGCCGGCGACTTTACACGCGCGTGGCCGATGACCTGGTCGGTGTCTATGCCGTCTTGCAGACCGCCCGCCACGCCACTCGCCGCGCGCAGCCATTTCTGGGTCTGCTGACGCGCGGCGAGGAAGTCGGCTTCGTCGGTGCCCTGGCCCACTTCGATCGTTACCGAATCGCTACGTCCAGGAGGTCGGTGCTGGCGGTCAGTTTGGAAACCTCGCGGGTCCTGCCCGGCACGAAAATCGGCCAGGGCCCTATCGTGCGTCTCGGCGACCGGCGCGGCCCCTTCGATCCCGGTTACACGCAACAGCTGTTGGCCATCGCCGCGCGCACCCTGCCCGGCCGTCATCAGCGGCACCTCATGGATGGCGGCGCCTGCGAGGCCACGGCCGCGCTGGCCAGCGGCATTCCCGCCATCGGCATTTCCGTGCCGCTTGGCAATTACCACAACGAGTCTTTCGAAGGTGCGCCCGGTTACCGCCGACGCGGCGCACCGGCACCGGAATTCGTGCATCTCGACGACGTCGATGGACTGTTGATGTTATGCCGGTCGCTGATCAAACCCGACCCCGGCTGGAGAGATCCCTGGCAACCCACGCGCCGGCGATTAAAACAAAACCGCCAGCGCTATCGCCGCTTCATCGCGGACTGAGCGAACGATCAGCGCAGGAAGGCCTCGGGCCGGCGAATCAGGAAGCGCCGGCCACGTTGCTCGATCCAGCCGTCTCGCTGGTACTGCACGAACAGCCGGCAGACTGTTTCCTTGGCCAGGCCAAGGAAGCTGCCGATCTCCGCGCGCGTCATGCGAAATGCCATGGCGCGCGGATCGAGACCGCGGTGCTGGCAACGCTCCACCAGATTACCGAGCCAGGCCGACAGGCGCTGGGCCGCGGTTTGCCGGCCGGCAAAAGGACGCAGACGGGCGCGGCGGTGAGCGGCGTCGTCGCGCAACAGCCCCAGCATCGCGCCCCAGACAACCGCGTTGGCTTCCGGATCGCACTGGCAGGTGATTTCGCGGACGGTGCACGGCTCCAGCGCCAGGGCGTCCTGGCGCGCCGCCGGATCGGCCATGGCTTCGAACGAGATCAACTCGCCGGGAAGATGAAAGTCGTTGGTCTGCAGGCTGCCGTCGTGGCGGCGGGTACAGGACCGGGCTGTGCCTTCGCACAGCACGAAGAAAGTATGCGGCGACTGTTCGGGCGTATGCATGGACTCGCCGGCACGCACACGCCGGGCCTGAACGCGATATACGCCCTGGCCGGCCTGGGGATGGACGCAAAAACCCGCCGCCCGGCACCGGGTACAGGCCCGATAACTCCCCGCGGCCGCCACTGTTTTGATCGTCGTCATGTCATCGCACCTTCCGGCAAACCTGGCCGTTGGATTCGATGGTTTATATCCCAGGACCTGCGCGGAAAGAAAGGACGTAGGTCAATTTCCGGAATTCCGGCCGGCGGCCTTGTTTCCCCGGGTAAAATGCACGCCGACATCGAGCCAGATTCCGTCCGGGCCGGCCTGCGCGTCGATCTCCGCCAGGTGCGCGGCGCGAAAGGCTTCGAGCGCCTGGGGTGCCAGGTTCTGGACGAAATTGCGCAAGCCGGTGAACCAGACGATCTCCCACCAGTCCTGGGCGTTGCGCAGGTGATAACCGAGTTGCTCGGTCTCGACCTGAACGTCCTGCAGGCCGGCCGATTCCGCCAGGCGGCGGCACTCGTCGGGATCGTAGAGTTTCTGCACCGGCGACATCGCCTGTCCCGGGTCGACGCCGAACGTTTTCAACCTCTCGAAAAACATCGTCTTGTACGGTTCGAAGGCACCGGCGGTGAAGGCCGTGAACATCAGCCGCCCGCCCGGGCGCAGCACCCGCACCCATTCGCGCAGCGCCGCCGCCATGTCCGGCATGAAAAAAATACCGAAGGCCGACACCACGTGGTGAAAATAATCGCGCCGGAACTCCGGCCGCGACGCGTCCATGACGTGCACGTCGATCTGCTCGATGCCGAACTTGCGCCGCTTCTCGTCCAGTTTCGCCAGCATCGCTTCGGAGAGGTCGATGGCAAAGACACGGCCCTGAGGGCCGACCGCCTGCGCCAGCGCCAGGGTGGCGGCGCCGGTGCCGGCGCAGACGTCCAGTACCTTGTCACCCGCGGCGGGATGGAGTTTGTGGGTCAGCCGGTCGGCGGCGAAGGGGAAGAAACGCATGGCCGGGCTGTCGTAGCCCTCGGCCGCCCGGTCGAAAACCGCCGCGACGCGGCGAACGTGTTCGTGCGGATCGGTATCACCCATCGCCGGGTGCGCGCGGTCAGGACTCTCCGGCCGGTTTTTTCTGCATCTCGCCGGTCATGGGAATAAAGTACACGCTGGTGTACTTGCGCGAATGCACCTTGCCCGCCGCATCCTTGGTGTAGACGTACAGGAACTGACTGCCGGGCGTGAACGGCTGGCCAATGGGGATAACGAGGCGGCCGCCGGGCTTGAGCTGCTCAAGCAGCGCCGGGGGCACGTACTGGGCGACGCAGGTGACGATGATGATGTCGAAGCCGCCCTTCACCTCCGGCCAGCCGAAGAAGCCGTCGCCGACGCGGGTCTGGATGTTGTTGTAGCCGAGCGGCTTGAAGATCTTGGCCACGCCCTGGCCGAGCGGCTCGATGATCTCGATGGAATAGGCCTGCTTGACGATGCGCGACAGGATCGACACCTGGTAGCCAGACCCGGTGCCGATTTCGAGGACGACGTCGCTGGGCTTGGGCCGGGCGATCTGGGTCATGTAGGCCTGCACGAAATAATCGGACAGCGTCGAGCCGTAGCCGATGACGTGCGACTTCACGTCCTCGGTCTTCGGCTCATAGGCCTTAAAAGCAGATGAAGTCTTGCGCTGATAGTTATAGTGGTAATACTCGCGCGGCACCTCGGCGAAGGCCTTCATCACCAGCGGATCGGCCTTGCCGAAACGGCGCGTGAGGAAACTCTCGATGTTCTTCAGCGCCTGCAGGCGGTTTTCCTGGGCCTGGGTGAAGTCCGCTTCCGTGACCGTGTGCGGGCGCCCACTGGCCTGGTAGGCGCTGAGAAAGGACTTGAAGTTCCACGCCGTGCGGTCGCCCGCCAGCACGGCGACCGCACGGGGATTGGCGGTATTGGCCGGGGCGCTGAGGGCAACGATCAACAACGCCGCCATCGGGATGGCAATCAAGGTGCGTTTCATTCCTGCGCTCCGGGAAATCAGTGGCATCAAGGTTTGTCGGCCGACGGCTTCTGCATCTGGCCGGTCATGGGGATGAAGAATACCCCCACGTCCTTGCGCGAGCTGACCTTGCCGTTCTGATCTTTGGTGTAGACATACAGGAACTGGCCGCCCTTCTTGAACGGCTGGCCAATGGGGATAACGAGGCGGCCGCCGGGCTTGAGCTGCTCAAGCAGCGCCGGGGGCACGTACTGGGCGACGCAGGTGACGATGATGATGTCGAAGCCGCCCTTCACCTCCGGCCAGCCGAAGAAGCCGTCGCCGACGCGGGTCTGGATGTTGTTGTAGCCGAGCGGCTTGAAGATCTTGGCCACGCCCTGGCCGAGCGGCTCGATGATCTCGATGGAATAGGCCTGCTTGACGATGCGCGACAGGATCGACACCTGGTAGCCAGACCCGGTGCCGATTTCGAGGACGACGTCGCTGGGCTTGGGCCGGGCGATCTGGGTCATGTAGGCCTGGCCCAGGTAATCCGACAACGCCGAGCCGTAACCGATCGCCCACGGCTTGACGTTTTCAAGTTCGTAGGCACTGGCCGCAAACGATTTTTTGCTCTGGTAATTGAAGTGATAATACTCGCGCGGCACTTCGGCAAAGGCCTTCATCACCAGCGGGTCGGCCTTGCCGAAACGCCGGGTCAGGTATTTTTCGATAATCTTGAGCGACTTCAGGCGGTTTTCCTGAAGCCGCTTGAAGGTCTTGTCGGAGATATTCTGGCTGCGGCCGCCGGCCTCGATGGCCGACTTGAACGCCTCGTAGTTCCACGCCGGGGCACCGGCATCGGTTGCCGCAGAGGCCAGACTCACGGGCAGCACCGCGGCAAGCGCGGCAGCAATGAACAGTTTACGCATGATTTTTCTTCCGGTTGGGGATTTTAACTGACGCGGTTGCGGCCTTCGGCTGCCGGGAACGCGAGATAGACGATGATGTAGAGGAACAGAGACACGAACAACACCAGTTTATAGCCCGCCGAAACCGCGAGCAAGTTGGCCAGCGGCGTCGCCACCACCGAAAACGATCCGTTCAGGCTCCAGGCCCAGGGCAGGAAGTGACTGTTCTTGCCCCGGAACAGGGTGAGGCCGAGCGGAAACGGGAAACCCAGCGCCACGCCCAGCGGCGCGGACAGCACCACCAGCACTGCCACCTTGAGCGGCAACGGCCAGCCCAGCAATGCCTGCAGCAGCGGATCGAGGATCATGGCCATGACGATGACCCACGTGAATATCCCGACGCAGGCGTAGGTCAACCCCTGCCTGGGGTTATCGGTGAACCGCCCGGCCAGGGCGCTGCCAATACCGGAAGACACCAGCATCACCGTCAGCACGATGGCGAACGCGTAGGTGCGGTCGCTCAGGAACCAGGCGGCCTTGTCGATCAGCCAGATTTCCATGAACAGAAAGCCCAGACCGAGGCCGGCGAAATAGAGGATGGATTTGACGATCGACTTGGCCTTCGGGTGGGTCCCGCGCCGGTAGCGCAACAGTGGCAGGCCCAGCACCAGCAAAGCCAGAATCACCGACTGCACCAGCACCGCGACGTTGATCAGATAGCCAATCTCCTCGCGCGGAATGGCTTCGATCCGTTTGAGGATGGTGTCCAGCTTGCCCAGATCGAGGATTGAATAGAAGAACGGGCGGTCGTGGGTCGAGGGTTCGAGCCGGAAAAAATGGCCGCGCAGCCAGCTGCCGTCGCGGTCGGCGAACAGGCGCAGGGCGTCGTCGCGCAGTGAATCACTGGCACGGTCGCTGACCTCGACCGTTTGATTGGCAAACGAGATGCCCGGCAGATCGTTCCACACCTTTATTGTCTGGCCGCGGATGCCGGGAAAGTATGAGGTGTCAAAGGAACGATCGTCGGCGAAGCGCCGGAGTTTGACGATAGTGGCCGGACTGAACGGCTGCTTCGACACCAGGATGCGGACATTCCAACTCGACCGGTAAACAATGACGTGCCGTTCGGGCGCCGCCACCCCATCGCGCACCAGCGCCTCGCGCACCGTGGCCAGCAACTTGATGGCGTAGACCGTGTATTCACGGATCGATACCGGCACCGACAGCACGCCGTCGTCGCGCAGCAGGCCAAGGTTTGCCTGTACGGCCTCAACGGTGAACACGTACTTGTTGACGTCCGCCTGATTGAGAAAATCGGAGGCGATGTCGATGATGTCAAATCGCGCCCTGCCCTCGGCGGCAATCTCGGCCGGCGAGGCATTGCGCAACTGCACGCGCGGGTCGTCGAGCGCCGGATGATGGCCGCGCGTCTTGAGCAGGGTATACAACGTGGCGTCGGGCTCCAGCGCCGTCACCTTGCCGGCGCCAAGCTTGAGCGCCTCGCGCACGCGGAAACCGCCGCGCGTGCCGATCAGCAGCACGTCCGGCACGCGCGTCACTTCGTAGGGAAAGGCGTCGAGCGAGGCGCGCAGGTACTCCAGACTCTCATCGCCCGGTTTGCGCAGTGAGGTCAGGCGATTGCCGTCGGCGTACAGACCGAGCGTCGACGGTGTGCCCTTGGCACCCAGGGTTTTGAAGTTGTTGGAGAGATCGACGTCCAGCCGTTCGGTAAAATTGTCGAGCACCAGAAAGTAGCCACGTGGCGAGCGGATTTCGTCGACGATGCGGTTACCCTGTACGTTCAGCGGCGGGTAAATCGACTTGTATTCGTTGAAATCGGCCTGGTTATAGCGCAACACCACCAGCTCGGAGCCGACGACGGCGGCCGCCAGCGCCATGAAATAGATCAGTCGCGGGCGGCGGCGGGCGGGCAGGTGGTAGAAACCGGCGATGGCCAGCAGTGGCAACAACCCGACCAGCAGATAGAACGGGTGCAGCCAGAACATCAGCATCAACACCAGCAGCGATCCGGCGCCGGCGCCGATCAGATCGGCGCCGTAGATCTTGGGGATATCGGCCTGGAAGGTGACGAAGTAGAGACTGATGTAAGTGCCGGTCAGGAAGTAGAACGGGAACAGCGCCGCGTAGTACTTACCGATGTTGGTGAGCTGCTCGCCCCACTGGCCGGGGTTCTGGAACTCAAGCGGGTTGAACGGCACGCCGATGGTAAAGTAGTAACCGACCGCGGCCGTCACCAGCAGCAGCAATGGCGTCAGAAACAGCAGGCGCGCGCTGTGGCGAACAAAAAAATCCTTGAACAGGCTCAGCACCACGCCGCTCACGGCAAAACCGACCATGGTGATGGAGATCACCCAGTAGCCGTACTCCGACCAGCTGGCGATGGCGAAAAAGCGCGTCAGCGCAATCTCGAACCCGACGGCCGCGGCCGAGATCAGAAACAGGGGCGCCAGCGGCGCGTGACGTTTTTTACTCATCGTGGCCAGACCTCGCGGGTGAGAAAATCGCCGAGCACCTGATTGAAGCGCTTCGGTTCGTCGACAAACAGGGCGTGGCCGGCATTCTCGAAGACGGCGATGCGGCTGCCGGGCCGGTTCTTTTCCAGATTCAACGCCTGACCGCGAAAACGGTTGCTGACGACGTACAGCAGCGGCTTGCGGGTGGCGTACACCGTCTCCTTCCAGTACTGACGCGGGTGGTTGTAGTTCAGCAGCGCCAGCGACGCCTCCAGCGGTACGCGCAGGGCGGAACGTGTCAGCCGGTTCAGATACTGTTCGCTCTGCACAGTACGGTGCATGCCGCGCACGAACCGGCGCATGGTGGCCTTCTGGTCGCGCCGCAGCCGTGGCAGAAAGGTCGGATCGAACACCGGCGGCGGTTCCTCACCGATCGAGTTGTCGACCAGCACCAGCGCGGCCACCTGCGCGTCGCCGTGCTGGCGGACGTAGGCGAGCGCCTCCAGCACGCCCAGCGACCAGCCGGCCAGCACCACCGGCTGGTCTCCGAGTTGATCGAGAAGCTCCTTGATGTCGAGCGCGCGGCGCTCGGGGGTATAACCGTTGGCCGGAATGCTGCTGCGCCCCTGGCCACGCGGATCGAAGGCGATGACGCGGTAGTGGCGAGCGAAGTGATCGATCTGCGCCTGCCAGACATAGGCCGGCATGGTCCAGCCGGGCACGAATACGAGGGTCTGTCCCCGCCCGGCTTCCAGATAGTGCAGCCGTGCCCCGTCGCTGGCGGTGAAATAGCGGCTCTGGGCGGCCTCGGCGATGGGAGACGTCTTAGGCGGGACGCCAGGGACACATGTCCGAGGGCCGCGCGCCGATTCTGAATTCCTACTCGCTGCGCTCGTCGCCGATTGGACAGAGGCGAGGGCCGCAGGCCAAGGACGGCCTGTTTGCGGATTTCGTTCTGCCATTTGATGAGGCGCGTTTGCGGCTTCGGCCAGCGGGGTGGTCATCACGAACAGTCCAAACACCAAGGCCGCCAGGCGACGGGCGCCGGGTTCGGCCGCGACGAAAGAAAATCGGGATACGGTGTTCAAGAGTGGCTCGGCGTCGGTAAACGTCCCGGCGGCATTACCGGAGCGGCGGGAAGTGTAGTGACGGGGGGAGCCGGAATCAACAGAAAAGCAGCGGCTTTTCACGACTTCCCATGGCGGCGTGCCGCGCCCGGGTCGGGACAGACCGGGGCGGTTCGGCTACCGCCCATCACCCGCCCTGCCCGGATTATCCCCCGGGGGCCTTGAGGTCGCGGTTCCACGTGCCATAGTTACGCTTCGGGGGCAGTAGAGACAGGCCGTGGCTAACATTTATCTGAAAGATTGCCCGCAGTGCACATCCAGCAATCCGCTTGAGGCGGTGTTCTGCCGCTGCGGATACTGTTTCGACCCGAATCAGATCAAGAACACGGCCGAGTCCCTCGCCCACCTCGCCCACGAAGAGGAAGTCTACCTCGACTACCTGCAGGCCCGCGTCACCCAGGCCAGGGAGGACCTGGATAACCGCCGCGTGGCCGCCGCGCGCGATCCCGACAATACCACCAAGAGCGCCGAGCTGCTGCTGGCCACCCAGGCCCTGAGTACCGCCGAGGCCGAGTGCAACGCGCAGCTCGCCAAGGTGCAGGCACTGTCCAACCACAAAAATGCCGTCCGCTTCGTGCGCCAACAAGCCAAGGAAGCCAGCGACAAGCTGAATGCGAAACGCAAGAAACGAACCACCCAGAACATCACCCGACGGGCGAAGGGGAAGAAGAAAACCACGTCCGTGCAGAAAGGAAACGCGCGCGCCACCACGCCCAACCAGCCCGCCACGTTGAAGCAGAGCTCGTCGGCCCGGCCAGCAGTACCGTTGCCGAAACCGCCGCCGGTTCTCAAACGCCCGGCAGCGCCCGCGCCCGTCAGCGTCAAACCGGCGCCGGTGCCAAGACTGGCACCATCGATCGCGCCACCGTCAGTGATTGTGCGCGATATCGAAGTCCACAAACCTTCTGCCCCGGTCAGGGCCGCCGCCGCGGTCGTTCCGCACTTCTCCACCAACTCAACGCCGCAATTCCAGGCGACCCAGACCGCCCGCGCCCGGGAAGTGGCGCCACCCAAGCGCGCCGCGCTCGACCCCAACAGCAAGGAATGCCCGCACTGCACCGCCGTCCTGTCGAAGCAGGCGATGAGTTGCCGTTGCGGATTCAACTTTGGTTCCGTCGCGGAGTTGCCCGCCCTTGCGCTCTCCAGCAGCGAGATCGCCTCTATCCTCGGGGCGCTTGGCAACCTGCCGTCGTCGGGCGGTCGCTGACCGCGCTAGCGAAAAGTTCCGGCGTGGACTTGTTCAGGCTGTGCCGCCGCGGCGTAAGTCCGTGACCTGCCCTACCCCGTCATCCGCCCGACAGCAGCGCATTCACGCGTCGCACAAAACCGGCCGGATCGTCGAGTGACCCGTACGCGGTCAGTTGTGCCTGCTCCAGCAACAACACGCCCCACTCACCCAGTCGCTGCGCATCGCCGATCGGATCGAGGCGAGGGGCGCGGTGCGATAATGTATCCCTACTCGCTTCACTCGTTCGTCCTGTCATAGGATGAGCACCGGCTGCGCCTTCGCTCTCGTCCCGTAACCGCGAGACCAGCGGGTGTGCCGGATTAATCTCCAGGATGGGCCGGGTGGCGGGGGCCGCCTGGCCGGCGGCCTTGAGGATGCGTTCGAGGTTAGCGCCCAGATCCTGCTCGTCGGTAACCACGCAGGATGGCGAATCGGTCAGGCGGTGGGTGATGCGCACGTCCTTGACGCGCTCGCCCAGCGATTGCTTCAACCGTTCGATGAACGGCTGAAAATCTCTTTGCGCCTGCTGCTGCGCCGCCTTTTCCCCGGCATCGGCCAGTTCGTCGAGGTCGAGCGCGCCTTTGGCGACGGAACGAAGCGGCTTGCCTTCGAATTCGCTGAGATGCATCGTCACCCATTCGTCGATCCGGTCGGTCAGCAGCAACACCTCGATATTCTTCTTGCGGAAAATTTCGAGGTGCGGGCTTGAACGGGCGCCGGCCGGCGATTCAGCGGTCAGATAGTAAATGGCCTTCTGGCCGGATGGCATGCGCGCCGCGTAGTCAGCCAGCGACACCGTCTGTTCGTCGCCGACTTCGCGCGTACTGCTAAAACGCAGCAGCCCGGCCAGGCGGACCCGGTTGGCGTGGTCGTCGACCATCCCCTCCTTGAGTACCCGGCCAAATTCCTTCCAGAAGCGGCCGTACTTCACCGCCTCGTTCCGGGCCATGTCCTCCAGCAGATCGAGCAGTTTCTTGACGCAGCCGCCGCGAATGGTATCGATGTCCCGACTCTTCTGCAGGATCTCGCGCGAGACATTGAGCGGCAGATCGTTGGAGTCAACCACGCCGCGCACGAAACGCAGATAGGGCGGCAGCAATTGTTCGGCATCGTCCATGATGAAGACGCGGCGCACGTACAGCTTGACGCCGCGCCGGTGTTCGCGATCCCACAGGTCGAAGGGGGCGTGGGCCGGCAGGTACAGCAGCACCGTGTACTCCTGCTTGCCTTCGATGCGCGCATGCACATGCGCGAGCGGCGCCTCGAAGTCATGCGCCACGTGCTTGTAAAACTCATCGTATTGATCGTTGTCGATTTCCTGGCGCGGTCGCGCCCACAGCGCGGAGGCACGGTTGACCGTTTCCTCGCCCTCCCCGTCTACCTTAACCATAGCGATGGGGATGGCGATGTGGTCGGAATATTTACGGACGATGGCCTGCAGCCGGTGGGGGTCGAGAAAGTCGTCCTCACCCGCCCGCAGCTTCAGGATCACCTCGGTGCCGCGCGTTTTACACTCGATGTTTTCGACCGTGTAACTGCCCTGCCCGTCCGAGCGCCAGCGCACGCCGTGTTCGGGGCCGAGGCCGGCGCGGCGCGTGATCAGTGTCACTTCCTCGGCGACGATGAAGGCCGAGTAAAAGCCGACGCCGAACTGGCCGATCAGGCGTGTGTCCTTCTGCTGATCGCCGGTCAACGAGGCGAAGAACTGGCGCGTGCCGGACTTGGCGATGGTGCCGATGTGGTCGATGACTTCGCTGCGGCTCATGCCGATGCCGTTGTCGATAATCGTCAACGTGCGCGCTTCCTTGTCCACCCGGATGCGGATGCGAAAATCGGAATCGCCTTCGAAGAGGGCATCGTCGCTGAGCGCCTCGAAACGCAGCTTGTCGCAGGCGTCCGAGGCATTGGAGATCAGTTCGCGGAGAAAAATCTCCTTGTTGCTGTACAGCGAGTGGATCATCAGGTCCAGCAGTTGCCGGACCTCGGCCTGGAAGCCGAGCGTTTCGGCCTGGGCGGTGGCGGTCATGGGTCCTCCGGTAAAAATATGCTCTGGGTTCTGAACGCGAAATGAATTAGGGCCGAGCGCGGCCGGCTTCAAGCCCCGGCGATCGCCGGCATTACTCCTTCAGTACGCACTTGCGGTAGAGGTCCTTCAACCGGCCATCGGGGTCGTAGCCCGCCTTGAGGGCTTCATAGCGCGGCCGATTGTACATCGACCAGAATTCACCGGGCGTGAAATAGGAATCCGAATAGAGCGACTTCATGCCGCGCAGCGCCATGACCTTTTGCTCGACCAGGCGGTTGTAATGGCCGGCCGGCATGGGCTGCCGGCCATTGATCACGTCCCAAAAGCCGAAATTGACGTACAACTTCCCGGGGGTCATGCGGTATAAATCGTAGCTCACCGCCGGGTCGTAGGCGCGGGTCGGACACAGCCACACCGGCAGAAAACGGATAGTGTCGTGATAGAAATCCAGAAATTCGGCGCTGTGCTCGAGCGGAATCTCGACATCCTGAATCACGGACTCCGCATGAATGCCGAGCAGCCGGTTCAGCCGCGCGCTGATCCCCCACTTGCTGTTCCAGCGCATGATTTTCGTGTAGGCGATCGAGTTGAGACGCCGGCGGCCGTACACCAGCCGGCGGATCAATGGGTTCTGGGCAAACAGATTTTTTGAGCACCAGAACCAGTCGGTATCCCAGCGCCAGATGAAGTCGCGCACCGTGAGGTAGTCTTCGCTGCGCTCGCGAATCGACTGATAGAAGATCTTCTGGTAGGTGTAATCGCTGGTGTAGGGCGCGCGGTCGACGAACTGGCCGAGCGTGATGACTATCTCGTCGCGGCCGAACACCACCCCGTCGACGAAATCGATCTCGGCGCGGTCACAGTGCCTGGCCATCTCGGCGAAACAGGTCTGCGGATCGCGAAACCGGATGTGCTTCAACCGGACATACGGCTTGACCGGCACGGTCCTGACCTTCAGGCGCAGGGCATAGCCGAGCGTGCCGTAAGAATTGGGGAAACCGTAGAACAGGTCGCGGTGCTCGTTGTCCGGCCGCGCCAGCACCACGCGTCCGCCGGACAGAAGGATTTCGATCTCCTGGACGGTTTCGTGCACCAGCCCGTAGCGGAAGGAGGAGGCCTCGATACCGCAACCGACGGTGGCACCGCCGATAGTGATGGACTTGAGCTGCGGCACCACCGTCGGCATGACGCCGTGCTTCAGGCATTCGTCGACCAGCGTGACGTAGGGCGTCATGCCCTCGACATCCACCGTCCCGGCCGCCGGGTCGACGTGCAGGACGTGGTTGAAATCACGCACGTCGAGGCGCTTGGCCCCGGTGTCGTGCCGATCACGAAAAAGGTTGGAGGTGTCCTTGCCGAGGCGGATGCCGCCCGTGCCCTGCTGTAGCAGGATATCGACGAGCTGCGTTTTCCTGGCGACGTAGGCGGATGTGCTCATGGGTGGCCGCGCGATGCGGCCGGTAGTTTAACCGAAAGCCGCAGACGCGCCATCCTTGGCGCGCGGCCCTCGCCTTGATCCGATCAGCGAAGCAGCCACCGCGCCATCCCTGGCGCGCGGCCCTCGCCTCGATCCAATCGGCGAAGCCACCGCACGCGGCACAGCCATGTCCGGGCGTCGACCGCCCGGTTGGAACCGTAACGTTCAGTCGGAATACAGCAGATTGACCAGCTCGGTATAGGTGGGATCGTCGTAGCCGCCGAAGGACAGCGCGGCGCCCGCCTCATCGACACGGACCACGCGTGCCGGCAGCCGCAGGTCCAACGATTGCTCATGGCGTTGTAGGCGCAGCACGAACTCCACCATCGTGCCGGCCTTGAGGCTGCGACCCGGCATCTCGACGTAGGCGCCGGTTGGGCTGAGATCGCGAATCGGCCAGCGCTGCGAATAGTGCAGGCCGTAATTAATCAGCGCCGTCATGGGCGGCTGGCGGCGCAGACCCTCGCGCGCTGCACGGGCGCTCTGCCCGGTCGCCGATCGGATCGAGGCGAGGGGCGCGGTGCCGGGATGCACCGATTGCGCCTTAGTCGCTTCCTTGCTGGTACTACGGCGGGATGATGGGCGCTCCATGCCGGTGGTCCTCGTGTGGTTCTGCGGATGCATACCTGCATTATTGGCCCGGCAGGCGCCTGGCGCCCTACCGTCCGGCGTGCGATTCGGTCGATCCGTCGCCGACCACCCTCAATTCAGGGGCGAACGGCCCAGGGTATCAACCGGCTGGCGGAAAACGGCCGCACGCCGGCCAAAGACGCAACCGGTGCATCCCTGCACCGCGCCCCTCGCCTCGATCCGATCGGCGAAGACGCAACCGGTGCATCCCGGCACCGCGCCCCTCGCCTCGATCCGATCGGCGAAGACGCAACCGGTGCTCATCCCATGGCAGGACGAAATCCGCAAACAGGCCGTCCTTGGCCTGCGGCCCTCGCCTCTGTCCAATCGGCGACGAGCGTAGCGAGTAGGGATACAGTATCCCACCGCGCCCCTCGCTGATGTGCAGGATGCACGAATGCCGCGAAGGCCAGGGAGGGCCGAGAGCGGCCTCGACTCCGGGATGGAGTCGAGGGCCACTGTGCAGGGATGCACAGGTTGTGGCTTCGATCCAATCGGCGAAGCCGCCACCGCGCCATCCCTGGCGCGCGGCCCTCGCCTCGACTCCGGGATGGAGTCGAGGGCCACTGTGCAGGGATGCACAGGTTGTGGCTTCGATCCAATCGGCGAACGGTTACTCGTCGGTGACACAGCCTTCGCTCGCGTCCTTGACGGTCTTGATGTATTTGTAGAGCGTGCCGCGGGTGGCCTTGTAGGGCGGCATGGTCCAGGCGGCGCGGCGCCTGGCCATCTCCGCGTCGCTCACCTGGACGTCGAGCGTGTTCTTCTCGGCATCGATGGCGATGACGTCGCCGTTCTTCACCAGCGCGATCGGCCCGCCTTCCTGCGCCTCGGGCACCACGTGGCCGATGATGAAGCCGTGCGAACCTCCAGAGAAGCGACCGTCGGTGATTAGCGCGACATCATTGCCGAGACCGGCACCCATGATGACCGAGGTGGGCGTCAGCATCTCCGGCATGCCGGGGCCGCCCTTGGGGCCCTCGTAGCGAATCACGATCACTGCGCCCTTTTGGATCTCGCCCTGTTCTACCCCCTTGAGCATGTCCTCTTCGCTGTCATAGACCCGGGCAGGACCCGTAAAGCGCAAACCTTCCTTGCCGGTAATCTTGGCGACCGATCCACCTGGCGCGAAGTTTCCCTTGAGGATGCGGATATGTCCGCAGTCCTTGATCGGTTTCTCCAGTGGCCGGATCACGTCCTGACCGGCCTTGAGACCCGGCAGGCTTTTCAGATTCTCGGCAATGGTCTTGCCGGTCACGGTTATACAATTGCCATCGATCAACTTTTTTTCCAGCAGGTACTTCATCACCGCCGGCGTGCCACCGACGCGGTGCAGGTCTTCCATGACGTATTTGCCGCTCGGCTTGAGATCGGCGATGAACGGGATACGGTCGCTGACCTTCTGAAAATCGTCGACGGTCAGCTTCACGTCCACGGCCCGAGCCATGGCGATGAGGTGCAGCACCGCATTGGTCGAGCCGCCGAGCGCCATCACCACCACCATGGCATTCTCGAAGGCCGCGCGCGTCATGATGTCGCGCGGCTTGATGTCCTGCTCCAGCAGATGACGAACCGCGCTACCGGCACGCCGGCATTCGTCGATCTTGCCCGGGTCCACCGCCGGCGTGGAAGAACTGTAGGGCAACGACATGCCGAGTGCCTCGATGGCGCTGGCCATGGTGTTGGCCGTGTACATGCCGCCGCAGGCGCCGGGGCCGGGACAGGAATGTTCGACGATATCGGCGCGGGTGGATTCGTCGATCTTGTGAGTTATAAACTCACCGTACGACTGGAACGCCGAGATCACGTCGAGCACCTGGCCGCCCTTCGCATGGCCGGGCTTGATGGTGCCACCGTAGATCATGAGCGAAGGCCGGTTGAGCCGCCCCATGGCGATCAGGCATCCCGGCATGTTCTTGTCGCAGCCGGGAATGGTGATGAGGCCGTCGTACCACTGCGCGCCCATCACGGTCTCGATCGAATCGGCGATCAGGTCGCGCGACTGCAATGAGTACGACATGCCGTCGGTGCCCATGGAGATGCCGTCGGACACGCCGATGGTATTGAAGCGCATGCCCACGAGGCCAGCTCCCACGACTCCTTCTTTCACCACCGCGGCCAGATCGTTCAGGTGCATGTTGCAGGTGTTGCCTTCCCACCAGACGCTGGCGATGCCGACCTCGGCCTTGGCCATGTCTGCCGGCTTGAGGCCGGTACCGTAGAGCATCGCCTGCGAAGCGCCCTGCGATTTCGGCTCGGTGATGCGGGAACTGTAGCGATTGATTTTCTTCGTCATGGCGTCGTCGGATCGAGGTAGTCGCGCGATTTTACCGTATCTTGTCCCGCCACGGAGCGAAGGCGCAAACGGTGCTTCCTGCACCGCGCCCCTCGCCTCGGTCCTATCGGCGACACGGGAAAGCGGCTGCGGTATGATCGCACGAACCATCCACCACGCTCCTGCCTTGTATCGCCTCCTGCGCCCCCTGCTGTTCCTCCTCGAGGCCGAGGCCGCCCACCGTCTGATTTTTGTCCTGTTTGGTGCCTTTTACCGGATCCCGGGTTTTCCGGGGCTGGTGCGGATGATCTGCGCCCGCCGGACTCGCCAGCTGCCGCTCGATCTCATGGGCCTCCGGCTGCCAGGGCCGGTCGGTCTGGCCGCGGGGCTGGACAAAAACGCCGAACTCGCGCCGCTGTTCGCCGACCTGGGTTTTGGTTTCGTCGAGCTCGGTACGGTCACGCCCCGTCCCCAGCCAGGCAATCCGCGGCCACGACTGTTTCGGCTACCCGCGGCGGCGGCACTCATCAACCGCATGGGCTTCAACAATGCCGGTCTGGCACAGTTCCTCGACAACCTCTATCGCCTGCCCAAGCGCGGACCGGTGGGCATCAACATCGGCCGCAACAAGGACACCCCCAACGAACAAGCGCTGGACGACTACCGCACCGCGCTGCGCGCCGTCTATGCGCACGCCGACTACGTCGCCATCAATGTCTCGTCACCGAACACCCCGGGGCTGCGCGCCCTGCAGGAAGGCGGGCAGCTCGAAGCCCTGCTGCGCGCCCTGAAACACGAGCAGACGGTACTGGCCCAGCGCGAAGGACATGTCGTGCCGATGGCGCTCAAGATCGCGCCAGACCTGGATGCCGATCAGATCGGGGAGATTGCCCGCATCGTGCTGGCCCACGGCATCGAGGCGGTGATCGCCACCAACACGACCGTTACACGGCCCGGCCTGGAACACGAGCCGCTCGCCAACGAGGCCGGCGGTCTTTCCGGCCGGCCGCTCAAGGCGCGATCCACCGAGGTCATTCGGGAGTTGTATCGCCATCTGCAGGGACGCGTGTCGATCATCGGTGTCGGCGGAATCGAGAATGCCGACGACGCCTGGGAAAAGCTGGTGGCGGGGGCCGATGCCGTGCAGGTCTACACCGCCTTCATCTACCAGGGCCCGGCACTGGTGCGACGCATCGTCCGCGGGCTGGAAGCAAAGGTTCGCGCGGCGGGAGTAGCCACGCTCGCCGAGGCGGTCGCCGCCGCCCGCGCAAAACCTGTCAGCGCAACGCCTGGCCGATAATCGCACACACGCGCTCGACGTGATCGAGCGGCATACCCGGGTAGACCGGCAGCGACAGCACCTCACCACTCGCCTGCTCGCATACGGGCAGATCGCCCGGCTGGTAACCGAGGTGCCTGTAGACGTCCTGAAGATGCAGTCCCTGCGGGTAACACAGTGATGTGCCCACCTGGGCGGCGGTCAGCGCCTCGCGCACCGCGTCGCGCTTCGGCAGGCGTGCCGTGTACAGGTTGTACACATGCGCGTCCGGCTTGAGGGCCACCGGCGGTTTCACCGCCGTGCCGGCAAAACGTT
>CAKKRZ010000180.1:17958-31568 GCA_919902925.1 Acidiferrobacterales bacterium | reverse complement strand
TTCCTGCGTTATCATGATCCCGACAACTGGCCGATATTGCGTGAGGCGTTGCGGCGCATGGGGCGCGCCGATCTGATCGGGCCCGGGCGCCATCAATTGATTCCGTCCGGCCAGCCGGTCGGGAAAGGCCTTCAAACCCGCGGCGCGGCCGATGCACGCCCCCGTCGTCCGTTCCGTACCCAGCACACCGGGTTGCCGTCGGTGCCGGGGGCGAGAACCCGCAAGGCAAAACCCGCGCGGCGTGCGCCGTCGCGCCGACCCGAAAAATAATCACGGGAGAACCCGGATGCGAATAGGAACACCGCTCTCTCCCGGCGCCACGCGCGTGATGCTGCTGGGGGCCGGCGAACTGGGCAAGGAAGTGATCATCGCCCTGCAACGCCTGGGCGTCGAAGTCATCGCCGTCGATCGCTACCGGGACGCACCCGGCCACCAGGTGGCGCACCGCGCGCATACCATCAACATGGCCGATCCGAAGGCGCTGCGTGACATCATTGAGAAGGAACGCCCCTGGCTGGTGGTGCCGGAGATCGAAGCGATCGCCACCGAGGAACTGGAGAAGATCGAGAAAGAGAAGATCGCGGTGGTCATCCCGACCGCGCGCGCTGCGCACCTGACCATGAACCGCGAAGGGATCCGCCGCCTGGCCGCCGAGGAGCTGCGGCTGCCAACCTCGCGCTACGCCTTCATCGACAACATCAACGCCCTGCAGGCCGCCATCGACAAGGACATCGGCTATCCGTGCATACTCAAACCGGTGATGTCCTCCTCCGGCAAGGGGCAGTCGACCATCGACGGTCCGAACGATCTGATGAAGGCCTGGCACTATGCCATGAGCGGCGGTCGTGTCAATCAGGCACGCGCCATCGTCGAAGAGAAGATTGCATTCGACTACGAGATCACGCAGTTGACGGTTCGTGCCGCTGGGCCCGACGGGGCGACCGAGACACATTTCTGCGATCCAATCGGGCATGTGCAGGTGAAAGGCGACTATGTCGAGTCCTGGCAGCCGCACCCGATGAGCGCCAAGGCGCTGGAGTCGGCGCGCGAGATCGCCAAGACGATCACCGATAACCTGGGCGGCCGCGGGATTTTTGGCGTCGAGTTGTTCGTGAAGGGCGATCAGGTCTGGTTCAGCGAGGTCAGTCCGCGCCCGCACGATACCGGCCTGGTGACCCTGATCAGCCAGCGACAGAATGAATTCGAACTGCACGCACGTGCGATCCTGGGTCTGCCGGTCGACGTGTCCTTGCGCAATGCCGGCGCCAGTGCCGTGATCTACGGCGGAATGGATGCCCAGGGAATCGCGTTTGAAGGCGTCGATGAGGCCCTGCGCGTCCCGGGCACGGACATCCGCCTGTTCGGCAAGCCCGAGGCCTTCGAACGTCGTCGCATGGGCGTGGCGCTGGCCTGGGGCAAGGATACCGACGATTGTCGTGCCCGTGCCAAGCAGGCCGCCGCCACCGTGCGCCCGGTCAAGGGCTGAACGATCGGTAATCACCGCAGACAGTTGAATCTGCTAGGCTTCATTCATGAGTGACACCCAGGTCGAATCGCTGACGCCGACGCAGGCCCACGCCCTCGTGCAGAATGAGCCGCGGGCTGTCCTGGTCGATGTGCGCTCGCACATGGAATTCCTGTTCGTCGGCCACCCGACCGGCGCCATCAACATTCCCTGGATCGATGAGCCGGACTGGAAAATCAACCCGCACTTTGCCCGCGAGGTGCGTCGCCTGCTGCTCGGCGGAACCGTGACCCACGGCGATATCCAGGGCGCGCCGGTGGTGCTGATCTGCCGCAGCGGCAAGCGTTCGCTGGATGCCGGCGAGCTGCTGTTGCGTGAAGGCTTTACCCGCGTTTACAACGTGCTGGAAGGTTTCGAAGGCGAGCTTGATGACCATCATCGTCGCAGCGCTGTTGGCGGGTGGCGTTTCCATGACCTGCCTTGGGAGCAATGCTGATTCCGACATGAAAGATGGCATCGTAATGTCGTTAGCGTACCGGACCTTGTTGCTGATCACCTGCCTGTTGTTTTCCTGGCCGGCCGCAGCTGCCGACATGGAGACCGGCCCGCAGTCTTGGTGGTGGGACGAAGGCTGGTGGTCGCGTGGCGAGCTTGGCAATGAGCGTCATCACGACGTCACGGTGACCCGCGTCAGCGTGCAGAACGGAGACGTCGAGATTCCCGTCTACATCCTGCGTCCCAAGGGTGGCGGTCCCTATCCGGGCATCCTGTTCGTGCATGGTCGCCGCGGCATCGACGATTGGAACCGGCTCAGCGCCCGGCGTCTGGCGGCGCGCGGTTTCCTGGTGTTCGCCCCGGATCTGTATACCGGGCGATTCATCCAGCAGTTTCCCATTGGTCACGATTACGCCGTGGAGGAAGACCTCGCGCGGGTACTCGACGCCATGCTCAAGCACAAGGATCTGAAGGGTCGCAAGGTCTGTACGGTTGGAATCTCGCGCGGCGGTTACTACACCCTCAAGCTGGCGGTGACCCAGGAACGGCAAGGCAAGGACATCGCCTGTTACGTGGGTTTCTATCCACACATGCAAGACCCGAACGCCCCCGAACCCGCCCAGGTTTACCAGTATGCGCCGGAGGTTGATCGATTCCAGTTGCCGGCGCTGATCTTCATCGGCGAGCAGGAGCAGTATCATCGCCGCCGCAACATCGAGGCGTCGGTGTCGAGCTGGCAGGCGCGCAAACTCAATGCCCGGCTTGTGATTTACCCGGGGGTCGGCCGCGGTTTCGATTTCCGTGGAGGTCAGGTGCGCAGTTTAGCCGACAACCTGGCCGGACAGGACGCCGTGCGGCGCGCGGCCGCCTTTATCCGTCAGCATCTCGGCGAGCGCTGATGCGACGCTAGGCCGTGCACGTGACCCTGGTACACGCCCGCGTCAAATCTGGCCACATCGACAATTTCATCTGTCTCTAAGGACGAGGCCGCGCAATAGCGGCTGGTTGATCGGCTGGCGGAATGGACCGACCGGTTGCGGCTCCCGCGGTTGTCGCAATTCAGCGTGGACGCGAACGACATTGAACGTATCGTGCCCCAATCGCGCGGGTCGAGCATGAAAACCAACCCGGTCGTGCTGACCGACAGCAAGATTGCCGAAATAGTGCAGCTAAGGCTGTAGCCGGCCCGGCGCGTGCGTCCCGGTTGCTCGATCACCAATCGAGAAACAATTCGTAACTGCATGTATTCATGAATAAATATATTGATATATTCAGGCGGGATCAGGTTTTCGGTGGACAGAGCCACCCGCACTGCAAATGATCGTTGAAAAAATCAGGAAACCCTACCCGCGCCCGACCATCTAACGGCTGGTGCGTGTATTACGATAGGAGTGGGCGTGCTGCTGGTTCCGCCATCAGGCGGCCGGTATGATCCGCAGAATTTTTTGATCGATCCGAGGGTGGGAAGAAAGCAAATGTTGCGATTCATGTCCGTGTTGTCGCTGTGGGTCTGTGTGTCTTTTTCGGGCGCCGTGTTGGCCGATGACTATGGCGCGCTGCGCAAGAAGCTGGCCAGCCAGTTTCCGGCACTGGCCAAGGCCACCATCAAGCCGACCCCCAGCCCGTGGCTCGTGCAAGTTGAGTTCGACAACCAGATTGCCTATGCCACCAAGGATGGCCGGTTCCTGCTGCTCGGCGAGATGATTAATGTTGAATCGCGCGTCAACCTTACCCAGGCCGAGCTCGAGCGTCTGCAATCGAGCGGCAACAAGCAGGTCGCCGCCATCATGGCCGGACTCAAGGAAGACAGAATGATTGTCATGGGCCCCCGCCAGGCGAAGGTTACGATGACGGTCTTTACCGATGTCGATTGCACCTACTGCGCTCGATTCCACCTCGATGTGCCGGAACTGAACCGCAACGGGGTGCGGGTGCGATACCTGTTATACCCGCGCGCGGGTGCCGGCTCCGATTCCTACCGCAAGGCCGTGGCGGCCTGGTGCGCCCAGGATCGCGTCAAGGCGAT
Organism: Acidiferrobacterales bacterium; assembly: GCA_919902925.1. Taxonomy (GTDB): domain Bacteria; phylum Pseudomonadota; class Gammaproteobacteria; order Acidiferrobacterales; family Sulfurifustaceae; genus CAKKRZ01. Next base: position 27,582 of record CAKKRZ010000180.1, on the reverse strand, counting down.
CGGGCTTGCCAAGGCCGGCCAGCCGATCGAGATGAAGACCTGCGCCCATCCGGTGGATGAACACATGCGCTTGGCCGAGCAGTTGGGCGTCAACGGCACCCCAACCATCTTTCTCGACAATGGTCGGCGCATCGGCGGGTATATGCCGGCCAAACAGATGCTGGTGTACATCGGCGTAACCCCGGGAGGGCAGGGCGCGGGTCGCTGAACAGGCGACCTGGCCGGCCACCGCCGAATCGTTTGCGAGACGACCTCCAGGAAATTTCCGAACGGCTGCGGCGCAACGAGCGCATCTGGGCCGTTTTCCGCGATATTGAACTGGCGCTGATTGGCGCACGATCGCTCGCCGAGCTCGTGACCGTGCTCGCGGGCCGTTTGCCCGAGCAGTTTGCGGGCATTGCCGCGGCCACGCTGGTGTGCGCCGATCCCGATTACGAACTGAGCCGGCTGCTGGCCCGGGACATGACGCCGGACCGTGTGACGGGCGGGTTTGTGGTGCTGTCGCGCGCCCGCTTGCAGGCGTTATTCCCCCAGCCGCTGCGCCCGTGCCTCGGCCCCGGCGATCCAACCAGCCAGGCACTGTATTTCCCCGGTTGTCACGTCTCGCTGCGCTCGATGGCGCTGGTTCCCCTCAACCTGCGCGGTGAACTGCTCGGCATGCTCTGTCAGGGCAGCGCCGATCCCGCGCACTTTACCGGCGAGACCGCCACCGATCTGCTCGAACACCTGGCGACGGTCGTGGCGCTGTGCGTCGACAACGTGCTTAGCCACGAACGGCTCAAGCTCGACGGCCTCACCGATGCCCTGACCGGCGCGGCCAACCGGCGGTTCTTCGAACGGCGATTCGCCGATGAAATGGTTCGTCAGCAGCGACACGGCCGCACGCTCAGTTGTCTGTTGATCGACCTCGATCACTTCAAGCGGATCAATGACAGCCAGGGTCACCCGATGGGCGACCGCGTGTTGCGCGACGTGACGACGATGCTGGGCAAGGATCTGCGGGCCGCCGACCTGCTGGCGCGCTACGGCGGCGAGGAATTTGCGCTGTTGCTTCCCGAGACACCGGACACGGACGCCCGCCAGATTGCCGAGCGCTTGCGGCAACGGATCGCCTCTCTCAGCTGGACGGCACCCGACGGTTCGTCGCTGTCGGCCAGCGTGAGCATCGGGGTGGCGTCGCTCATGGGCGGGAAAGAGGCCCGCGGGCGCGACAGCACTTGGTTGCTGCAGCAGGCGGATACCGCCCTTTACGAAGCCAAACGCCGTGGGCGCAACCGGGTGTGTGTGGCCGGGGAAGACAACTGAACGCGGCGCTCAGCGTTCCAGGTACTTCAATTTGTCCGGCTTTTCCTCCCACTCGGCCGCATCCGGCGGGGCGGGCTTCTTTTCGGTGATCACTGGCCATTGTTTGGTCAGGTCGGCATTGAGCTGGGTGTAGGACTTCAATTCATCCGGGAGGTCATCTTCCGCATAAATGGCGTTGACCGGACATTCGGGCACGCACAGGGTGCAATCAATGCACTCGTCTGGGTCGATGACCAGGAAATTCGGCCCCTCATGGAAGCAATCCACCGGGCAGACCTCGACGCAATCGGTGTACTTGCACTTGATGCAGCTTTCCGTAACCACGTAGGTCATGACGCAGAACTCCTCGTGAACGACTGGGCGCGGATAATACACAGCAAGGCAGGCCGGTCAACGTCGGCGTGCCGGTTTGCCTCCACGCGGTGCGGGTATTTCGCCTGCGTACCCGGGGTTTCGGCCGGGACCTGGCGCCGATGTGGAGACTGGCGGCGGTGTCCGGCGGGGTCGACCATGGATATCCGGCGCGAAGACTTGGCTATAATCCATTGAGGTATTTGGTATTTCCAATCGAGATGGCATGAACGACATAGCAATCGTCACTCCCGGCAAGCGTGTCTCAGCCTGGGTGGCGGAAACCGATCCGAAGTACGCCCAGGCATGGCTGGCGTCCCTGCCGATGGCCGACAGCGGCGAATCGGCGCGCGAGATTTATCAGGCGCTCTATACCCTCAACCGCCAGGAAATTGACCCAGCCCGCCGGCTGGAATTGATGGACCTCTACGTGGCGCCGGTCACCACCGTGGTGAACGGCCTTCAGGGCGGACTGTCGCGCGCCAGCTTCCCGTTGTCGCCGCGCCGGAGGCAGGTGGCCGATTTTGTCCGCCAGCTGTATATGGAGATGGCGGCCGGCTACAAGTGCACGCTCAAGGATCTGGTTAAGGCCAGGTTTCACTGGGGTCGCCGGCAGCACTATCCGCAGGTGAGCCAGCGGGCCATGGCCTTTTTGGGCGAGCTGCTGCTGCGCGCCTGCCAGGTCTACCTGCCGGCCCCCGCCGGTGTCTGGAAGGATATTCACGAGCTCTACCGGTTTGCCGAAACGGGCGAGTGGCTGGACGTGCCCATCGACCCATTGCCGGGGGAAGGCACCTCCCCGGTCACGATGCGCGAGACCTATCTGCGTATTCTGATGTTGGCGCTGGCGCGCCCCTATCAGATGCCGCAGGGCGAGTGCCTGCTCGTGCAGCGCTACCTCGGAAGGTGGGCGGGCAAGGTGCGCATCGGCGCTGATCTTCGCGTCGCCAACCCGGCGGCCTGCTTCCTGATCGATCTCGGCGCGGATGGCCCGCCGCTTTCCCTGCCGCGCGAGGCGCCGGCCCAGGGAGTCTCGTTGCGCCTGCTGAACGCGCTGGAATTGGTGCGCCACACGCATGCTTTTGTCTCCCGACTTAATAAGGGAGGGCCGGCGCGTCCGGTCGACGTGGGTTTCGAAGCGCTCGATACGACCGTTCATGACGTCTTGCAACGCCTGACGCGCGCCTGGGGTTTCGCCGCGCGCCGCCAGCATAGTCGCCTCAAGCGCAAAGGGAACGTGTCACTGTGCGCCGGTCTCGGGGCGATTCATTTTTTTATGAACGACCAGAAACCGTTCGCGCAGGAACCAGACGACGAGGACCGCACGGTTACGTTGCCGGCCAGCACAACGGGGGAACAGGTTGGCGCGGACGATGATCAAGGCGACGAGGCGATGGATATCGCCCTGGACCGGCCGTTGCCCGAGGCGGTCGGGAAATCCCAGCCGTCTCTGCCCACGCCCAGTGAACTCTACCGGGTTGATCGTTGGCAAATTCGCGACGTCAGTCCGCGTGGCCTGCTGCTGGTGGGCGAGGGCGGTACGCCGGTGCATGTGCGGGTGGGCGAACTGCTGGGCGTCCAGCGCGCCGACCAGATCGGCACCTGGAGCATCGCGGTCGCGCGCCGCTTGAGTAATCCCGCACCCGGCAGCGTCGAGATGGGCATCGAGTTTCTGGCCCCGCGCGCCACGCCAGCGGCTGTGTGCCGGCACGGCTCCCGCCAGGGATGCTCTCCGGCCCTGTCGTTGCCCGCCGTCAAGTCGCTGAAGCGTCCCACCAGCCTGCTGGTAGAGCGCGGTCTGCTCGCCGCTGACGAGGATGTCGACCTAATCGAAGAAGGCCGTCCGCGCCGCCGCGTGCGCATCCTCCAACGGATCGAACGCACCAACGGTTATGAGCAGTGGTTGTTCGTCCAGTTATTGGACGAGCAGGACACGGGCCGACCTTAACCGGTCAGCGCAGCGGGTAACACGGCGCGCAGCCGTTCGTGCATCTGCACAAAGATCTTCGGATTGGCAGCCAGGATGTTGCCATTTTGCAGGTAGTTCTTGCCCCCGCCCAGGTCGCTGACCAGGCCGCCAGCCTCCTCGATCAGCAGACAGCCGGCGGCCATGTCCCACGGGCTCAGGCCGAATTCCCAGAAGCCATCGAAGCGGCCGGCGGCAACGTGGGCGAGATCGAGCGCGGCCGAGCCGGCGCGGCGCACGCCGCTGCAAATCGGCAGCAGGGTGCGCAGGGTGTCGATCCAGGTTTCGAGGTGTTCCTGCTCACGAAACGGGAAGCCGGTGCCGAGCAGGGCGTACTCGAGATCGGTGACCGCGCTGACGCGGATGCGCCGGTCGTTGAGTTGCGCGCCGCCGCCGCGGCTGGCGGTGAACAGCTCATTTTTGTGCGGATCGAACACGACCGCGTGCTCCAGACGCCCCTTGTGTTCGAGAGCGATCGATACGCCGAACTGCGGGTAGCCGTGCAGGAAATTGGTGGTGCCGTCGAGCGGGTCGATGATCCAGCGGTAGTCGTTGCCGGGCTGGGCGCCCGATTCTTCGGCGAGGTAGCCGTGATCGGGGTAGGCGGCACGCAGAACCGCGATGATCTCGGCCTCGGCCTGGCGATCGACTTCACTGACAAAGTCATTGCGCCCCTTGTTTTCCACGGTCAGCCGGTCGACCCGGTCGAGGTGGCGCATGATGACGTTGCCAGCCCGGCGGGCGGCCTTGACGGCGATGTTGATGATCGGGTGCATGGGAAAACCGGTAACGGCCGGAGGGCGGCGAGGACGCATTGTATAGATCGTCCTTCTCCGGTAAAAGCGCCCGGAACGGAATTGTTTCCGGGAGAGCCTGGCCCCCGACATGCCGCTGTCTGATATCCGCATTATCCTGGTCCGTCCGACCCACGACGGGAACATCGGCGCCTGTGCCCGGGCCATGAAAACCATGGGGCTCAGCGCGCTGTGGCTGGTGGCGCCACAGACCCGGGTCGGTGAACCGGCGTACGCCATGGCCGCGCACGCCGATGATCTGCTCCACCAGGCGGTGACCGTGCCCGATCTTGAGACGGCGCTGGCGGACTGCCGGTACGTGGTGGGCACCAGCGCGCGCCCACGCCGCATCGAATGGCCGGCCCTCGACCCTCGGGAAGCCGCCCGGCAATTGGTGGAGCGTGGGTGCGATGGACCGGTGGCGCTGTTGTTCGGCCAGGAACGGACCGGCCTGACCAACGAAGAACTGGATCGTTGTCAGGCGGTGGTGTCCATTCCCGCCAACCCGGACTACCCCTCACTGAATCTGGCGGCGGCAGTCCAGATACTGGCCTATGAAATTCGCCAGTCGGCACTGGAGGGCGAGAAGCACGACGAGGAGGGTGGCGATGCCCGGACCCATTCAACCCGCGAGGACATGCAGCGGTTCTACGAGCATCTGGAGCGGGTGATGATTGAGACCCGCTTCCTTGACCCGGCCAAACCCCGTTTCCTCATGCGTCGCCTGACGCGCCTGTTCAACCGCGCCCAACCGGATGAAAACGAGCTCAATATCCTGCGCGGGATTCTGACCTCGGTGGAACGGCTCCGGCGACCATAGCTGGGCGCCGATGGCGGGGAACGGTTAAACTGTTTCTTTCAGGGGCTGAGCCGAATGTTCCGTTCGATTCGTGAATATCTGCAGAGCATCTATCGCCGCGATCCGGCGGCGCGCTCGGCGTTTGTCGTGCTCTCCCTGTATCCCGGCGTGCACGCCCTGGCGCTGCACCGGGTGTCCCACCGGCTGTGGGTTTGGCGCCTGCGCTGGCTGGCGCGCTGGCTTTCCCAGCTGTCGCGCTGGCTGACCGGTATCGAAATCCATCCCGGTGCCCGCATCGGTCGCCGGCTATTCATCGACCATGGCATGGGGGTGGTGATCGGCGAAACCGCCGAGATCGGCGACGACGTCACCCTCTATCACGGTGTGACCCTGGGCGGCACTTCCTGGGAGCAGGCCAAACGCCACCCGACCCTGGGCAATGGCGTGGTGATCGGCGCCGGCGCCAAATTGCTCGGTCCGATCTCGGTCGGCGAGAATGCCCGGGTCGGCTCGAACTCGGTGGTGGTCAGGGACGTTCCGCCGGGTGCCACGGTGGTGGGTATCCCCGGCCGGGTGGTGACCCGCCGCGACCCGGCGCTGAGCCATAAACGCGAGGCCATGGCGCGGCGTATCGGTTTCGACGCCTATGGCCAGACCCCGGAAATGCCCGACCCGGTGGCACATGCCGTCGATTGCATGCTGGACCATTTGCACAAAGTCGACGAAAAGATGAAACTGCTGTCGAGCGCGCTGGAGCGGGCCGGTATCCAGGTCAACCTGGAGATGCCGACCCTCGATATCGAGAATCTTGAAAAAAATCAGCAATCCAGCGAAAACACTGCTCGCCCCCCTTCAAAGGTAATCCCCCCAAAGGAATAGTTGACCAAATAGATCAGGAATGTAAAATACTCAATACCGGGTAAACTTTGCGGGTATTGAACATGAAACTGACGACCAAAGGCCGTTACGCCGTTACCGCCATGCTGGATCTGGCTCTGCACTACGAGAAAGGGGCAGTCACCCTGGCCGACATTGCTCGCCGGCAGGGCATCTCCCTGTCCTATCTGGAACAGCTGTTCGCCAAGCTGCGACGCAGCGGTCTGGTCGACAGTATCCGTGGCCCGGGCGGCGGGTACAACCTGGCCATGGCTCCGGGCAAGATCTCGGTGGCCGAGATCGTCATTGCCATCAATGAGAACATCGACGCCCGTCGCTGCGGCGGCGAAAAAAACTGCCACGGCGACGAGATGTGTCTGACCCACCAGTTGTGGGAGGACCTGAGCCAGCGGATTTACGATTTCCTGCACGGTATCACGCTGGCCGATCTGGTCGCGCGCCCACACGTGCAACAGGTCGCCACCCGCCAGGCCGGGCGAGTTTCCCAGACCGTGGTCGCGCGCTGAACGGAGTCGCGTAGCCATAGTTGGATAATTCAGGTTCGAGAAACAGACGTTCATGACTATCAAGAAACCCATCTATCTGGACTATTCGGCCACCACGCCGGTGGATCCGCGCGTGGCCGACAAAATGTGTCGTTACCTCACCCTCGACGGCGAGTTCGGCAATCCCGCCTCGCGCTCGCACCATTTTGGCTGGGCGGCGGAGGCGGCGGTCGAGGAAGCGCGCGCGCAGGTCGCCGCCCTGATCGGCGCCGACAGCAAGGAGATCGTCTGGACCTCGGGGGCGACCGAGTCCGACAATCTGGCCATCAAGGGCGTCATGGAGTTCTACGCCAAGAAGGGTCGGCACCTCATTACCTGCAAGACCGAACACAAGGCGGTGCTCGACACCTGCCGCCATCTCGAGCGCAAGGGTTGCGAGCTGACTTACCTCGATCCCGAGGAGAACGGCCTGCTCGATCTCGCCAAGCTGGCCGCGGCCATCCGCCCGGACACGGTGCTGGTTTCGGTAATGCACGTCAACAACGAGATCGGCGTCATCCAGGACGTCGCCGCCATCGGCAAGCTCTGCCGTGAGAAGGGCGTGCTGTTCCATTCCGATGCGGCTCAGAGTGCCGGTAAGCTGCCGATCGACGTCAATGCCATGAATATCGATCTGCTGTCGATGTCCGCGCACAAGGTCTACGGACCCAAGGGCATCGGCGCCCTGTACGTGCGCCGCAAACCGCGCGTGCGCCTGGAGGCGCAGATGCACGGCGGAGGTCATGAGCGCGGCATGCGTTCCGGCACCCTGGCCACGCACCAGTGCGTCGGCATGGGCGAGGCCTTCCACGTCGCCCGCGAAGAGATGCCGGTCGAGATCGAACGCATCCGCATGTTGCGCGACCGGCTCTACCAGGCGCTCAAGGATATGCCCGAGGTCTACGTCAACGGCGACCTCGACCGGCGCGTGGCCGGCAATCTCAACATCAGCTTCAACTTCGTTGAAGGCGAGTCGCTGATCATGGCGCTCAAGGATCTGGCCGTTTCCTCCGGCTCGGCCTGCACCTCGGCCTCGCTCGAGCCTTCCTATGTGCTGCGCGCGCTCGGCCGCAACGACGAGTTGGCGCACAGCTCGATCCGCTTTACCATCGGCCGCTTCACCACCCAGGCGGACATCGATACCGCCGTGCGCCTGGTTCGGGAAAAGGTGGCCAAGCTGCGCGAGCTTTCCCCGTTGTGGGAGATGCACCAGGAAGGCGTCGATCTCAGCAAGGTCCAGTGGGCGGCGCACTGACCGCTGACCGGTTTCGCGGTATAGAATTACTGACTCGAAGGAGTACACCATGGCCTACAGCGACAAAGTACTCGATCATTACGAAAATCCGCGCAACGTCGGATCGTTTGACAAGGGCGATCCCAGCATCGGCACCGGCATGGTGGGCGCGCCGGCCTGCGGAGACGTCATGAAGCTGCAGATCAAGGTCAATGCCCAGGGCGTCATCGAGGATGCCCGCTTCAAGACTTACGGCTGCGGTTCGGCCATCGCGTCGAGCTCGCTGCTGACCGAGTGGGTGAAGGGCAAGACGCTCGATGAGGCGGCGCAGATCAAGAACACCCATATCGCCGAAGAGCTCGCGCTGCCGCCGGTGAAGATTCACTGTTCGGTGCTGGCCGAGGATGCCATCAAGGCGGCCATCAGCGACTACCAGGAAAAGGCCGGCAAGAAGGCCGACGCCGCCTGAGGATCGGACCCATGGCTATTACGCTGACTGAAAGCGCCGCCGGACGCGTGCGCGATTTTCTGGCTCGCCGCGGCAAGGGCGAGGGTCTGCGCCTGGGCATTCGTACCTCCGGCTGCTCCGGCAAGGCTTATGTGATTGAATATGCCGATCATATCAAACCGGACGATCAGGTTTATGAATCGCACGGCGTCAAGGTGATCGTGGACACCAAGAGTCTCGTCTATCTTGATGGCACCGAGGTCGATTTTGTGCGCGAGGGCGTGAACGAAGGCTTCAAGTTCAATAACCCGAACGTGAAGGACTCCTGCGGCTGCGGCGAAAGCTTCAACGTCTGATCTCCGCGCATGGGCATGAACGGGCGGTGACCGGCCGGAACCATTTTGAGCTGTTGGGTTTGCCCGCCGTCTTCGATCTTGAACTGACCGACCTGACGGCGCGTTACCGCTCCCTGCAACAGCAACTGCATCCGGACCGCCACGCCGGCGGCTCAGACACGGATCGCCGCCTGGCCCTGCAATTGACCGCCAGTCTCAACGATGCCTATCAGACCCTGCGTGACCCGGTGCGGCGGGCCCGCTACCTGCTGCAACTGCAAGGAATGACGACGGACGATGACAACGACACCCGCATGCAGCCGGAATTCCTGATGGAACAGATGGAGTTGCGCGAACGCCTGGCCGATCTGCACCGCCACGACGATCCGCGCACACAGCTGGCCGAGTTGGCGAGCCGCACCGAGCGGCTGATGCAGGAGAAGATCGCCGCCTTTCGTCTTGCCCACGCCCGTGGACGCGACGGCCTCGACCAGGCGCGCAACGCCATGCGCGAAATGCAGTTTGTCGACAAACTGCGCCGCGAGATCGACGAGCGCGAAGAAGAACTCGCCTGAACGGAACGCCTGACCGGACCCCAGCATGGCTTTGATGCAAATCAGCGAACCGGGCCAGACACCCGATCCGCACCAGCGGCGTTACGCCGTCGGTATCGACCTCGGCACCACGCATTCACTGGTGGCGACCGTGTTGCATGGACTTCCCGAGACCTTACCGGACGAGCAAGGCCGCCACTTGCTGCCCTCGGTGGTTCGTTACCGTGCCGAACATGAACCGGTGGTGGGTTACGAGGCATTGGAGGCCGCGCGGCACGATCCGCTGAATACCATCGCCTCGGTCAAACGGCTCATGGGGCGCGGCCTGGACGACGTTCGTCGTTTGGGGCAGTCGTTACCGTACCGGTTTACCGCCGCGGCGACGGCCGTTCCGCGCATCGTGACCGCCGCCGGCGA
>CAKKRZ010000180.1:0-17858 GCA_919902925.1 Acidiferrobacterales bacterium | reverse complement strand
CTCGCCACCGCCGGCGACTCCGCCCTGGGCGGCGACGACATGGATCATGTCGTGGCTGAATGGGTTATGCATGAAGCGGGCATTGCAGACGATGCCGATCATGGCGTCCTGCGCGGCCTGTTGCGCGATGCTCGCCATGCCAAGGAGGCGCTGACTCGCGAGGCGAAGGTCAGCCTGGGCATCGTCCGGTCGGACGGCAGCCGCTGGCAGGGCACGCTCGATCGGGATCGCCTCGAACAGTTAATCGCCCCGCTCATCGAGCGCACCGTCGCCCCCTGCCGGCGGGTATTGCGCGACGCCGGCCTCAAGACCGGCGACATCGACGGGGTGGTGCTGGTCGGCGGAGCAACGCGCGCGCCGCGTGTGCGCGAACGGGTCGCCGGGATATTTTCCCGCGATGCGCTCACGGATATCGATCCGGACCGGGTGGTGGCGATCGGCGCCGCCATCCAGGCCGACATCCTGGCCGGCAACCGCCCGGACGGCGACTTGTTACTGCTCGATGTGCTGCCGCTGTCGCTGGGCATTGAGATCATGGGCGGCTTGTCCGAGAAGATCATTCCCCGCAACACCCCCATCCCGGTGGCGCGCGCACAGGAATTCACAACCTATAAAGACGGTCAGACCGCGCTCCTGATCCACGTCGTGCAGGGCGAGCGCGAACTGATATCCGATTGCCGCTCGCTGGCCCGTTTCGAGTTGCGCGGCATTCCGCCGATGGCGGCCGGCGCGGCGCGCATCCGCGTGACCTTCCAGGTTGACGCCGACGGGCTGCTGAGCGTTTCGGCGCGCGAGCTGTCCACCGGCAGCGAGAGCCACGTCGACGTCAAACCTTCCTATGGCCTGACCGACGCCGAGATCGAAGTCATGCTGCGCGACTCCATCCAGCATGCGCGCGAGGACGAATCGGCACGTGCCCTGCGCGAGGCGCAGGTCGATGCCGACCGTCTGCGCGAGGCCGTGGAGGCCGCGCTACGGGCCGACGGCGAGACACTGCTTTCGGCTGGGGAGCGCGCGTCAATCGATCAGGCCGTCAACCACCTGCGCGATGTCGCCCGCGGCGGGGACCGGGCCGCCATCCGCCGGGCGCGCGAGGCGCTGGAAGCGGCGAGCCGCGATTTCGCCCAGCGGCGCATGGATCGCAGCATTCGCGAGGCGCTGACCGGCCAGCGGCTCGACGAGGTCGCTCGCCAATTACCGGATCCACGCCCATGACGCGCCTCACCTTTCTGCCGCACCCGACCGCCTGCCCCGAGGGAAAGACCATCGAGGCCGAGCCCGGTGCCAGCATCTGCGATGCCGCGCTCGGCGCCGGCATCGCCATCGAGCACGCCTGTGAGAAATCCTGTGCCTGCACGACCTGTCACGTCATTATCCGCCGTGGTTATGGCAGCCTCGGTGCGCCCGAAGAGAAGGAAGAAGACATGCTCGACAAGGCCTGGGGACTGGAGCCCGAGTCGAGGCTCAGCTGCCAGGCGAAGGTCGGCCGCGAGGATCTCACCATCGAGATTCCCCGTTACACCATCAACCTTGCCTCCGAACATCATTAGAAAAGAATAAGGAGATTGCGCCATGGGACTCAAGTGGACCGATACGCGTGATATCGCCATCGCGCTGGACGAGACGCACCCGGAGATAGACCCGCTGAAGCTGCGTTTCACCGACCTGCGCGACTGGGTCATGGCATTACCGAACTTCGACGACGTCCCGGAACGTTCGGGCGAGAAGATCCTGGAGGCCATACAGATGGCCTGGCTGGACGAGCGGGGCTGAAGACCCCCCGGAACGGCGCTAGCCGCCCGGATTTTCCTGTTTTTCCCCCTCGCGATTTGTCCGGGACAGGCTAAACCGCTACACTAAGCGGTGCTGTACGGCCCAAAAAGCCATTTATTTCCCGACAGTTGGAAGCAGAACCTCACGGCCACGTCGTTTCAACATGAACCTTACGCCGATCAACCTTCTGGGTCTCGACCGCGCGGCGCTGGAAGATTTTTTTGTCTCCACGGGCGAGCAGCCCTTCCGGGCCGTGCAGGTCCTGAAGTGGCTGCACCAATCCGGCGTCGACGATCTCGAGGCCATGACCAACCTCAGCAAGCCGTTGCGTGCGCGCTTGCGCGACGCAGTCGAGATTCGCGCGCCGCGCGTCCTGAGTGACCACGTGGCCGCCGACGGCACGCGCAAATGGCTGCTCGAAGTCGACGAAACCGCAACCGGGCCATCCCTGGCCCGCGGCCCTCGCCTCGATCCCATCGGCGGCGGAAACGCGATCGAAACCGTATTCATTCCGGTCGGCGAGTTCGTTGCCGCGGGCCGGGAAGCAGCGGACGACGAAGATGAGGACCAGGCGGTCCGTTATCGCGGTACGCTGTGCATCTCCTCCCAGGTCGGCTGTACGCTCGGCTGCACCTTCTGTTCTACCGGCTACCAGGGATTCAATCGCAACCTGACCACGGCCGAGATTGTCGGCCAGGTGTGGCTGGCGGCGCGTCTGCTTGGACGCGGCGAACGCCGCATCACCAACGTGGTGCTGATGGGCATGGGCGAACCGCTGCTGAACTACGACAACGTCCTGCCGGCGTTGCGCGTCATGCTGGACGATAACGCTTATGGACTGTCGCGCCGCCGTGTGACGCTGTCGACCGCGGGTCTGGTGCCGCTGATCGACCGCCTGCGCGAGGATTGTCCGGTGAGCCTGGCCGTATCGCTGCACGCCGCGCGCGATGAATTGCGCGACCAGATCGTGCCGCTCAACCGCAAGTTTCCGATTGCGACCCTGCTGGATGCCTGCCGGCGTTACGTGGAACGCCAACCGCACCGACGGGTGATCTTTGAATACATCATGCTCGACGGTGTTAACGACACACCCGAGGATGCGCGCGACCTGATCGCGTTGTTGCGCGACATTCCGGCCAAGGTCAACCTGATCCCGTACAATCCCTTTCCGCAGGGCAGCCATCGCCGCTCGCCGCCCGAGGCCATCGACCGCTTTCAGTCAATCCTGTCGGCCGCCGGTCTCACCGCCATCACCCGCCGCACGCGTGGCGACGATATTGATGCCGCCTGCGGCCAACTGGCTGGACGCGTTACCGACCGCACCCGGCGGGCGCCGGGCACGGCGCGGGTGCAACCCTGATGCGCCGCGGGTGGTTGATCGCTGTCCTCGCGACATTGCTGGCCGCCTGCGCTTCGCCGGCCCAGCGTGCCGCCGAGAACGAGAAGCGCGACCGGGCGGTTGATACCCAGTTACAGCTCGGCGCACACTACCTGGTGCGCGGCCAACTCGACGTCGCCCGCCAGCATTTCGAGCGCGCCCTGGAGATCGATCCGAATAGCAGTCCGGCCATGGACAGGTCGGCGCTGCTTTACTGGCGTTTGCGCGATTACAAACAGGCCGAAACCTTCTTCCAGCGCGCCATCCAGATCGACGCCAAAAATTTGGCAGCCCATCATAACTATGGCGCGTTTCTCTGCGACCGTGGTCGCTACGACGAAGGCATCCGGGTGCTGGAGAAGGCCGCCAACAATCTGCTCTATCCCTACGTGGCCGATGCCAACGTGAATGCCGGCGTTTGCATGCTGCGCAAGCCGTCCTATCCGTTGGCGGAGAAGTATTTCCGCGAGGCTTTGCGCCTCGACCAGGACCACAGTGGGGCACTGTTGCAGATGGCGCAAATCTATCACCAGCGTGGGGACATGCTGAGGGCGCGTGCCTTCATCCAACGTTATTTCAAGCCGGGCGCGCGGCTGGATACGCCTGAAAGCCTGTTGCTGGCCTACCGCATCGAAACCGCGCTACGCGATCACAACGCCGCGGCCAGTTACGCCCTGCGCCTGCGCAACCGTTTCCCCGAGGCCGCCGAAGTGCAGCGGCTGCACGCGAAACCATCGCCCCGACGGAAGAACTGATTCTCCATGGAACAGAAACAACCGGATATGACGGATACCCCAGCGGCGGCGAAAGGGCCGGGAGCCATGCTCCGGCGGGCGCGCGAAGACCTGCGCCTGGCCCCGGAAAACGTGGCCTCGATTCTGCGCCTCTCGGCCAGACAGATCCTGCAGCTGGAGGAGGACGACTACGCCAGCCTGCCTGGCCCGACCTACGTGCGCGGCTACCTGCGCAGTTATGCCCAGTTGCTCGGGTTGTCACCGGATCGCGTCGTGGACGTCTACCAGCAATACTGTCGTCAACTGGCGCCACCCCCGATTGAGACAGCGGTTGCCGCGCCGACTGGCACGATGTCGGAAAATGCCCAGACCGCTCGCTGGACGGCCGCGGCGGTCGGCGTCGTGGTGTTGCTGCTCATCGTGTTCTGGTGGAAAGGCCGGGATGACAGCGGCAATACGACCAGAAAAGCGGACTCGACCACCACCTACGTGACCGAATCGGGCGCCGTGATTCGCGACCCGGCGGCGGCCGGTGGTCCGACCGAGAGTCCGGCCGCAGCGGTCAGCCCGTCGGCGCCAGTATCGGCGACGACGCCGGCCGCCCAGCTTCCCGGGGCGCCCGCCGTGGCACCGGCCGCCAGGCCGGCGACCGCGGCGGCGGTAAAGCCGGCAGTCCCCGCGACACCCGTGCCTGCGCCAGCGGCGATACCAGCACCCGCTGCCACACCGGCAGCGGTGGCGGCTGCACCGGCGACGGTCACACCAGTACCGGCGGCCGGGCCGCGCGGGCGCTTGGTGCTCAAGACGACCCAGGAATCCTGGGCCGATGTGCGAGATGGCCGACAAGGTCGGCTCCTGTACGAAACACTGGCGCCCGGGCGTGTCGTCACGCTCGAAGGCGTAGCGCCGATCAGCGTGTTCATCGGCAACGCCGAGGGCGTGCAGCTCGAATACAACGGACAACCGGTGGACATCCGCCGCCACCAGCGTGGGCCGATGGCCCGTTTCACGCTCGGCGGCGAGACGCCGGTCGCGAGGTAAGCATGCGCTGTTCCCGAATGCCCAACCGGCGCCACAGTCGCCAGATCATGGTCGGCCGCGTGCCGGTCGGCGGCGATGCGCCGATCAGCGTGCAGAGCATGACCAATACCGAGACGACCGATGTGGCCGCCACCGTCGATCAGATTCGCCGCCTGGCCGACGCCGGGGCCGACATCGTGCGCGTGTCGGTACCGACGATGGAAGCGGCCGAGGCCTTCGGCCAGATACGCGCCCAGGTCAGCGTGCCGCTGGTGGCGGATATCCACTTCGATTATCGCATCGCCCTGCGGGTGGCGGAGCTGGGGGTCGACTGCCTGCGCATCAACCCGGGCAACATCGGTCGCGAGGATCGTGTGCGCGCCGTCGTCGATGCCGCGCGCGACCGCGGCATCCCGATCCGGGTCGGCGTCAACGCCGGGTCGCTCGAAAAGGACTTGCAGAAAAAATACCGCGAGCCGACGCCGGAGGCGCTGGTGGAGTCGGCCCTGCGCCACGTCGAGATTCTCGCGCGCCTGAATTTCGCCGACTTCAAGGTCAGTGTGAAGGCCTCCGACGTCTACATGGCGGTCGAGGCCTATCGCCAGCTGGCGCGCCAGATCGAGCAGCCCCTGCACCTCGGCATCACCGAGGCGGGCGCGCTGCGCAGCGGCACGGTCAAATCCGCCATCGGACTGGGCACGCTGCTGGCCGAAGGCATCGGCGATACGCTGCGGGTGTCGCTGGCCGCCGATCCGGTCGAGGAAGTTCGCGTCGGCTGGGACATCCTCAAGAGCCTGCACCTGCGCAGCAAGGGCATCAATCTCACCGCCTGCCCCTCATGCTCGCGCCAGGAGTTCGATGTGATCAGCACCGTCAACGCCCTGGAGTCGCGACTGGAAGACATCCGCGCGCCGCTGGACGTGGCCATCATCGGTTGCTGCGTGAACGGTCCGGGCGAGGCGCGCGCCGCCCAGGTCGGTCTGGCCGGCGGTTCGCCCAGCCTCATCTACATCGACGGCAAGCCTGATCACAAGGTGACCAACGAACAGCTGGTGGACGAACTGGAACGCGTCATTCGCGCGCGCCTCGATCGTCCACCGGTTGAAGCCGCCGAAGCTCCTCCGGCCGCCACGCCCAGCCCGGTCTCACGGACCGGCTGATCGCCACCGGATCGACCGATGAGTCACGCCATCCAGGCCGTCCGCGGCATGAACGACCTGCTGCCGGACACGGTTCCGGTGTGGCAGCGTTTCGAACGTGCCGCGCGCGATGTCCTGCACGCCTACGGTTACACGGAAATCCGTCTGCCGCTGCTGGAAAAGACCGAACTCTTTGCCCGCTCCATCGGCGATGTCACCGACATCGTCGAAAAGGAAATGTATACCTTCGAGGATCGCAACGGCGACAGCCTGACGCTGCGGCCGGAAGGCACGGCCGGCTGCGTGCGCGCCGGGATCGAGAACGGCCTGTTGCACAATCAGGTGCAGCGCTTCTGGTACCAGGGGCCGATGTTCCGTCACGAACGCCCGCAAAAGGGGCGCTACCGCCAGTTTCACCAGCTCGGTGTCGAGACCTTCGGCATGGCCGGTCCGGACATCGATGTCGAACTGATCCTGCTGTGCGCGCGGCTGTGGCGCGCGCTCGGCGTGGATGGCCTGGAGTTGCAACTGAACTCCCTGGGCACGCTCGCCGCGCGCCACCTATATCGCCAGCAACTGGTCGCTTACCTGGAGGCGCACCGCGCCGAACTGGACGAGGACAGCCTGCGCCGTCTGGACAAGAATCCGATGCGCGTGCTCGACAGCAAGAATCCCGCCCTGCAGACGATCATTGCCGGGGCGCCGAACCTGCAGGATGCGCTCGATGCCGAATCGCGCGAACATTTCGACTGGCTGTGCGAGTCGTTGCGCGCCCAGGGAGTGGTCTTCCGGATAAATCCCAGGCTGGTGCGAGGCCTCGACTACTATTCGCGGACCGTGTTTGAATGGACCACCGACCGTCTCGGCGCCCAGTCGGCCATCTGTGCCGGCGGGCGTTTCGATTCGCTGGTCGAACACCTGGGCGGTCGTCCCATGCCGGCGGCGGGTTTTGCCATCGGCCTTGAACGGTTGATTGAACTGCTGACGCGCGAAGGCGTCAACGCGGCGGCACAGGCGCCGCACCTCTACCTGGCCGTACTCGACGATGCGGCCGGCCGCGGGGCTTTGGGGCTGGCCGAGCGCCTGCGGGACGCCGGGTTACGCGTGCAGCTCAACTGCGGCGGCGGGGCGCTCAAGTCACAGCTCAAACGCGCCGATCGCAGCGGTGCACCCTATTGCCTGCTGTACGGCGGCGAAACTGAACACCAGGGCGTGGCACTCAAGGACCTGCGCAGCGGCGAGCAGCAGGAACTGCCCGTCGAGCGGGCCATCGAATTCCTGAAGGGTCGGACGGCAACGGCTGTCACGACCTTCGACTGAAACAGAGGAGAACCGGCGGTGGATGCCCATAGCGAACAGGACGAACTGGATAAACTGAAAGCCTGGTGGAAGACCTACGGAAATTCGCTGATTGCCGGCGTGGTGCTGGGCGTGGCCATCCTGGTCGGCGGCAAGTACTGGACGCAGCACCAGAACAGCCAGCGTGAGGAGGCCTCGGCGCTCTACGAGGACATGCTGACGGCCGCGCGCGAACGCAAGGGCGATCAGCTGGCGACGCTGGCGGGACGTTTGCAGAAGGAATATGCACGCACGCCCTATGCCGGCATGGGCGCGTTGCTCGCTGCGCGTACCCACTTCGATGCCGGTAATGCCGAGGCCGCCCGGCAGCAGCTCGACTGGGCCGTGCAAAACGCCCGCCACGAACCGACAGTGCACGTGGCGCGCCTGCGCCTGGCCCGGCTGCACGCGGCCGGCGGCCGACTCGACGCGGCGCTGGCGCTGATACCGGCCAAGGACCTGGGCGGGTTTGAAACCGAATACCATGAGCTCAAGGGCGACTTGTTGCTGGCGCAGGGAAAACACCAGGAGGCCCGGTTGGCCTATCGCCAGGCCATTCGACAACAGCGAGACCTGGGGCCGCACCGCCAGGTGCTGCGCATGAAGCTCGCCGATCTGGGAGACTCAACGTGAAGCGCACACGCCTGTTTCTGCCGCTGACGGTTCTGGCCCTGTTGGCGGCTTGCGCCGGCGGCGAGAGCCGCTTGCAGCGCGAGACGCCCACGCCATTGACCGAGCTCCAGAAGTCCATGCCGGTGCGTTCGCTGTGGAACGTGAGTACCGGCGCCGGCGCCGGGCCCGAAAATTTTGTGTTGGCGCCGGCCAGCGAAGGCGAAACGGTGGTGGCCACCGACAGCCGTGGCCTGGTGACGTCCATCAATGCCCGCAACGGTGCGGAGCGCTGGCGCGTATCGCTTGATCTTCCCGTGACCGCCGGCCCCGGCTTGGGTGATGGGTTGGTGGTGCTCGGCACCCGCAAGGGCCAGGTGGTGGCGCTCGATGCCGCGACCGGTCAGCGCCGCTGGACCGCCAATGTCTCGAGCGAGGTGCTGGCGGCTCCCGCCGTCCACTCCGGCTATGTCATCGTGCAGAGCGTGGATGGGCGCATCGCCGCTTTCGCGTCGTCTGACGGCAAGCCGCAATGGACCTATGAACGCACTGAGCCGGCACTCAGCGTTTATGGCACCGGTCGCCCGGTGGTGCTTGGTCATTTTGTGTTGTCCGGATTTGCCAGCGGCCGAGCCGTTGCTCTTGGCCTGCGTGACGGGCGGTTGATGTGGGAATATCCGGTGACCGAACCGCGTGGCCGCAACGAAATCGAACGGCTGGTGGATGTGGATGCCCCGGTGCTGGTGGTACGCAACCTGCTGTATGCCGCCGCCTACCAGGGCAAGGTGGTGGCGATCGACATGCGCAACGGACGTCCAGTCTGGGCGCGCGATCTTTCCGTGCATACCGGCATGGTGGCCGACGAGCGCCACCTCTATGTCACGACGGATCGGGGCGAGATCATTGCGCTGGATCTTGCCACCGGTGCCAGTGTCTGGCGACAGGACAAGCTCAAGTATCGCCAGGTCACCGGACCGTCGGTGGTCGGATCGGAATTGGCCGTGGCCGATGCTGAGGGATATATCCACTGGCTGTCGATCGATGACGGCCGGCTCGTGGCCCGCTATCGGTTGGGGTCATCCTCGATCCGTGCGAATCCCATCACGGTCACGGACACCCTGGTGGTGCTGAACCAGGGTGGTGAGCTGTCCGCTCTGCGATTGACGCGCTGATGGTGCGCGCCGGGGCCATTGCGCCGGCTGGACAGCAGCAGCATCAGCAGCGACGACCGGGCAAGACTTAAGTCATGAAGCCAGTGGTAGCCCTCATCGGTCGGCCCAACGTCGGCAAATCGACCCTGTTCAATTGCCTGACGCGCAAGCGAACAGCCATTGTCATCGACCTCCCCGGTGTGACGCGTGACCGCCAGATTGGCGATGGCGCGCTGGGCGATCGCGCCTACTACGTCATGGACACGGGCGGTGTCGGCACGCTGCCGGAAGGCGCGCCCCTAGAACTGATCGAAGCGGCGGTGCGCCAGACCGAACAGGCCATCGCCGAGGCCGACGTGCTCTTGTTTGTGACGGACGCCCGTCAAGGGCTGTTGCCGGCTGACCGTGAGGTCGCGCAACAATTGCGCCGTACCGGAAAGCCGCTGACGGTGGTCGTCAACAAGACAGAGGGTCTCGACCCGTCAGTAGCAGTGGCCGATTTTCATTCCCTGGGGCTGGGCGAGCCCATACCGGTTTCGGCCAGTCACGGGATCGGTGTAGAAGCAATGATCTCGTCGGTGCTGGCACCCTGGCTTCCGGCGGAGGAGGGCGCTGAAACCCAGGACGAGGCCGACCTTCGCATTGCCGTCATTGGCCGGCCCAACGCCGGCAAGTCGACACTGGTGAATACCCTGTTGGGCGAGGACCGCATGGTGGTGTCGCCGCATCCTGGCACTACCCGCGACTCCATCCGCATTCCGTTCGAGCGTGGCCCGCATCGTTATGTGCTGATCGACACGGCCGGCCTGCGTCGCCGCTCGAAGATATCGGAAGCGGTCGAACGTATTTCGGTGGTCCAGACCCTGCGCGCCATCGACGAGGCGAGCGTCGTCATCCTGCTCTTGGATGCGATCGAAGGCGTGGTCGATCAGGACGCCAGCATTGCCGGCTATGCCCTGGAGCAGGGCCGACCGGTGGTGATTGCCGTCAACAAGTGGGACGCGCTTGACGCGGAACAGCGCGACTGGGCCAGGCGCGAAGTCGACCGCAAGCTGATTACCTTTCTGCCTTTCTCGCCGGTTCACTACATTTCGGCGGAGAACGGGCAGGGGCTTGAGCCCCTGCTGCGTTCCTGTCGACAGGCGCACGCCTCCGCGGGGATTGAACTGCCAACGGCCCAGCTCAACCGCGTACTGGAAAAGGCCATTGAGGCGCACTCTCCGCCGGTGGTGCGGGGACGACGTATCCGCATCAAGTTTGCGCACCAGACCGGCCGGTTTCCGCCCCGAATCGTGCTGCATGGCAATCAAGTAGCCGCGTTGCCGGACGAATACCGCCGCTATCTCACCAACCGGATACGCCAGGTGTTTCGGCTGGTGGCGACTCCTCTGAGCATTCAGACCGAAGAGGGCGAGAATCCCTATGCCCGTCCCGGCGCCGCACAGAGTCGCAAAAAGCGTACGGCCCGAACAAAAAAAGGTAAGAAGAGATAACCTGAGAATAAATTTATAACTTGTTGTATTAACACATGGATATTGTAGACACTATAATTGGCACCTATCTTGTACACATGTCGGTGGACCGCATTTTTGTAGGCGGATCGCCAACACCCAGGGACGGCTCAAGAAGCCACAGGGACTCCACAGATCACTGTCATCCGTGAGCGCATATCATAAAAACGCCCTGCCGGTCGGAACCCAGCTGGCTGAATACTCGATAGAGTCGGTGCTGGGCCATGGCGGCTTCGGCATCACCTACCTGGCCCAGGATACGGCGCTCGGCGCGCAGGTGGCCATCAAGGAGTACCTGCCCCACCAGTTCGCCCTGCGCGACAGCAAGACCGGCGTGGTCCTGCCCAACCCCTCGCGCGAAGCGGTGCGTGACTACCACTGGGGTCTTAAAAACTTCGTCAAAGAGGCCAGGGCGCTGGCCCAGTTCAAACATCCGCACATCGTGCGCGTGCTGCGCTTCCTGGAGGCCAACGGCACGGCCTACATGGTCATGGAGTACGAGAAGGGCGAAAGTTTGTCGCAGCAGCTCAAGCATAGCGGGCCGCGCCTGGACGAGACCCAGCTGCTGCGAGTCTTCATTCCTATTTTGAACGGGCTGCACGCGGTGCACGAGGCCGGCTTGCTGCACCTCGACATCAAGCCGGAGAATATCTATCTGCGCGCCGACGGCAGCCCGATCCTGATCGACTTCGGATCGGCGCGCCAGGCCATCATCGAGACCGGCCACGCCGATCGTGTCGCCCTGACCCATGGTTTTGCTCCAATCGAACAATACCCGGACAAGGGTAAACCCGGGCCCTGGACCGATGTCTATGCGGTGGGCGCCACCATGTATCGCTGCGTTACCGGCAAACGGCCGGACAGTTCAATGGACCGTTATCAGGCGCAGCTCAAGTATCAGGTCGATCCCCTGCAAGCCGCTTCGCAGCTGGTCAAGAAACGCTATTCCTCCAATCTTCTCGACTGCATCGATTGGGCCATGCAGATCCAGCCCAAGGAACGCCCCCAGAGCGCGCGCGAACTGCAAGACGCGCTGATGGGCAAACGCGCCGGCCGTACCGCCGGCGGCATTACCGGTCCGACCGGCAGCAAGCCGCAGACCATCAACAGGACGGTTACCTATCCCAGCCGGCCGACACCCAAAACACACAGCCCGGCCCGAAAGAGTTACATCCTTCTGCTGATCATTGTTGTCCTGCTGCTGGCCGGGGTCGGATACTGGTTCTATGCCCGGCTTCTGATCCCCGCTGACCGGCTGCCGGGTTTTCTCCAGACGTTGTCTTCGCCGGATCGCCCGGCGGCGAACAACCGTTCCGCATCCGACTCGCCGCCAGCAACGCCAGATGCTGAATCGTCCGCGAGGCGCATCGTCGCCAATCCGGCGGTTCAATCCCTGCCGGGTCGCGATGCGGCGTTCATTCCGCCAAGCGGCCAGCCCACGACGCTGGCACATGTCTTCAAGGGGCATACGGATTGGGTGCTGTGCCTGGCTTTTTCGCCCAACAGCCGATGGCTGGCCTCCGCCGGGCAGGATCGCACCATCCTGGTATGGGATACGCGCAGCGGCCGGCTGGCCGGGACCCTGCGCGGTCAGAACGCGGTGATCCATGCGATTGCCTTCTCGCCGGATGGCAAGCAGATTGCCTCCGCCGGCGTCGACGGGACCGTGCGCCTCTGGGATTTTGCCAGCAGCCGCCAGATTGGCGGCATGCGCGGGCCGGGCGGGGCGCTTTACAGCCTGGCCTTCTCACCCGACGGAAAGTATCTGGCCTCCGGCGGGCGTGACCGAACCGTGTACGTCTGGGATGTCGCCCGAGGCGAGCGGGTTCATGCGCTTGAGGGGCATGGTGGCGATATCAACCACTTGGTTTTCTCTCCCAACGGCCGCTGGCTGATCAGCGCCAGTGCCGACAAGAGCGTGCGCGTCTGGGATCTGGCCAGCGGCAGTCTTCATACCACGCTCGGTGGCCACCGCGACCGTGTCATGGCCGCGACCATCTCCGACGATGGCAAGTGGCTGGCCACGGGCGATAGCCGGCAAACCATCCGCTTGTGGGACGCAACGGATTTTTCCCATCAACGCACCATCAACGAAATTTCCGCGGCCGTGCTGTCGTTGTCGTTGTCGCCGGACGGACGCTGGCTGGCCGTCGGTACCAGCGGTACGTCTGCCTATCTGGTGGACACCGCCAATGGCACCGTCAGTCGCACGCTGCTTGGCCATGCCGGTTACATTCAGGCGGTGGCCTATGCCCCTGACGGGCAGCACCTCGCCACCGCCAGCCGCGATCGCACCGTCCGCTTCTGGACGGCGCGCTGATTCAGTTTCCCGGCAGGTTGCTGAAAAAATCCTTCCTGGACTTTTTCAGATCGCTTCGGCTCGGCACATGTCCGAGCCTTGCTCCATTTTTCAAACACTGGCGTGTTCGAAAAATGACGGCACATCCCTGTGCCGCACCGCAGGCTGCCGAAAAACGAGTTTCTCGGCAGCCTGCTAATCAGCCAGAAACAATTCCGGGTTGACCGGGGAACGGTTGAGCACCACGGTCCAGTGCAGGTGCGGGCCGGTAATGCGGCCGGTGCGGCCCACCGTCCCGACGCGTTCGCCGCGTGCCAGTTTCTGCCCAGCCTGCACCTCGATGCGATCGAGGTGATTGAACATGCTGATCATTCCCTGCCCGTGTTCGAGAAACACGGTCTTGCCGTTAAAGAAGAAATCGCCGGTTTCCACCACCACGCCGTCGGCGGGCGCGCTGATCGGTGTGCCGGCGGGGGCGGCGATGTCGAGTCCGCTGTGCGGCGCGCGCGGTTGATCGTTGAAGAACCGCCGCAGGCCGAACCGGCTCGACAGCGGTCCCGGCGCCGGTCGGTCGAAGCGCAGCGCAGGTTCCACCCCCTCCCGCCACTGTGCGAAGGCGCGGGAAATCACCATCCGGTCGCGGTGGTGCCGGGCCAGATCTTCCGCCGACAGATCCACCATGCGCCGCTCGCGCAGGCGGATGTGCTGGGCCGGGTAGTCCTTGGGCAACACGGCAATGTCGATATCGCGGGCGCGTTCTCCTTCGCGTACCTGCAAACGATGGCGGCCGGGACGTATCGACAGCGGAATTCCGACCACGGCTTTCCATTGATTCTCATGCGTGACGATCATGACCCGCTCAGCCAGGAAACTGGCCGCTGGTCGCGATCCGGTCGATGCTCCCAGGGCGACGATCGCGACCCCGCCGGGCACGCGTTCTTCGCGGGGCAGTTCCTGGGCCCAGACCGTGGCCGCGAG
Source organism: Acidiferrobacterales bacterium (assembly GCA_919902925.1). Lineage (GTDB taxonomy): Bacteria > Pseudomonadota > Gammaproteobacteria > Acidiferrobacterales > Sulfurifustaceae > CAKKRZ01. The sequence continues at coordinate 3,928 of CAKKRZ010000180.1, read as the reverse complement.
CATCCACAGTGCCAGCGCCGTCACACTAGCCTTCACGGATTTTCTCCACCAGGCAATCGAGTTCGCCGCGGGCCAGCCGGGCGCGGATACGCGACCCGGGCCGGACAGCCGCCGCGTCGCGCAGGATGGTGCCCCGGGCTGCATCGCTGACCACGGCGTAGCCGCGCGCCAGCGTCGCCAGCGGACTCAGGGTTTGCAGGCCCTGCGCCTGGCGCATCAGGTTTTCGGCTGCGCGTTCGTGACGTCGGCGCACGGCCACGACCAAGCGCGATCGCAAGTGGCGGGCATGCAGTTGCTCCGCCCGCAGACGACCGAGCGGTGCCAGTTCGCGCAAGCGCGTGAATGCCGTCAGCCAGCGCAGACGCTGCTGTTGTCCGCGCAGCCGCCATGCCTGGCGCAGCCGCTCGCGCGAAACCCGCAGTCGCTCACCCAGCAGTACGAGACGCGTGCGCGGGTGGATGAGTCGGGCACGCAGCGTGTCGACACGTTGTTGCAGTGCGAAGCGGCGATCGCGCATCAGGCGCCCCAGGCGCTGCTCCAGCTGCCGATAGCGGTCGTACCAGTCTTCCCAGTGCGGGCTCAACAGTTCGGCCGCCGCGGTCGGCGTTGGTGCGCGCGCATCGGCGACGAAGTCGGCGATGGTGAAATCCACCTCGTGACCGACGCCGGTCACCACCGGGATCGGACTCAGGAAGATGGCGCGCGCCACGATCTCCTCGTTGAATGCCCACAGATCTTCGAGCGAGCCACCGCCGCGCGCCACGATCATGGCCTGGCAGTCGCCGTCGCGCCCGGCGCGATGAATGGCCCGCGCGATCTGTTCGGCGGCGCCCTCGCCCTGCACGGGTACCGGGTAGAGTCGCACGTCGATCGCCGGAAAGCGGCGGCCGAGCGTGGTGAGTATGTCGTGCACGACCGCGCCGCTGGGCGAGGTGACCAGCGCAATGCGACGCGGCAGCCGCGGCAACGGTTTTTTGCGGGACAGGTCGAACAGGCCTTCGGCGTTGAGCTTGGCCTTGAGCTGCTCGAAGGCCCGCTTGAGCGCGCCTTCGCCCGCCTCTTCCAGGTATTCGACGATCAGCTGATAATCGCCGCGGCCTTCATAGAGAGACACGCGCGCACGGACCAGCACCTGCAGCCCATCGCGCAATGGCGCGGTCTGCGAACGCTGGTGTTGGCGAAAGAAGGCGCAGCGTATCTGTGCCTCGCTGTCCTTGAGCGAGAAGTACAGGTGGCCGGAGGCCGGCCGGGCGAGGTTGGAGATTTCGCCTTCAATCCAGATCAGCGGAAAGCGGCCTTCGAGTGTGCGCTTGGCCTCGCGGTTAAGTCGCGAAACGGTGTAGATGTCGCGCTCGCTGGCTGCCGATTCGGTCTTTGTCTGGTTCACGCGGCCTACCATAGCGGGAGAGCGGAAAAGAAAAAAGCCGGGCAGTGCCCGGCTTTTTTTGCGATCAAGGTGTAGGTCAGTACGGGGCTTTGGCGTTGGCCTGTTCCTTCGCCTGGGCTTGGGCCAGTTTCGCTTCGCGAATGGCTTTTTTCAGGCCCTTGATGGCATCGTCGATATTGCCGGCATTCTTGTCCTCTTCGGCCTTCTTCACGAAATTTTCCGTGTTGCTCCACAGGAATCCGGTTTTCTTGGCGAGGCTGATTTCACTGGCGGCTTCGGCGGCCAGATTGTTATATTCGACTACGGCTCTGTAGCTGGCGCAGGCGGTCAGGGTCAGGGAAATGACGGCGATGAACAGCAACTTTTTCATGTTTTCTCCTCCTCTAATGGGGTGCTAATGGTGAACCCCATGCACACTAAAGCAGCGGAATGGGCACGTCAACCCGTCCTTTTCAGGGTTTTCTGATATACGGGTCATTGCCGGGTATCGGACCTATCCGTATAATATGGCATGCGAATTGTCCAAGATGCCCTGACCTTCGACGACGTCCTGCTGGTCCCGGCGCAGTCCGACATTCTCCCCCGGGACGTCAGTCTCGAAACCTCCCTGACCCGCACCATCCGCCTGAACATCCCGCTGCTGTCGGCGGCCATGGACACGGTGACCGAGGGCCGCGCCGCCATCTGCATGGCCCAGGAGGGCGGGATGGGCATTGTGCACAAGAATCTCACGGCTCAGCGTCAGGCCGACGAGGTTAGCCGCGTCAAGAAATTCGAAGCCGGCATCATCAGCAATCCGATCACCGTTACCCCCGACACCACCATCCGCAAGGTGCTGGAACTGACGCGCGCCCATCACATCTCCGGCGTGCCGGTGGCGCAGGGCGATGACCTGGTGGGTATCGTTACCAGCCGCGATCTGCGTTTCGAGAACCGTTTCGATGAGCCGGTGTCGCGCGTCATGACACCGAAGGAGCGCCTGATCACGGTCAGGGAAGGCGCGTCGCGGGATGAGGTGCAAAGACTGTTGCGCGATCATCGCATCGAGAAGGTGCTGGTGGTTGACGATCGCTTCCACCTCAAGGGTCTGATCACCGTCAAGGACATCCAGAAATCCGCCGAGTATCCGCGCGCCGCCAAGGACAGCAAGGGTCGTCTGCGCGTCGGCGCGGCGGTCGGCGTCGGTCAGGGCACGGAAGAGCGCGTCGAACTGCTGGTGGCGGCCGAGGTCGACGTGATCGTGGTCGATACCGCCCACGGACACTCGCAAGGCGTGATCGATCGCGTCAAATGGATCAAGCGGCTGTATCCGTTCATGCAGGTCATCGGTGGCAACATCGCCACCGGCGACGCGGCCAGGGCGCTCAAGGATGCTGGCGCCGATGCGGTCAAGATCGGCATCGGCCCCGGGTCAATCTGCACCACCCGCATGGTGGCCGGTGTCGGCATGCCGCAACTGACGGCCATCGCCAATGCCGCCGAGGCGCTCAAGGGTTCAGACGTGAAGATCGTCGCCGATGGCGGAATCCGCTATTCCGGCGACATCGCCAAGGCCATCGCCGCCGGCGCACACGGCGTGATGGTCGGCTCCATGCTCGCCGGCACCGACGAGTCGCCGGGGCAGGTCGAGATCTACCAGGGCCGCTCCTACAAGAGTTACCGCGGCATGGGCTCGCTCGGCGCCATGGGCGAGGGTTCAAGCGACCGTTATTTCCAGGAAGGGGCGGCCGCCGACAAGCTGGTGCCCGAAGGCGTCGAAGGGCGCGTGCCGTACAAGGGGCCGATGGTGAACGTGATCCATCAGCTCATGGGCGGTCTGCGCGCCGGCATGGGTTATACCGGTTCGCCGGACATCGAGACCATGCGCACGCACGCCCAGTTCGTGCGCATCACCGCGGCCGGTATCCGCGAGTCGCACGTGCACGATGTGATGGTGATCAAGGAAGCGCCCAACTACCAGCGTGAATAAGCGGCAAGCTCCAAACCGCAAGCTTCAAACTTGTAACCTGCCGCTTGCGGCTTTCAGTTTGATCCCATGACCGATCCGCATTCGCAACGCATCCTCATCCTCGATTTTGGCGCGCAGTATGCGCAGCTGATCGCACGCCGTGTGCGTGAGGCCGGTGTCTACTGCGAACTCTATTCCTGGGATACGCCGATTGACGAGATTCGCGCCTTTGCACCGCGCGGCATCATTCTCTCGGGCGGCCCGGAGTCGGTGACGCAGGCTGATGCCCCGCGTGCGCCGCCTGAAATCTTCGACATGAAAATCCCGATTTTAGGGATCTGCTATGGCCAGCAGACCATGGCGGCGCAGTTGGGCGGCGAAGTGCAGGGATCAGACAAACGCGAGTTCGGCTACGCCCGCGTGCGCATGCACGGACATTCGCGCCTGTTCCGCGACATCCGCGACGAACGCATGGATGACGGCAGCGAGTGGCTGCACGTGTGGATGAGCCATGGCGACCGCGTCACCAAGTTGCCGCCCGGATTCAAGGTCATCGCCGCCACCGATCACGCGCCGCTGGCCGGCATCGCCGA
>CAKKRZ010000179.1 GCA_919902925.1 Acidiferrobacterales bacterium | reverse complement strand
CAGAGCCGTCAGATTTACAGTCTGATCCCTTTGGCCGCTCGGGAACCCCTCCAAACGAAAGGCGCGGATTTTCCTCGAAACGACCCGAGGCTGTCAACCGGATATTGTTGATTCTTGCGAATATTTCCCCAAGTCGGGGCAATTGCGCCGGAATAGCACCAAGGCCAAAACCGCCGATCCACTAGCGCTTCCTTTTGACCCTGGCCTTCGACCCGGATTTGGCCTTCTTGCCCCGAACCCGTGTCTTTGAGGTCTTCAGGCTGGACCTGGATTTTGACGCCTTCAGCCGTGCCTTGGACCTGGGTTTCTGGCCGGGTTTCCTCGCGGCCTTTCGTTTCGGTTTGGCCTTTTTCGCAGTTGCCGGCTTCGCACGTCCCCGCCGGATCTGGTTCAGGGCCGATCCGGCCTTGAACCAGCCGATCTGCTCGGCGGTCAGGCTGTGCCGGGCCTTGAACGTTTCGCTATCGCCATCGGCATGGAGCAGGCGGACTTCCACCGCTTGCCCAGGCGCCAGCTTCTCCAGCCCGAGGAAGGTCAAACGATCATCCCGGCGGATGCGTTCGTAATCGGCCGGATCGGCGAAGGTCAGCGGCAGCACGCCCTGCTTCTTCAGGTTGGTTTCGTGGATGCGGGCGAAGCTGCGCACCAGCACCACTCGCGCGCCGAGCCAACGCGGCGACATGGCGGCATGCTCGCGCGAACTACCCTCGCCGTAATTGCCATCGCCCACCGACAGCCAGCCCATCCCCTTGGCCTTGTAGGCCCGGGCAATGGCCGGCAGCGTCTCACCGCTCTGCCCGGTCAACACATTGAAACCGGTGCCGGGCTGGTCGGCAAAGGCGTTGTTCGCGCCGGTAAACATGTTGTCGCTGATCCGGTCGAGATGGCCGCGGAACTTGAGCCACGGCCCGGCCGGCGAGATGTGGTCGGTGGTGCACTTGCCGCGTGCCTTCAGCAACACCGGCAGGTTTTCGTAGCCGGCCTTGTTGTCCACCGGCTCGAACGGCGCGAGCAGCGCCAGGCGCTCGCTCTTCGGGCTCACCGCCACCGGTGCCTGCCGGGCCTTGGTCGTCGGCGGCTGATAGCCATCCTGACCTGGGTCGAAACCCTGCGCGGGCAATTCGGGCGCCGTCGGCGCCTCAAGCTTCAGGCTCATGCCATCGAGCTTTATGCCGTCGTGGATCGGATCGCTGTCGAGCCGCCCGGTCAGCGCATAGGCCACCACCACCTCGGGACTGGCGATGAAGGCATGGGTGTCCGGATTTCCGTCATTGCGCCTGGGAAAATTGCGATTGTACGAGGTCAGAATCGAATTCTTCGCGCCCTTCTCAATGTCGCTGCGCTCCCACTGGCCGATGCACGGGCCGCAGGCATTGGCGAGCACAATGGCGCCGATCGCCTCGAGGTCGGCGAGCAGGCCGTCGCGCTCGATGGTAGCGCGCACCTGCTCCGAACCCGGCGTCACCATGAACGGCACGCGTGCCTTGAGGCCATGGCGCTTCGCCTGGCGCGCGATGTGGGCGGCGCGGCCGATGTCTTCGTAGGAAGAATTGGTGCAGGAACCGATCAACGCCGCCGTCAGCGCCGCCGGGTAGTCGTGCGCCTTCACGTCCGCCGCCAGTTGCGATACCGGGCGCGCCAGGTCGGGTGTGTGCGGCCCGACCACGTGCGGCTCGAGTCTGGAAAGATCAATCTCGACGATCTCGTCGTAATACTTGTCCGGGTTTTTCAGCACCTCGGCATCGGCAGTCAGGTGTGGCGCGAGACCCTCGGCCTGTGTCGCCACCGGGGCGCGGCCGGTGGCGCGCAGGTACTCGGCCATGCGCCGGTCGAAGGGGAACACCGAGGTAGTGGCACCGAGTTCGGCGCCCATGTTGGTGACCGTGGCCTTGGCGGTACACGACAGGGCTTCGGCTCCGGGGCCGAAGTATTCGATGATCTTGTTGGTGCCGCCGGCGACCGTGAGCATGCCGGCCAGCTTCAGGATCACGTCTTTGCCCGAGGTCCAGCCGGAGAGCTTACCGGTGAGCTTCACGCCGACCAGCTTCGGCCAGAGCAGCTCCCACGGCAGGCCGACCATGACGTCGACCGCGTCGGCACCGCCGACGCCGATCGCCAGCATGCCCAGACCGCCGGCGTTGGGGGTGTGCGAATCGGTACCGATGACCAGCCCACCCGGGAAGGCGTAATGTTCCAGTACCACCTGGTGAATGATCCCCGAACCCGGTTTCCAGAAACCCATGCCGTACTTGTTCGAGGCCGAGGCCAGGAAGTCGTACACCTCCTTGTTGCCGCTCTCGGCGACCGCGAGATCCTTGATCGCCCCGACCTTGGCGCGAATCAAATGGTCGCAGTGCACGGTGGTCGGCAC
>CAKKRZ010000178.1 GCA_919902925.1 Acidiferrobacterales bacterium | reverse complement strand
GCTGCTTGGTGGATTGCTTCAGGTCCTTCATCAGACTCTGGTAGCCCGGGTTGTAGGAGATCACCAACTGGAAATCCGGATGCGCACTCACCAGCTCACCTTTCTTTTCCAACGGCATCTGGCGGCGATGATCGGTGAGTGGATGAATCACCACCGTCGTGTCCTGGCGCGCCTCGACGACTTCATCGAGGTAACAAATGGCACCGATGCGTGCCGCCACCGTTAGTGGACCGTCATGCCACTGGGTACCGGTGGCATCGAGCAGAAAACGGCCAACCAGATCACTGGCGGTCATGTCTTCATTACAGGCAACGGTGATGAGTGGCTTCTTGAGCTTCCACGCCATGTGCTCGACAAAGCGACTCTTGCCGCAACCGGTCGGACCCTTGAGCATCACCGGCATGCGGGCACTGTAGGCGGCTTCGTAGAGTTCGATTTCGTTGGAAACCGAACGGTAATACGGCTCTTGCGTCACTAGGTACTGGGAGACATCGGCCTTAGCTGTCGTGCCTGATTTACTCATTGTCCTCGCCTCGTCATTGCTGTAAACAAAAAGCCCCTGCCCGGTTACCCGAGCAGGGGCTATCGTTACCCTTGCTGGGGCCCGTCTTACTTCATCTTGCCGCGGAAGATCACCATCGAGGCGCCCTGCGACTGCTTGAAGTTGTCGTAACCAAGCAGGCGGATGTGGTTGTTCGGGTGCGCCTTGTGGCAAGCCTCGGCCTCGGCCAGGATCTTGTCCACGTTGGTTTCGCCGAACATCGGCAGCTTCCACATGTACCAGTAGTGGTCGAAGGCATTCTCCGGCTCGGTGTGTTCAATCGCCGGGTTCAGGCCTTGCTTCACCAGGTATTCCACCTGCTTCTTGATGCCATCGCTGGTCATGGCCGGCAGGTAGGAGAAGGTCTCGAACTTGCGGCTGGTGGTATCGGTCAGGCTGGATTTGTAATCTTGCATTTCGCTCATTGCTGTTTCCTCAATTCGTTAATGACTGGATCCCGGATCGCGCCTCGCGGCGCGTCCGGGATGACTGCGTCACTTGTGCTTCACGTCGAGCTTGTCGACAGTGTCGAACTCGAACTTGATCTCTTTCCACGTTTCCATGGCGATCTTCAGTTCCGGGCTGGACTTGGCGGCATTGGTAAGAATGTCCTTGCCTTCCTTCTCCAGCGCACGGCCCTGGTTACGCGCCTCGACGCAAGCCTCGAGGGCCACGCGGTTGGCGGCGGCGCCAGCGGCATTACCCCACGGATGACCGAGCGTGCCGCCACCGAACTGCAACACCGAGTCGTCGCCGAAGATGTTGACCAGCGCCGGCATGTGCCACACGTGGATGCCACCGGAGGCGACAGCGAACACGCCCGGCATGGAACCCCAGTCCTGATCAAAAAAGATACCGCGCGTACGATCTTCCTTGATGTACTTTTCGCGCAGCAGGTCGATCCAGCCCAGGGTGGCCTCACGGTCGCCTTCGAGCTTGCCGACCACGGTGCCGGTATGCAGGTGATCGCCACCGGACAGACGCAGGATCTTGGCAAGAACACGGAAGTGGATACCGTGGTGCGGGTTGCGGTCGAGCACGGCGTGCATGGCACGATGGATGTGCAGCAGCATGCCGTTGTCACGGCACCAGTTGGCCAGACCGGTGTTGGCGCAGAAACCGCCGGTGATGTAGTCGTGCATGATGATCGGCGAGCCGAGAGACTTGGCGTGCTCGGCGCGCTTGTACATCTCTTCCGGGGTCGGGGCGGTGACGTTCAGGTAGTGGCCCTTGCGCTCGCCGGTTTCCTTCTCGGCCTTTTCAATGGCTTCCTGCACGAAGTCGAAACGCGTGCGCCAGCGCATGAACGGCTGGCTGTTGACGTTCTCGTCGTCCTTGGTGAAGTCCAGACCGCCGCGCAGGCACTCGTACACGGCGCGGCCGTAGTTCTTGGCGGACAGGCCGAGCTTCGGCTTGATGGTGCAGCCGAGCAGCGGACGGCCGTACTTGTTCATGATGTCGCGCTCGACCTGGATGCCCTGGGGCGGACCGCCGCAGGTCTTCACGTAGGCGATCGGGAAGCGCACGTCTTCGAGACGCAGCGCGCGGATGGCTTTGAAGCCGAACACGTTGCCGACCAGCGAGGTGAACACGTTCACCACCGAACCCTCTTCGAACAGGTCGATCGGGTAGGCGATGAAGGCGTAGAAGCAGGTGTCGTCGCCCGGCACGTCTTCGATGCGGTAGGCGCGGCCCTTGTAGTAGTCGAGGTCGGTCAGCAGGTCGGTCCACACCGTGGTCCAGGTACCGGTGGACGACTCGGCGGCCACGGCGGCGGCGGCCTCCTCACGCGGCACGCCGGCCTGCGGGGTGATCTTGAAACACGCCAGCAGATCGGTTTCGTTGGGCGTGTAATTCGGCATCCAATAGGTTTCGCGGTACTCTTTCACACCCGCTTTGTAAGTCTTCGCTGCGCCTTTGCTCATAAGGCCTCCTGGTTAAGAAATTCGGTCAGTGGTATCAGGGCGTCTGAGCCCTGAAAGTGGGCACACCCTACGCCCGTGGTACCATAAACAATAGTCATAATTAGTGATAGTTATGATAAGCTTTTATGTATGGTTAATCCGGGGACATCAATGTGCACCTGACGTTGCGCCAACTCAAGGTCTTTGAGGCGGTGGCGCGCCACCTGAACTACACCCGCGCCGCCGAGGAACTGCACTTGACGCAACCCGCTGTTTCCATGCAGGTGAAACAGCTGGAAGAGAGTCTCGGGGTGGCGCTTTTTGAGCAACTCGGCAAGCGCATCCACCTCACGGAGACCGGGACCGAGGTGCTGGGCTACGCGCGCTCGATTACCCAGCAGCTCGATGAACTCGAAGGCGTTCTTAATAGTATGAAAGGCCTCGGCGGCGGGCGGCTGCGTATCTCGGTCGCCACCACCGCCAACTACTTCATCCCCACTCTGCTCGGAAGTTTCTCGCGCCGCTATCCGGACGTGACCATCTCGCTGGACGTGACCAACCGCGAGACCCTGCTGCGGCAGCTTACCGAGAACACCGTCGATCTCGTGGTCATGGGTCAGCCGCCGGTAGAAGCCGATGTGGAGGCTGAGGCCTTCATGGATAACCCGCTGGTGGTGGTCGCACCACTCGACCACCCGCTGGCGAAGGAAAAAAGAATCCCGCTCGCACGGCTCCAGGAAGAGATCTTCCTGGTGCGCGAATCCGGCTCCGGTACGCGCATTGCCATGGAGCGTTTCTTCAGCGAACGCGGCATGCGTCTCAAGACCGGCATGGAGGTTGGCTCGAACGAAGCCATCAAACAATCCGTGCAGGCCGGTCTTGGTCTAGGCCTGTTGTCACGCGCCACGATTGAGCAGGAGCTGGCACTCAAACGGCTCGTAGTGCTCGACGTTGCCGAGTTTCCCATTATGCGTCACTGGTACGTGGTGCACCGCAAGGGAAAGAGACTCTCGGCAACGGCCG
>CAKKRZ010000177.1 GCA_919902925.1 Acidiferrobacterales bacterium | reverse complement strand
ATCTGCATCGTTTCCGACAGCCACGACCATCGCGACCGCCTGGCCGCCGCGGTCACCGAGGCGAAGGCGCTCGGCGCCGAGGCGGTCATCCACTGCGGCGATCTGGTGGCGCCATCCACCCTGCACGCCATCCAGCCGCTGAGGCTGCCGATTCACCTGGTGCATGGCAACAACACCGGCGACCTGTTTCACCTCTGCCGGCTGGCGGCCAAACCGGACAGTCGTGTGCACTATTACGGGCAGGACGGCGCCTTCACGCTGGCCGGCCGCCGGATCTTTCTCGTTCATTACCCGCACTACGCCAAGGCCATGGCCCTGACCGGCGATTACGACCTGGTCTGCAACGGCCACGAACACAAGGCCGTGATCGAAACCATCCGCGGCATCAAGAACACGGACACCCTGCGCGTCGATCCCGGCACGGTCGGCGGCGTCAGCCGGGCACCGACGTATGTGCTCGGCGATCTCGTGCGCATGCAGTTTGAAATCCGCCCGGTGCCGGATCAGCCGCTCGCCAGCGAACGCCGTTCCACCGGTAGCGGCTGAATTCCATGACAGGCCACATGGCCGCCGCCCGCTCCCCGCGTACCCGCTCAGCCTGGCTGGCGCTGTTGCTGGCACTGGTCTCCACCATGCTGGCGATGCTCTACGTCGGCCGCTGGCGACGGGCGCTGGCTTACCTGGCCATCTATCTCCTGTTGTTCGCGGCCTACCTGGGCGGCGGCTTCGCCGGCCTGCCGGTGTTTACGCTCGATCTTTTCTACACCGTGGCCTATGTCGCCATCACATTCGCGGGCATGGGCGATGCCTGGCGCATCGCCCGCGGGCAGCGTGCGCGGTTCGACGGCGGCTGGACCTCGCGCTGGCCGGTGTTGCTCGGCCTGCCGGCCGCCGTTGTCATCGCCATTCTTCTCGCGCGTGCCTTCCTGGCGGAACCGTACCGCATCCCGGCGGTATCGATGGAACCGACCCTGCTGCGCGGCGACTTCCTGCTGGCCTGGAAGTGGCCGTACCGCAACTATGGCACTTACGGCGTGCCAATCACGAGCGATCTTCAACCCGACCCGGCGGCCCTGCCCGCGCGCGGGGACATCGTACTGTTCCGTTTCACCGGCGATCCGGGAATCGTCTACATCAAGCGCGTGATCGGCCTGCCCGGCGACCGCGTGGTCATCGACCGCGGCGTGCTCACGGTCAATGCCCAGGCGGCGAGTCGCCGGCCGACGGGGAAACACCTGCATGACGTCGAGATCCACGAGGAAACACTGGACGGGCGCCGCTACCACATCCTCGGCGGGTCCACGGAAGGCGGAGTCAGCGTGTCCGTGGCCGTGCCGCCGGGGCATTACTTCGTGCTGGGCGACAACCGCGACGCCAGCAACGACAGCCGCCACTGGGGCTTCGTGCCGCAGACCCACCTGGTCGGACGGCCGCTGTGGATCTGGTGGAGCGTGGGCGAAGACGGGCGCGTGCGCCGGGAACGCCTCGGCATGCCGGTACGCTGAAGAAGCCCTCCCAAAAACTACTGCGCGTGCGTGATCCGGGGTCGGGCGGTGCTCGGAATCCTCATGTACTTACCTTGTACACTCCGGTTCCTGCGCTCCGGCCGCCCCCGGCTGACGCCCGCTCGCTACGTTTTTGGGAGGACTTCTAGCAGTTCGTTGAAGCTGCCGTATTTCCCGTCTTTACGGCGGCGACGTTACTGCCGCAACTGCCGCCGGTCTCGCACACCATCGCCTCGGCCTTGAGGCCGAGCTTGTCGAGCAGCGCACGGTCCGAGTCGGCCGCCGGATTGGCGGTGGTCAGCAGACGATCGCCGTAGAAGATCGAATTGGCGCCGGCGAGGAAACACAGCGCCTGCAGATAATCGGGCATCTCCTGGCGCCCGGCGGAGAGACGCACGTAGGAAGCCGGCAACGCGATGCGCGCGACCGCGATGGTGCGCACGAATTCCAGCGGTTCCAGGCGCGGCACGTCATCCAGGGCCATCGGCGTGCCTTCGATCTTCACCAGCATGTTCAGCGGCACGCTCTCGGGCGGCGGATCGAGCGCCGCGAGTTCGGCCAGAAACGCGGCGCGGTCCTGCCGCGACTCACCCATGCCGAGAATACCGCCGCAGCAAACCTTGAGACCGGCGTTACGCACGCGGCCCAGGGTCGCGAGCCGGTCGTCGTACGTGTGCGTGCTGACGATGCGGTCGTAGTGCTGCCGCGAGGTGTCGAGGTTGTGGTTGTAGTAATCGAGCCCGGCGGTCTTGAGCTGTTCGGCCTGGCCGTCGCGCAGCTGGCCGAGGGTGGCGCAGGTTTCGAGACCGAGCGCCTTCACGGCACGCACCATCTCCAGAAC